>CAZEGA010000343.1:0-3037 GCA_964511675.1 uncultured Rheinheimera sp.
GAGGCCAGGGGTGAGTGAACAGTTAGTTATCCGGCTGGGAAGCCTGCCACAGCAGAGTATCAGCTGGCTGGTATGGTCGGCGCAGCAGCAGGAAGTGATTGCCAGCGGTGAGCTGGCCGGTGCCGGGCAACTGGCAGAGCTGGCACAACGGTTGGGGCCGCGCCCGGTCATTGCCCTGGTGCCGGCGTCCGATGTACAGCTGAAACAGGTTGCTTTGCCAGGCAAGCCCAACCGCCAGCTGATGCAGGCATTGCCTTATATGCTCGAAGAAGAGCAGGCAGAGGATATAGAACAGCTGTTTGTTGCTGTTGCGGCGACCGAGCTGCACGAGGGGCAGTACAGCCAGCAGGTGGCAATATGCCGGCGGGATAAACTGGAGCAATGGCTGGCATCGCTGCAAAGCGCAGGCTTCAGTGTCAGCCGTATGCTGCCCGATGCCTTGCTGCTGCCCGAGCAACAATTACCGGCCTGTATCCAGCTGCATGAACAATGGCTGTTAAAACAAAGCCGCTGGCAGGTGGCCGCCGTGGATCTGCCCTGGTGGGGCGATTACCTGCAACTGGCGGCCTTACCTATGTTAAGCAGCTACAGCCCCTGGCCGGCCGGGCTGCAGCAGCCACACCAGCTGGCTGAACCCGAGCTGCCGCTGGCATTACTGGCCAGCCAGTTGCACCAGACCAGCTTTAACCTGTTGCAGGGCGAGTACAAACCCAAACGTAAACGCGACCCGAAACTGGCTATGTGGCAAGGCAGCACCATGCTGCTGGCTGGCTGTGTGCTGGCATATTTGCTGTTACTGGGGCTGGGTAACTGGCAGCTTAAGCAGCAGGTGCTGGCGGTACAGCAGCAAAGCGCGGCCTTGTACCAGCAGACGTTTCCCGCTGAGCGGATAGTCAACCTGAATATGCAGTTGCAACAGAAGCTGGCCAGCGTGGATGGTGGCAATGAGCAACACTTTTTACAACTGCTGGACAGCCTGCAGCAGCAACTGGCAAAAGTGCCGGATATCAGCCTGGAAAACCTGCGTTACGACAGTAAGCGTACCGAGTTACGTTTTCAGGCCAAAGGTGACGCTTTCCAGAGCTTTGAGCGGCTGAAATCGGCGCTGGAGCAGGCCGGTTTTACCGTAGAGCAGGGGGCGCTGAGTAATGACGGCGGCAAGGTGCAGGGTAGTGTAGCAATGCGGGGCAAGGCATGAAACAACAGCAGCAACAACTTCTGAACTGGTGGCATGGCCTGCAACAACGCGAGCAGCGGCTGCTTGCCGGTGCTGTCGTGGTGGTGGTGGTCGGTTTGTTCTACTGGATGCTGTGGCAGCCGTTGCATCAGGCGAATATCCAGCAACAGCAGCGGCTTGAAGCGGCACAGCGGCAACTGGGCCAGTTGCAGAACCTTATCCCGCAGCTGGCTGCGGGTACGCCGGTGGCCCGCAGCGGCGGCAGTGTGGCGCAGATCATCAGTAGCAGTGCGCGCAGCAGTGGCATCAGTGTCAGCCGGATGCAGCCGCAAAACAACCAGCTGACCCTGGTACTGGACGACGTCAGTTTTGATAAATTACTGACCTGGCTGCATGCCCTGCAATACCAGCATGGGGTGACGCTGGTAAATTTAGATATCGCCTCGGCGGATAAACCCGGCATCGTACGGGTGCGGCGTATGGTAGTGGAATAAGCAGGCAGTATGACAAAAACCAGATTTATTGTGATTGGCGTAAGCAGCTATCTGCTGTTTACTTTATTGCTGACTCCGGCCAGCTGGTGGTTAACGCTGGCGCCGTTACCGCCGCAGTTACAGCTGGGCAAGGTATCGGGCACGCTGTGGCAGGGCGAAGTCAGCGCAGTGCATTACCAGCAGCTGCAGTTTGAGCGCTTGCGCTGGCAGTTAAATGGCTGGGCTTTGCTTAGCGGTAACGTGCAGCTGGAGCTGCAAAGCGGCAGCCTGCAAAACCCGGCACAGCCTTATGTTAAAGGTATTGCCGGCTACGGCTTCGGTGGCGCGGCTATACGCCAGGCCATGCTGAAATTACCGGTCAGCCAGCTGGTGCCCATGTTGCCCCTGCCGTTACCGGTGGACGCCAGCGGCGATCTGGTGCTGGATATCAGCTCGTACCGGCAGGGCCAGCCCTGGTGCAGCAGCCTGACCGGCCATGCCAGCTGGCAGGATGCGCGGTTGCAAACCCCGACCGGTACCTGGCTGGCGCTGCAAAACCTGTATGGCGAACTGAGCTGTGCTGATGGTACTGTGCAGCTGAGCACCGATGCGGCTAATGTACTGGGGCTGGATATTAAAGTGGTGCTAAACGCAGAGCAGTTGCTGGTAAACGGCACACTGAAACCTGATGCCGCCATGCCGCAGGAAGTGCATCAGGCCATGCAGTTGCTTGGCCGGCCTGATGCGCAGGGACGTTATACTATCAGCTTCTGATTCAGGCACGATAGTTGCGGATATCGTCCAGCAAGACGGTGTAATCGGTAATTGCCGGAAACCCGGTGATTTGCCGGCTTAGCTGCTGGCTGTCCGGGTTGGCTACCGCCAGTAAATGTTTAATACCGAAATTTTGTGCTGCGGTTAAAATCGGCAGGCTGTCATCGACAAACAGGGTGCGCTGTGGGTTAAAGCCGAGCCGTTGCTGCAGCTTCTGCCACAGCGCCCAGTTCTCTTTGGTAACACCAAACTCATGGGTAGAGATCAGCGTATCTATATAGTCTGCCAGTTCGGTGCGTTCAATTTTCAGTGACAGGCTGTCGGGGTGGGCATTGGTAACCAGGGCTATCTGGCGGCCACTGTGTTTCAGTGCTGTCAGAAACTCCGGCACATCGGCGCGCATGGCAATTTTATGCATGACTTCGCGTTTCAGCTCGGTAATGGGCAGTTGCAGGCGTTCACCCCAGTAATCCAGGCAATACCATTCCAGCTTGCCGGTCAGTTCAGCATACTCGGCTTGCAGCCGGGCGCTGGCGTCGGCCTCACTGATCCCGCTAATCTCGGCCCAGCGCTTCGGTAAGTGTTGCAGCCAGAAATAGTTATCAAAGTGCAG
>CAZEGA010000344.1:0-3034 GCA_964511675.1 uncultured Rheinheimera sp.
AAAAAAGGCCCCGCAGGGCCTTTTTTATTGCCTGTAATATGCTGGTTAAAGAATATATTCAAACGCTTGTTTGAAAACTAAAGCTATGCCATGCTTAAACTCATCCGTCCAGTTTAAGAGGCAAGTAACATGAGCCAGTATCAGGCACCCCTGAACGATATCTGTTTTAATCTGTTTAACGTATGGCAACTCGACAGCTGGTGGCAACAGCAACCACAGCTGCAGGAACTGATCGAGGCCGATACCGCCAAAGCCATTCTGGAAGCAGCCGCTAAGATTTGCGAGCAACAGATAGCGCCGTTTGCTGGGGATGCAGATCAGCGTGGTGCCAGGCTGCAGGACGGTAACGTCAGCCTGCCAGTGCATTATCACACTGCCTATCAAAGTTTAACGGAAGGTGGCTGGACCGGCTTAAGTGGCGACCCCGGATATGGCGGTATGGGTATGCCCAAGGCGCTGTCGATGATGGTTGATGAAATGCTCTGCAGCGCTGATATCGCCTTCTCATTATATCCGGGCTTAACTGCCGGTGCCTGTGTCGCACTGTTGCAACATGCTGATGCAGCGACCAAAGCCTTGTACCTGCCGAAAATGTACAGTGGCGAATGGTCCGGCACCATGTGCTTAACCGAAGCGCATGCCGGCTCAGATCTGGGCATTATGCGCACTACGGCAAAACCCGCTGCTGATGGCAGTTATCAGATCTGTGGCAGCAAGATTTTTATTACTGCCGGCGAGCATGATTTAACCACTAATATTGTTCATCTGGTGCTGGCCAAACTGCCGGATGCTCCGGCGGGTAGCCGCGGTATCTCTTTGTTTTTGGTGCCCAAGTATCTGCCTGGCGCTAATGGTGAGCCGGGCGAGCGTAACGGTGTCAGTGTCGGTTCCATCGAACATAAAATGGGTATTAACGGCTCAGCTACCTGTGTACTTAACTTCGATGATGCTAAAGGCTATCTGATCGGTGAGCCACACCGCGGTTTAGCCTGCATGTTTACCATGATGAACTACGAGCGGCTATCTATGGGCAGCCAGGGCCTGGGCGCTGCAGAGCGGGCTTACCAGAATGCGCTGGCCTATGCCAGAGAGCGGCTGCAGGGCCGTATTAATGAAACCGATGCCAACCAGGCAGAAGCGATTATCGGTCATGCGGATGTACGCCGTATGTTGTTAAATATCAAAGCGATGAATGAAGCTGGCCGTACTTTTGCCACCTGGGTGGCCTCCTTGCTGGATAAGGCCAAGTACGATCATTGCCAGTTGTCGGCACAACGCGCTAATTTACTGACCCCGATTGCCAAGGCCTTTATGACTGATCAGGGGTTTGCAGCTTGTGTGACCGCACAACAGGTATTTGGTGGCCATGGTTATATTAAAGAATGGGGTATGGAGCAACTGGTGCGGGATGTGCGTATTGCACAAATTTATGAAGGTACCAATGGCATTCAGGCGGCAGATTTTATGTTAAGAAAAGTGGCTGCCGATAAAGGCGCTGCCCTGCTTGGCTTGCTGGCCGATATCAGCACCGAGATAACCACCAGGCCAGTCGTGATTGCCGAAGAGCTTGGCCGCTATATAGCGCAGCTTAAAACACTGACCGCTGAGTTACTGGCGCAGAACAGCCGGGCACAAAGTGGCAATGCCTGCGATTTTTTAACTTTAGTGTCATATGTGCTTTACGGCTATATGTGGTATAAAAACCTCGCTGCGCTGCAACCTGGTGTGCATAGCGGGCCGTTCATTACAGCTAAACAAGATACTGCTGAGTATTATTTTGCCCGCATCTTACCTCAAGCTGATGGCCTGCTGGCAATATTAAGGCATGATTCAGCGGTGATGGATAAGTTAGCGGTAGATTGCTTTTAACATTAAGGATAATTATGAAGTATCTGCCCGGTTTAATTGGCTTACTGGCATTTTCTGTTTCGGCGGCAGATGCACTGGATAAAAGAATGAAAGCCGAGCAGTGGGATGCTTATGCACCTTTTACCCTTATCCCGCATCACAGCAACTACCTGCTGCCAGTTAGCTATGTTGATGGCATTGCGCCAATCCTGATCCGCGATGCTGATATTGCTCCTTCTGACAATATTGAAGCGAAATTCCAACTTAGCTTAAAAACGCCGCTCTGGAGCAAAATCTATAAAGATAATGGCTATCTGTTCTTTGCTTTTACTCAACAGGCCTACTGGCAGGCGTATAACAGCGCTGTATCGTCGCCGTTTCGTGAAACCAACTACGAGCCCGAGCTTATTTTGCTATTTCCGCATTATGCCAATGTCGAAGAAGCGGCCAGCCGTATTATTGCTCTAAGCTTGTCACATCAGTCGAATGGCCGTGCCGGTGAGTTCTCGCGCAGCTGGAACCGGCTTAAACTCAGCTGGGTAACATCTATCGGTAATGTGTTTATTAATTTTGAACCATACTACCGCTTTAAAGAGCAGCGCAAGGAAATACCGCTGGACCCTGATGGTGATGACAACCCGGATATCGGCAAATATATGGGCTGGTTTGAACTATCGGCGGCCTATAAACAGGAGAATGCCACCTGGCGCATGATGGTGCGTAATAATTTGCGCAGCGACAATAAAGGCGCAGTAAGGCTGTCGTACTCGGTGCCGTTTAACAGGCATATTCGTTTTTACGCTGAGTTGTTTAACGGCTACGGCGAAAGCCTGATTGATTACAACCGCTCGGTTACCCGCTTCGGTGTCGGTTTTGAGTTAAACGATATTCTGTAGTGCAATTTATAACCAATGCTTGCGTTATTGACTGATTTCAGTATAATGCGCGGCCAGTCGATAACATTCTGACTGGCTCGTTAGATAAGTTTATTCTTTGAGTAGACAAATTATTTAACGCTTACAGTGCTCCCGATTGGGGAGCAAACGTAACTTAGGTGCATGGGCATCCCCCTTCTTGGGTTGGATTGCTTGTGTTTATTTTTGCTCTTTTTGCTCTTTGAGGCTTTGATACATGAGTAATCAAAGGATTCGCATCCGTCTGAAAGCGTTCGATCACCGTTTGATCG
>CAZEGA010000345.1:0-3015 GCA_964511675.1 uncultured Rheinheimera sp.
GTTGCCGTCTTCGTAGCTGGTGCCTGAGTTCCATGCCGCTTCAGTCGAGTTAATTTTAAAGAAAGAACCTGACATGGTGGTTTCAAAGCGGATGTCATCGAACATAAAGAATTCTGGTTCAGGTCCGAACAGCACGGTATCGGCAATGCCGGTTGATTTCAGATATTCTTCTGCGCGTTTGGCAATCGAACGCGGGTCACGCTCATAACCCTGCATGGTGCTGGGTTCGATAACGTCACAGGTAATGTTCAGGGTGGTTTCTTCAAAAAACGGGTCCAGAACGGCAGTGCTGGCATCCGGTAACAGGATCATGTCTGAGTCATTAATGCCTTTCCAGCCCATAATAGATGAGCCGTCAAACATTTTGCCGTCTTCAAAGAAGTCTTCGTTGATCTGATTAACCGGTACAGTCACGTGCTGTTCTTTACCTTTGGTATCGGTAAAACGCAGATCGACAAATTTTACTTCGTTTTCTTTAATTAAATTCAGTACAGATGATGCAGACATGCATTCCTCCAGATTGATCTGTTTTGAACGGATTTAACGGTGTTGCGCCATTAAATGCCAGATATATGCCAAACATTTATCTATTTGTATTTAAAAGGGTATTTATATTGCCTCAACGGCTTCCGCATGCTGTTTGCACTAAATTGGTGAGCCGTTGCAAGTTTATGGTGCAGCGTGCCGGTGCCTAATTGTAGCTGACCTGCACGCTGCGATGAAAAAAAATGCAATAAAGGCCGGATGTCGTTTTTCTTTCGGTATAAAAACAGAGTAGAATATGCCCCCTTTCGTTTTCGTTAGTTACAGCCTGGTGGTCAATACGGTCATCAAGTGTCTCAGAGGATAAGTTTGATGAGCGTTACTGCAACAAATATTGAAAAACTGCGCAACGTTGCCATTATTGCGCACGTTGACCATGGTAAAACCACGCTGGTTGACAAACTGCTGCAGCAGTCCGGCACCTTTGATGCCCGTGCAAAAATGCAGGAGCGGGTGATGGACTCTAACGCCCAGGAATCCGAGCGCGGTATTACCATCCTGGCTAAAAATACCTCAGTGCGCTGGAATGGCTATCACATCAACATTCTGGATACACCGGGCCACGCTGATTTTGGTGGTGAGGTAGAGCGGGTATTGTCGATGGCTGACTCAGTGCTGCTGCTGGTGGATGCTGTGGACGGTCCGATGCCGCAAACACGCTTTGTCACGCAAAAAGCCTTTGCCCACGGCTTAAAGCCGATAGTGGTAGTGAATAAAATTGACCGCCCGGGCGCGCGGCCAGACTGGGTTATTGATCAGGTATTTGATCTGTTTGACAACCTGGGGGCGACCGATGAACAGCTGGACTTCCCGATAGTTTATGCGTCTGCATTAAACGGCTGGGCCACGCTGGACTATAACGAACCGAAAGCAGATATCACCGATTTATTTGAAGCCATTATTAAACACGTTGCCCCGCCAGCCGTTGAGCTGGACGGTGAAACCCAGTTACAGGTATCGCAGCTGGATTACTCCAGCTACTTGGGCATTATCGGCATTGGCCGCATTAAACGCGGCAGTTTAAAACCGAACCAGCAGGTTACCATTGTCGGTGCTGACGGCAACAAGCGTAATGGTAAAGTAGGCCAGGTGTTTGGGTACTTAGGTCTGGAGCGGGTGGAAACCACAGAAGCCACCGCGGGTGATATCGTGGCCTTTACCGGCCTTGGCGAGCTGAAAATCTCTGACACTATTTGTGCGACTACCAAAGTAGAAGCGCTGCCGGCGCTGCAGGTGGACGAGCCTACTGTTACCATGACATTCCAGGTAAACACGTCGCCGTTTGCCGGGAAGGAAGGCAAATTTGTGACTTCCCGCCAGATTTTAGAACGTTTGAACAACGAGCTGAAACACAACGTGGCACTGCGGGTTGAAGAAACTGAAGACGGTGACAAGTTCAAAGTATCCGGCCGTGGTGAATTACACCTGGGCGTACTGATTGAAAATATGCGCCGTGAAGGCTTTGAGCTGGCGGTATCGCGGCCGGAAGTTATCATGAAAACCGTTGACGGTGTGCGCATGGAGCCGATGGAAAACGTCACTATCGACTGTGAAGAGCAAAATCAGGGTTCTATCATGGAGCGGATGGGCGAGCGTAAAGCCGAAATGACCAACATGCAGCCAGACGGTAAAGGCCGCATTCGTATGGATTTCCTGATGCCCAGCCGCGGCCTGATTGGTTTCCGTACCGAGTTTATGACCATTACTTCAGGCACCGGCCTGATGTACCATAGCTTCGAGCATTATGGTGAGCATAAAGGCGGCACTATCGGCCAGCGTACCAATGGGGTAATGATCTCCAATGCTATGGGTAAAGCGGCCGGTTATGCCATTTTCTCGCTGCAGGAGCGGGGTCGTATGTTTATCGGCCATGCCGAAGAAGTGTATGAAGGCCAGGTGATCGGTATTCACAGCCGTAGCAACGATCTGACAGTTAACTGCTTAAAAGGTAAGCAATTAACTAACGTACGTGCTTCTGGTACTGACGAGGCTATCAGCCTGGTGCCGCCTATCCGCTACACGCTGGAACAGGCACTGGAATTTATTGACGACGACGAACTGGTAGAAGTTACGCCTAAGTCTATCCGTATCCGTAAGCGCCACCTGACTGAAAACGACCGTAAACGCGCCAGCCGCAGCGCTGATTAAGTTTGTTTCCGATCTGAACAGGGCCAGCAATCTGCTGGCCTTTTTTTGCGGTTAAAGCGGAAAAGCGCTGTGAACCCTGCTGGTTGCGGCGCAGCTTTTCTTGTATCCTCTGGCGATATTGGTATGAGCGGAGGCGTTATGCTGCCGGTACTTCGGGCCCATTCAGAAACTGCGCTGCACTTTATCCGGCGCTATATCCGGCGTTGCCAGCAGGATCAGATTGGCATGATTGGCGGCTATCTGGCCTATATCTCGTTGCTGTCGCTGGTGCCCCTGATTGCGGTGATGTTTGCTGTACTCAAAGCCTTTCCGATGTTTGCCGGC
>CAZEGA010000346.1:0-1444 GCA_964511675.1 uncultured Rheinheimera sp.
GCCCAGTTCACCATTAAACACAAACAGCGGCCGGCCGGATAAATCCAGCACGCATTCGGCGCGGCATTCGTCCATTGGCAGTACAAAGCCAAAGCGGTTAATACCACGTTTGTTGCCCAGCGCCTGCCTTAACGCCTGGCCCAGTGCCAGCGCGGTGTCTTCCACACTGTGGTGATCGTCAATGTGTAAATCGCCTGTTACCTTTACTTGCAGCGAAAAACCGCCGTGGGTGGCTATCTGCTCCAGCATATGGTCGAAAAAGCCCACACCGGTAGCAAAGGCATTATTGCCGCTGCTGTCCAGATCAACACTGATCTCAATATCGGTTTCGCGGGTGGTGCGCCGTACCGAGGCTTTACGACCACGGCTTAGCAGCTGTTTAGTGATTTCGCCCCAGCCCAGGGTATCGCGATCGTAACGGAACGAGGGTAAGCCCATATTGTCGGCCAGCTGTACATCGGTCAGCCGGTCGCCAATCACATAAGAATTGGTAAAGTCGATTTTGCCCTGTTGCAGGTAGTCTTTTACCAGCCCCAGTTTCGGCTTACGGCAACTGCAGTTGTCATGCTCGAAGTGCGGGCAAATCAGCACGTCATCGAACCTGATACCCTGCGAGGTTAGCAGTTGCAGCATTTTATTTTGTGGCGCGTCAAAGCTGTCGCGTGGGAAGCTGGCGGTGCCCAGGCCGTCCTGATTGGTGACCATCACCAGACGGTAACCGGCGTTTTGCAGTTTCAGCAGCGCGGGCACTACATCCGGCTCGTAGGCCAGCTTTTCCAGGCTGTCGAGCTGTTTGTCTGTTGGCGGCTCTTCTACCATGGTGCCGTCGCGGTCGACAAATAAAATCGGTTGGCCTGTCATGCGGTTACTCTCTGCTGTTGTAAGTTGGTTGCCGAATTAAAATAATCATCCATTGCAGTTTGCAGTGCCTGCATTTCCGCCGGGCTGCCAATGGACACCCGCACTACCTGTGACAGGCCCAACTGAGCGGACTGGTTACGGATTAAAATACCCTGTTGCTGCAAAGCTGCGACACAAGCGGCGGCATCCGGCACCTGTAATAACACATAGTTGGCATTGCTGGGCCAGATCTGCAAAATGCCGCTGCGGCACTGGGCGTAGCGGATAAAACTATCGCGCAAATCGTTTAAGGTGTTTACCGTGCTTTGCATCGTTGCAATGGATGCAGGCGTCAGTGCCTGGGCGGCAATTTGCGCTACCGGCTCGGCCAGCGGATAGGGCGCGATCATCTGCTTTAACGCATTGATAATATCCGGCGCAGCCAGCGTAAAACCACAGCGCAGGCCAGCCAGCGCGAAGGCTTTGGATAAGGTGCGTAAGATCACCAGATTCGGGTAATCTTGCAGTAAATTGACTACCGATGCCTGGGGGGCGAACTCAATATAGGCTTCATCCACCACCACCAGGGCGCTGTCTTTATAGT
>CAZEGA010000346.1:1454-3003 GCA_964511675.1 uncultured Rheinheimera sp.
CTTTATAGTGCTCCAGTACCGCAATAATTTGCTCACGCGGGATCAAATCGCCGGTCGGGTTGTTCGGGCTGCAGATAAACACCAGCTTAGGCGTGGTGGAAAACAGCGCCGGTAAATCCAGCGTAAAAGCGGGCGTTAACGGCACTATATTTACCGGCACCTGATTGCTTTCGGCGCTAATGGCGTACATACCGTAGGTTGGCGGACAAATGCTGATACTGTGCTGTTTCGGCTCACAAAAGCTGCGGATCAGCAGCTCTATGCCTTCATCGGCACCACGGCTGACCAGCACCTGCGCCGGGCTAAGCCCGGCATAAGCGGCATAGCCGTCGATTACCGCCTGTGGCTGGCAGGACGGGTAGCGGTTAAAGCTGCCGCTCAGGGTATATTCAGGCGCCAGTGCATTTTCATTGGCATTAAGCCAGATAGCACCGCCGCTCATACTGCGTCTTGCCGAGGCGTAAGGCACTATGGCTTTTACCGCGTCGCGGGCCAGCGGGTTAATCTGATTATTGTTTATCTGTTTGCTGCTCATCTGTTACTCCTTGGCGCTACTAATAGCCGCTAAACGTAAGCTGACGGCATTGGCGTGTGCCTGTAAACCTTCAGCTTCTGCCAGCGTGACAATAGCCGGGCCAATATTGCGCATACCCTGCGCTGATAATGTCTGCACGGTAAAGCGGCGGTAAAAGTCGCTTAGCGACAGGCTGGATACGGTTTTACTGTAACCGTAGGTGGGCAGCACATGGTTGGTGCCGCTGGCGTAATCACCGGCCGACTCAGGCGTCCATTTACCGACAAAGATACTGGCGGCGCTGCTGAACTGCGCTACCAGTTCGTCATCACAGCCGGTTTGGACAATTAAATGCTCCGGCGCATAGGCATTGGCCACGGCCACGGCCTGGGTTAAATCGGTGGTCAGAATATAGCGGCTGTGGCTCAGCGCGGCTTGCGCAATGTTTTTGCGTGGCAACAGTGCCAGTTGTTTGCTGACTTCTGCCTGCACGGCCGTAATGAGCACAGCGCTGTCGCTGACTAATATCACCTGTGAGTCGGGGCCGTGTTCGGCCTGGGATAACAGATCGGCAGCAACAAAAGCCGGGTTAGCGCTGTTATCGGCCAGTACCAGCACTTCCGACGGGCCGGCAGGCATATCAATGATTGCACCTTTGGCATCCTGACTGACCTGTTGTTTGGCTGCGGTAACATAACGGTTGCCGGGGCCGAAAATTTTATCCACTCTGGCTATCGTCTCTGTGCCATAAGCCAGCGCGGCTATCGCCTGCGCACCACCTATGGTGTAAATCTCGCTAATACCGCACAGCTTGGCGGCATACAGAATTTCTGGCGCAATATCACCGGCGTCCGCTTTGCCCGGCGGTGTCACCAGCACAATGCGGCCACAACCGGCCAATTGCGCCGGTACGCCCAGCATCAGTACCGTTGACGGCAAAGGCGCACTGCCGCCGGGGATATATAAGCCTACGGCGTTAATTGCGCGGCTTTTTAGCTGACAGATGACACCGGCGCTGGTTTCTACCTCGATATC
>CAZEGA010000347.1:0-2996 GCA_964511675.1 uncultured Rheinheimera sp.
AAACCAATATCGAACTGTTGTTTAACCGCTGCAGCCAGGGCCCGCAACAGTGGCAAATAGATTTAGCCAGCCAGGAAATTCTGTTCGGCAACAATGCGGCACTGGGCTTTAATATCGACGCCGATATTAAACAGCGCTTATTAAGCGGGCTGGATTTTATCGGCAGCAGCGAGCAGCTAAACCCGCAGATAGCAGACTACGAGCAAAGCCGCAAAGCCAGCCAGCCGTGGCTGGGCTGATGGCTTTAGCAGTATGGGACACTTTGCTTATTGCCGGCCAGGCACCTGGGCGCAAGACGAATGAAGCTGGAGTGCCCTTTGCCGGTGCCAGTGGTGAGCTCGGCCTGCTTACAGGCCGGATTCCTTTAACATTTGTTGCAGTTGGGGCTGATACTTTTGCGCCAGTTGCATACCGATCTGGCCACCTTCGCTGAATAACTGCGGCATCAGCTGAATCGTTTTGGCACCAACCGGTGTTTTATAGAATGCCAGCATCTGTTGCATTTCCTGCTCGGTAAAATGCTTTTTATACAAGGCTGCCATAGGCTCACGCATTTCCTGCCAGGTCAGGTATTTTTGCGTCCATTGCAGCAGTACATCACTGTAGGGTGCCAGCGCCGGACTTGAGTTGGTGATCATCTCTACCATTGGCTGGTGCAGGTCGGTGATCTGTTTTTCACCACCAAACACCTCCAGTAACTCATACACAGTATCTGCTTTGGTCAGGCCTGACATAAAAACACAGGTGGCCAGTAAGATATATTTCAACATTCTGTACTCCGGTAATCAGCTTAGTTATTGGCAATCAGTTTTATGTTGGCGTATTCAATAATAGCTTCCGGCGAGGCCAGTTGTGCCAGCACTTCGCCGCTTTGCACCGCAGCAAACTGCAGTGGCTGGTTAAAGCTGAAGCTGAGCGTCAGTTTTTCCGGCTGGTTGACAAAAGCAGTCAGGCTGTCTTTCATCTGTTGTGGTAACTGCGGCACAGAGGCAATACCTACTAAAGCCAGCCCCTGTACGGTACGGTAATCCGGCGTCTGGCCCTGTTCTGCCGTCATGGCCAGGGTGCGTTCAATAAAGCCTTTATTTTCAATGGTAACTGCACCATTTTTCAGTGCGCCCGTTGCCAGTTTTTCAATTACCTGGCCAATGTAGGCTTCATCAGAGGCCAGTGCCTGTTGCTGTTCCGGCGGCAGGGCGCTTATTTCCCGGGCAAACTGCCAGAACTGCTGCATCTGGGCAAAGCTAAAGCTGTAATTCAGCGCGAACTCGTCGTTAATGCGGGTGTGCTGGTTAAACATCAGCTCGCCGTTGTCATTGTAGGCATAGTCGTAGTCGCCATGCAGGGCTATCCCCTGTAAAAAGGCGCTGCTGTGCGGTGGCAGCATTTGCAGTACCGCCGGGGCAGCCTTAATACCGGTAACCTTTACGCTGCCTTTATCCGACAGGCTTTGTGGCTGCATGCCTTTGGCCTGAATAAAGTCGATGGTGGCTACTGTGCCCATTTCGCCCAGCGCCACGGCCAGGCCTGTTATGCTGTAGCTGGATGCCAGTACATTAGCCGAAACCCCCTGATATGTCAGGCTGATAGCTGGCATCTCTCCGCTGGCGGCCAAATCACGGTAGCTCTGGTTGGCTTGTTCTAGTTGTTGTTTAATGGCGTCCTCTGCTTTTTTATTGACATAGAACACACCACCTGCGGCGGCTATAGCGACGACAACCAACGCAATCAGCGACTTTTTCATACTAATCCTTTATAAAAGTTTGTTAATAAAACGGCAAAATGCTAACACAACATAAAAACGCCGGATAGCTCAACGGCAGATTTTTTACTGCTGTGGGGCTGTTTACCCAAAGGTTAAAGCCTGCTAACGTCAGTGCCAGTATCAGCTACGGAGTACATGGCTATGGCAGCTTATTTTCACTGGTTTGATTTACTCGGTATTGCCGTGTTTGCCATTTCCGGCACGCTGGCCGCCTGGCGTAACCAGATGGATGGCTTTGGCGTTATTGTACTGGCCAGTGTTACCGCCATTGGCGGCGGTACTTTGCGTGATCTGATCCTGGATGTGCCGGTGATCTGGATAAACAACAACAGTTACTTTTACGCCATTTTTATTGCTGCGGTAGCTACTATCCTGCTGCTGCGTAACCGGCTGACGATACCACATAACACTTTACAGTTTTTCGATGCGCTGGGGCTGGCGTTCTTTGTCATTATGGGCACGCAAAAGGCGTTAGATTACGGCACTTCAACCATGGTGGCTATATTGCTCGGCACGATGAGTGGCGTATGCGGCGGTATGATCCGCGATGTGTTATGCCGTGAAATCCCGATGGTGTTTCGCGGCGAGTTATATGCCATCTGCTGTATTTTCGGCGGTGTGGTCTACACCGGTTTATTAGCCCTGGGCCTGGCGCAGCTCTATGCCATGCTGGCCGGTATGAGTGGCCTGCTATTACTGCGGCTGGCGGCGATTAAATGGCATATTACCGTGCCGGTGTTCAGTAAGCACCATAACGAGCTGAATGAGCCTTAAGCTGCCTGCCACAGGCGATCTTCTTGTAAATACCAACGCCCGATCACACCGCCCAGTTTCATCGTCTGTTTCTGACGTGAAGAATAACGCTCCCAGTCTTTCCAACTCAGACGACGTTCATTTAAAACCTGATCGGCTAAGCGACGGGGTGAGCGCAACACAGATCGGCAAAAAGACTACATTCACAAAACAGACGGCATTGGTAATTACCAGCGGGTTAGCATATCATTTTAGCGGTGAGCGAATCGAACGAATGGGGTGTGTATCATGGAATCATTAACAGCGAATCAGGCCAAAACAGGCTTTGGTGGCATGTTGTTAAAGGCACAGGCTGAGCCGGTGCAGATTAACAAAAACGGCAAGCCTGTCGCCGTTATTATGTCAGCAGAGCAGTACCACGCAATGGATAGCGCGGTGATCAGGTCGTTACGGGTGGCGGCAGACCGTGTTAAATCTA
>CAZEGA010000348.1:0-2972 GCA_964511675.1 uncultured Rheinheimera sp.
CATATTCAAGGGCATGTCCGTTGCATTAGCTGTTGCAGCTAAAAGCAGGGTTGGCAGCGACCAACGAAGACTACGCGTTTTCGTCACTGGACTTCTCCTCTGTCATTTTGCAAAGCAAACTGCAGAAACTAAGCACACAGTACTACACGGCTCTTACCCACCCACACCGAACCCATGTATGAAGTTTCATCAGTTTATTATTGTTATTATTACCTGTGGTTTCGGGGCTAGCGCTGAAACCAAAACTGGCTCTGTTATTATTTTTTCGTCAGTTTCAGCCTAAGAATTATCCAAATCCGGCTCAGTGTAAACCCCTAAATAGCAAAAGCGCCGGCAAACCTCAGTGGTCATACCAGCGCTTTACTCACAATTAACTTATTGAGCAAAGTAACAAATTATAACCAGCTACCATTGCGGATAACGCCTACAGCCAGGCCTTCGACGGCGAAATGCTGGGCACGCAGATCGACTTTAATCACATTAAAATCCTTATTTTCGCTTTGCAGCAGTACAGTATGGCCCTCGCGCTGGAAACGCTTGACCGTGACGTCATCATCTACCCGCGCCACTATCACCTGGCCGGGCTGCGCCTGCGTGGTTTTATGCACCGCCAGCAAGTCGCCATCCAGAATACCGATATCCTGCATGCTCATGCCCTGCACCCGCAGCAAAAAATCAGCATGCGGTTTAAACAGGTTAGCATCAACCTTATAGTAATCCTGCACATGCTCGGCAGCCAGTATTGGCTGGCCTGCCGCCACTTTACCAATTAACGGCAGGCCGGAGTGTCCGGGTTCGTCGTTCTGGGCGTTATCAGTCAGGCGGATACCACGTGACGTGCCCGGCATCATCTCTATCACACCTTTTTTGGCCAGCGCTTTTAAATGCTCTTCAGCAGCGTTGGCTGACTTAAACCCCAGTTGCCGGGCAATTTCAGCACGGGTGGGTGGCATACCGCTGTCTTGCTGGTAATCTTTAATCAATTGCAGTATTTCTGCCTGGCGCGGTGTTAACGGTCTCATAGTGCTGTGTACCTGTACAGTAAATACTGTGAGTATATACAGGTGGCATCTAATTGCAAGTTTCTGTGCATACGCGCAATTTTCCGCACAGGGGCAACATGCTATGCTAGGCGACTTTTAGATGGAGATGGAAAGCGATGTTCCGGCCGGTAAAATTGTTTGCAGCATTATTAAAATGGCCGTTGTGGCCGCTGCTGAAGTACAAAATCGTTCCCGGGCAACCTGTGGCAGAACTGGCGCTGGATCAAGCCAGACCGTTGTTGTATGTCTGTGCCACCGAGTCTGCCGCTGATCTGGCAGCAATCCGGCGTATCTGTGCCCGGCTTGGCCTGCCCGATCCGGCAGGCAGCGTTGAGCTCAACGGTACTACCCACCCCCGCAGCTTATTCCTGGAAAAACCGCATACCTTATTATTTAAACGTGGCAAAACCACGGCCCTGGCTCAGGGGCAGGCGCTGTTGCAGGCACACCTTGCCGACCCGGCGCTAAATGCGCAACTGGTGCCGATAGCACTGTTATGGGGCCGGGCGCCGGGTAAGGAAAACAGCATCAAGTGGCTGCTGGGCGAAGCACATGCCCCGAACTGGCTGGCCAAATTATTAATCGTACTGATCTCCGGCCGCCACACGCTGGTACGGTTCAGCCGGGCAGTCTCTTTACAGCAAATGGCCGCCCAGTTTGGCGCAGAGCAGGAAACCGCCCACAAACTGCTGCGCATGTCGCGTTTTCACTTTTACCGGCAGCGCCTGGCAGCCACAGGCCCGAAACTGGTCAACCGTGCCCAGTTGTTTAATGCGCTGCTGGCAGCACCGGCACTGAAAAAAGCCATTGAAGATGAAGCCCGCAGCAAAAAAATCAGCCTGGCCCAGGCCAAAACAGAAGCCCGTAAGCTGCTGCTGGAAATTGCTGCCGATTACCGTTCAGCCACATTAAGGGTGGGCGACCGCGTATTGCGCTGGCTCTGGCACAAGTTGTATACCGGTATCAAGGTGAATAATGCCGGCATGTTGCGCGATTTGGCGCAAAAGGGACACGAAATTGTTTATGTACCCTGCCATCGCAGCCACATGGATTATTTGCTGCTCAGTTATATTATTTACCAGCAGGGCCTGGTGCCTCCCCATATTGCTGCGGGCATTAACCTGAACTTCTGGCCGGCCGGGCCGGTTTTCCGCCGGGGCGGCGCCTTTTTTATCCGCCGCAGTTTCAGCGGCAATAAGCTGTATTCTGCCGTGTTTCGCGAGTATCTGTGTCAGCTGTTTGCCAAAGGCTACTCGGTAAAATACTACACCGAAGGTGGCCGCAGCCGCACCGGCCGTTTGCTGCAGCCGAAAACCGGCATGCTGGCCATGACATTGCAATCTATGCTGCGCGGCATTGAACGACCGGTTACGCTGGTACCTGTGTATCTGGGCTACGAGCATGTCATGGAAGTAAATACTTACCTGCGTGAATTACAGGGCTCAGGCAAGCAGAAAGAATCGGTTTGGGGCGTACTGAAAGCCATCCGCAACCTGCGTGACTACGGCTACGGTTATGTCAATTTTGGCGAACCGCTGACACTGAATAACTACCTGAGCCAGCAGGTGCCGGAGTGGAAACAGGACATCGACCCGCTGGAGGTGCAAAAACCACAGTGGCTCAATCCTGTGGTGGCCGATCTGGCACAACAGCTGATGCAACGGATTAACCAGGCCGCTGCCCTTAACAGCATTAACCTGACTGCGCTGTGCCTGCTGGCAACGGACAAGCACGTTTTAACCCGCAGCGAACTGACCCAGCAAATAGCGTTTTATCTTAATCTGCAACGCGCTGTCCCTTACCACGACCAAATCACCATACCGGCAGAGAGTGCCAGCCAGCTGATTGATCACGCATTACAGCTGCAAAAAGTCAGCCAGCGCAGTGACAGTTTTGGCCAGTTGATCCAGCTGGATGATGACAATGCCA
>CAZEGA010000349.1:0-2963 GCA_964511675.1 uncultured Rheinheimera sp.
GCAAGGCCGATTGCCTGCGGGTCTGCGCGGACGGGCCCTGGCTGGTGGTTTATCCCGAGGGAGTCTGGTATGGCCGCGCCACGCCGGAGCAGGTAATGCGCTATTTAAACCGCTTATCCGGCCCTTTTATCGACCGTATCGAGTTGCAGATTGAAGTGCCGCTACTGCCCAAAGGCATGCTAAGCCAGCAGACGCAGGAAGCAAGCAGCGCCAGTGTGCGTGAGCGGGTGCTGGCAGCCAGGCAGTTACAGCTGGCGCGGCAGGGTAAGGCTAACGGCCGTTTAAGCGGCAGTGAGATTGCCGACTTCTGCCCGCTGCAGCAGGCTGATGCGCGTTTTCTGGAGGACACCATCCACCGCTTTAAACTGTCGGCCCGCACCTACCATAAAGTTATCAAGGTCGCGCGCACTATTGCCGACTTGCAGCAGCAGCCGCAAATCAGCAAGGCACACCTGATGGAAGCACTTAGCTACCGGGCGCTGGAGCGGCTGCTGAGTTATTTAAAGAATTGAGCCTGATCATGCCAGAGCAGGGGAAAACAGTAACCGGTTGGCTTAGAGCAAACCGGTTACCGTCAGTTGAAGCTTCAGGGTCAGACTAATTTCCAGTTTAACGTTTCGCCAGCATAAAACGGCACTATCGGGTTGCCATTGAGCAGGGTAATTTCGGCCGGCACCTGCCATTGCTGTTTGACCAGTGTTATGCTGCCGGTATTGCGCGGCAGGCCGTAGAAGTCGGCACCATAGTGGCTGGCAAAACCTTCCAGTTTATCCAGACAGCCTAAATCATCAAATACCTGGGCATACAGCTCTATTGCGCTGTGGGCGCTGTAACAACCGGCGCAGCCGCAGGCTGACTCTTTGCGGTGTTTTTCATGTGGTGCAGAGTCTGTGCCTAAGAAGAACTTTGCTGATCCCGTGGCAACTGCAGCACGTAACGCTTCCTGGTGGGTGCGGCGCTTTAATACCGGCAGGCAGTAATTATGTGGCCGTACACCACCCACCAGCAGGTCGTTACGGTTCAGCAATAAATGCTGTGGCGTAATGGTGGCGGCCACATTGGCTGTCGCTTCGGCCACAAAAGCGGCGGCATCGGCCGTGGTGATGTGTTCAAACACCACTTTCAGCTGCGGCAGGCGCGCGACAATATGCTGCAGGTAACGGTCGATAAACACTTTTTCCCGGTCAAAAATATCAATATCGTGATCGGTCACTTCGCCATGTACCAATAACAGCATGCCCTGTTCTGCCATCACCTCAAATACCGGATATAAGCTATCCAGTGCGCTGACTGCAGCGCTGGAGTTGGTGGTGGCTCCGGCCGGATACAGCTTGGCGGCAACCACACCGGCGGCTCTGGCAGCAATAATATCCTGCGCAGTAGTCTGATCGGTCAGGTACAGTGTCACTAATGGCTGGAACTGGCTGCCAGTCGGCCGTGCCGCCAAAATACGTTCACGGTAGGCTGTGGCCATTGCCGCTGTGGTTACCGGCGGCACCAGATTGGGCATAACAATAGCGCGGGCAAACTGGCGTGCTGTGGCCGGCACGGTCTCACGCAGCATGTCGCCGTCACGAAAGTGTAAATGCCAGTCGTCCGGGGTTTGAATGGTTAAAGTGGTCATGCACTCTCCTGCAATGGCGCTGTGAAGTTGGCGGCTATTTTAGCAAGTTCAGTTACGCGCTGCATGGGTTAAATGAGTTTGGTCCGGGCCGGGGTTTTGCTACACTCTGAGCTTAGCCAACTGACGGAGTATGTTTATGTCTGAGTTAGAATTTGACCTTGACCATCTGGATTTTGCCGCAGCCGAACAGAATGTGCAGCGCCAGCAACAGGCCGAGCTTAACCGGGCGGATGAACCACAATACGGTGATGACGACGATGAGTGCAGCGGCGGTGCCTGTAAAATTTAAGCCCTGTTTTTTTGTAATGTAACAAATTTTAATCCGCTGTCCCGGGGCTGGCGGCTACCGCTGTGGTATGCCACAGCTGGCTGACCGCAATAAGCAGCACACCTGCCAGCATCAGCAAGGCAAAAGGCAGCGGGGTACCGGTATAAAACAGCGCCAGTAACGGGCCCGCCAAGGCGCCGATGCCAAAGCGTAATGTACCTATCACTGCCGTTGCGCTACCGCTGTTATCGGGGAATTTCATCAGGATCATCGCATCAGCGTTAGTGGCAATCAGACTCAGGCTGGCCATCAGCGGCGCTATCGCCAGCACGGTATAACTCAGCTCAAACTGCCAGACATTAAACAGGGTTAACAGGCTGGCGCTGACCAGTGCCACGGCCAGACCGGCACGTAACATGCGCTGTGGCCCCAGCCGGGTTACCAGGCGGCTGTTGATCAGGTTAGCCAGCATCAGCATCAGCACATTAAAGCCAAACAGCAGGCTGAATGTTTGTTCATCAACACCGAAATACTGGATATAAACAAAGGGTACTGCTGTTAAAAAGCAGAAAAACGCAAAGGACGCGAACATTGAAGTGGCAATATCAGGCCGCGCTGAGCGGTTGCCAAACACGATCTTATAACCGGCAAACAACGCCAGTTGTCTGGGGCTGCCGGCAGGTTTTATTTCCGGCAGTGCTTTGACGCTGACTAACAATACCAGCAGGGCATAGGCCGCCAGCGTAACAAAAATCATCTGCCAGTTGGCCAGCCATAACACCACACTGCCAATGGCGGGTGCCAGCAAGGGCGCCAGCATCATGATCATCGACACATAAGACATACCCTTGGCAGTATGTTCCTGATAAATATGCCGCACTATACCGGGCACCACTACTGTAGCCGCTGCACCGCACAACGCCTGCACGGCGCGCCAGAATAAAAACCACTCAATGCTGCTGACCAGGCTTAACGTGATACTGGCCAGCACAAAGCCGGTTAAGCCGACAATGGCCAGTGGCCGCCGGCCCAGGCTGTCTGCCAGTGGGCCGCAGATCAGCATACTGATAC
>CAZEGA010000350.1:0-2244 GCA_964511675.1 uncultured Rheinheimera sp.
GGTGTCTTCCACCTGAAACTGTTCCGACAGCTCTATCACGATCCGTCCAGGCTCTAAACCGGCCTGCTGGATATAGCCTTTGGTTACACCGGACGGATGATCAGATGTCAGCAACAACATAGGGTTAACGTTTAAAAACAACAGCCCCCCGGCGCCGCTTTTGGCAAACGCCTGAATACTCAGCTGGCGGCACAACAACTCCAGCGGCTCCAGCAGATCAAAGGTCTGGGCCGTTTTAAACAGCAGCAGCGGTGAATGCAGCGCACTGTCTGACGGGCCACGGATCAGCGCCTCATAGCCCAGAATACTGCCATCGGTTAACGATACCAGCGGCTGAAACAATGGCGTCAGCAGTTTGCCAGCCAGAATGCGTTGCAGCTCATGACGGTGAAAATCACTTAGTCCCAAATTAACTACCCGGGTAATAGATTGCAGGCCAGCGCTGTCCGAGGCAAAGGAACATCATCCTGATAAACATGACAGATACTAAGCCCTCTGTATGACTGTTATATGACAACAAGGCGGCCGGGGCTGAATATAGGCAGGGCTAAGGTTTACTCATATGCTGCTGCAGACTGTGCTCAATAGTGCCGGCGTTGTGCGCTTCACGAATAAAGTTATCCAGCCGCAGCTTTAATTCACGCCATTTCGGGTGTATTGCCAGGGTCAGGCTGGTTTTATCCGCCGCAACAGGCTGCCGGTAAACGGGGGTATCGGCAAAATAATGATTCATCAGCCAACTGGCTACATTCTCATTCATATACACCAGTTCACAGCGCTTATTGACCAGCATATTAAACTGGTCAAATTCAGATTCAGCGTTCATGCGCACCAGCTTGCCGCGGCTTAATTCGTCAGCAAATGCCGAATAAATATAATGGCGGCGTAAACAAATGGTTTTGCCGCTGTCTCCAAACTGCAGGTCAGCAGCCAGCGGCGCCAGTGAATACAGGTAATCCTGATGTTCAAGAATGGGGGCTGAAAACAACAGCGCCTCGGGCCGCCGGGTCCACTGCTCAGCCAGTACAGTTGCATCGTACTTGCCGTCATACAGGCCCAGTTCTGCCCGGTAGCGGTTTTCGTAAACATATTGCAGCCGGTAAGGCTCAGCAGCAAAAAAGCGGTTTAACAACTCCGGCACCACACCCTGCGGCGTATTGTCTTCCGTGCCATACATATAAGGCGGCACCTGCGGGTAATAAATGGCGACGGTAAAGGTATCGGCAGCCGGGGCGGGAAACGCCAGCGCCAGGCAAATGCACCATAACAAGCCAGAAAATCCACTACTTTTCATCAAAATACGCCATCCGTGACCAGACTTTACCTTAAATTTGTTCCGATATTACTATCACAGTATGACAAATCTGCGCGCTGGGCAATTTTTATTATTCATTCTATGTTTGTGCCTGAAAATTAAGCAGAACCTGGCAGGCAACACGATATTACTTGACGCTGATAGCGTATTTGCCAAAGCGAAAAAGCTGCTTAAGTGAAGCCAGTACCTTGTACCGCAAAAACAAAGCCACCATAAGGTGGCTTTGTTTTAAGCAAAAGTCAGTAATTACTGGCCTTTAATTTCGCTGCGGCCTTTGTATGGCGCTTTGCCGCCCAGTTCCTGCTCGATACGCAGTAACTGGTTGTACTTCGACACACGGTCAGAGCGGCACAGTGAGCCGGTTTTAATCTGGCCGGCAGCGGTGCCTACGGCCAAGTCGGCAATAAAGGCATCTTCGGTTTCGCCGCTACGGTGTGAGATAACCGCGGTAAAACCGGCATCTTTAGCCATTTTAATTGCCGCCAGGGTTTCGGTTAATGAACCTATCTGGTTGAACTTAATCAGGATAGAGTTACCAATGCCCTGCTCAATACCACGGGTCAGAATTTTGGTGTTGGTGACAAATAAATCGTCGCCGACCAGCTGAACTTTGTCACCAATTTTGTTGGTTAAATCTTTCCAGCCATCCCAATCTGACTCGTCCAGACCGTCTTCAATAGAAACAATAGGGAAACGGGTCGTTAAACCGGCCAGGTAGTCGTTAAAACCGAACGAGTCGAAGCTTTTGTTCTCGCCGCTTAAGACATAGTTGCCGTCTTTGTAGAATTCAGAGGCCGCACAATCCAGCGCCAGCGTGACGTCTTTGTTCATCTCGTAACCGGCAGCTTTAACCGCTTCTACAATCACCGACAGTGCTTCTTCGTTTGATTTAAGATCCGGCGCAAAACCGCCTTCATCACCAACGGCAG
>CAZEGA010000350.1:2254-2942 GCA_964511675.1 uncultured Rheinheimera sp.
TGCAGCTCTTTCTTCAGGCTGTGGAAGATCTCGGCGCCCATCCGCAGCGCTTCGGCAAAGGTTTTGGCGCCAACCGGCTGTACCATAAACTCCTGAATATCCACGTTGTTGTCGGCGTGCTCACCACCGTTAATGATATTCATCATCGGCACCGGCATGCTGTACACACCTGAAGTGCCGTTGAGATCAGCAATATGCTGGTACAGCGGGATTTTTTTATCGGCAGCGGCAGCGCGGGCCACGGCTAATGACACCGCCAGTATCGCATTGGCGCCCAGCTTGCTTTTTGTTTCAGTACCATCTAAATCGATCATGATCTGGTCGATTTGTGCTTGCTGATACGCATTTTTACCCAGCAACGCCTGCTGGATTGGGCCGTCGATATTGGCTACGGCCTTGGTTACGCCCTTACCCAGGTAACGGCTTTTGTCACCGTCGCGCAGTTCCAGCGCTTCGCGTGAACCGGTGGAGGCACCGGACGGGGCACAACCACGGCCCATGGCGCCGCTGGCTAAGTACACATCAGCTTCTACTGTTGGGTTGCCGCGTGAGTCCATAATTTCACGGGCGATAATTTTTACTATCTCAGACATGCTTTAAGTCCCCTGTTCTAAAACGAAAAAGCCGTGTTAACTGACACGGCTTAGCACAAGTTATACGCGTTGCTGCTTCTGCACTTTGTACGCCG
>CAZEGA010000351.1:0-1712 GCA_964511675.1 uncultured Rheinheimera sp.
CGGTACTTTCCGCCTGTTAGATAGCGTATTTCAGGGCTGATACACTAACTAAGCAGCATTATGCTGCAGTTGAATATCCAGATGGCTGTTCCTCTATGTAAACGGGACAGCCTTTCGGTATTACTCACAGTATTGCGGTTTGCTTAACCTGTCTTTGCAGACAGGTCGATAAAACTCACAAATGTCAAGTTAAAAAAACCAATATAATCAACAAGTTAAACATTACTTTAATTTAGTTTGACATATTTTAAAAATTAAATACATTTAAAATACTTTTAAACTCAGGTTTTACACTGATTATAGGCCAACCCTATGCATCAACGATGGAAATATGATGAGCCTGACATACTGTGTTAAAAAAATACTATTAAGCTATCTTACCGTATTATTTTTAGTAATTTCAGCTAGTTTAATTAATTTTATTTTTTCAAATTTCATGCACAGTTCAGGCTCTTTATCAATTTCAAAAGTAAATTTTCACTTCACCATTAAGAACTGCGACATCGATGAAACAACAGAACAATTTACCATTAAGAGGATAATAGGCAAACAAGACCCTTTGCATTCAGAATACAAAATTCAGTTCTATCGTGAATTCAACTTCCAATACAACTTTGAAAAAGAAATGGAACATACTACAGAGCTGGTAAAGTTTTTAAATGATTATGGTTGCGACATTTTAGCCAGCAATATTTCCAAACAGTTAGATCTGGCTGGCACGAACGAGCAATTATTATTCTTCATTGCCCTAACCATACTATCCTTAACTTTATATTTAATTTCAGCCTACACAAAGGGTTATCTCCATAAAATATTCCACACAAAAATACCAGAACACAGGGCAAAGCAGTTTTTCTTATTTGCTTTTATCGGTGCATGTACCGCATGCTTTGCAATGATGCTAAATATAGCATTACATTACTTCGGTATAATGTCGCAAAAAAATTCAAATAGTCTGAGCCTGCTTGATTTTAAATTTGCAGCCTTACTCGCCACTATTTTGCTTGGCTCTTTAGTTGAAGAACTGGTATTCAGGCGCCTGGGATACCAGATTTGGATGGGAGAAACCAGAAAAGCAAAAATTATTGGGGCATTATTGATATCATCGCTATTCGCACTTTTTCATAGTGGTATAATAAGTGCCTCTGGTTTTAACTATTTTATGTTTTTCATAAGCTATATGTGCAGTTTAATACTATGCTACGCCTACGTTAAAGGCGGTTTTTTTGCTTCCAGCGCTTGCGATATAGCTTTTAATCTTACCTCTATTACTATATCTTTTTCTGTATTAAAACTGTTCACTAACCCTTAACAGTCAGAAAGTTTTACAATCATCGCTCCCAATACGCCTCTTCCAGGCTATCCTCACGCTCCGGTAAGCCTTTGGACAAGCGCGATGCATTCTGCACCAGAATTTCATAACTAACGCGGTTGGCGTATTTACAGATCTGGGCAAACGACGAGTAAGCCAGGTACGGCTGTTCATGCTTGCCCGACAGTGGCTGCACCTGTTTATGAAAATGGTTGGCCGCCATATCATGCAAAATCGCCGACAGCGCACCATCACCGGCACCGTTGGTGTTCATAATCCGCTCTGGCCCGCCAAGATAAGGGTCAATATGCGAATATACCTTTAACGGCTGACTGCAATTGGCACGCAGCATAGGGCGGCTGAATTCGTACTGGTTAAAATCGGCCAGGCTGGCTGATTT
>CAZEGA010000351.1:1722-2940 GCA_964511675.1 uncultured Rheinheimera sp.
GTCGTTTCCCGTTTTACGCTGTCATCGGTATGGCCACACAGATATAAACCGTCCGGCCCGGCAGTGATCAACACCATATCGGTGTGCTCCAGTATCGCTTGCGCAGCTTTTAGCGGATCGGCAAAACCGGTTAAGGCTTCGGCTTCCAGCTCGTTCATCGCCAGCACATTAACGTAATCTTTAATCGTGCTGAGAATTTGCTCGCGGTTTTCTTCTACCAAATGCCGGGTGCCCAGGCTCATGACCACCGGCACCTTGTGTGCTTTGGCATCCTGCAAGGCTTTAAACATGGCCTGCTGAATAGGTTGCCCCACGGCGCGCAGCGGATAGGCACTAACGACAAAAGCCGCTGCCCCGGCAATAATACCGGTCGGGATATACTCCGCGCTAAGCTGGTCCATATCACTGGGGTCAATCACGAAGGTGCGCTCGCCATCCGGCGTAATCATGGTTATACCACGGCCAATATCACCGGCTACGCCCTGCAGGTGGTTCATATCCACTTTAGAACTGGTATGGCAGACATAGTGATACGCCGGCGAACCGAGCGCAATATTGGCCGACATTACACCAAGCAGCACCGATTTATCATCAGCCAGTACCGAATAGTTATGGATAGTATTGCCAATAGTACCGCCGGCAAAATGATCGGATATGGCCTGTTGTGCCACCAGTTCCTGATAGATCAGATTGGCTTTACCATGCTCGACCAGATTGGATAAGCCTTTGCGGATACGGTACCGGTGCAGGAATTCATCACTGACACTGGCCACGACATCCACTATAGTTTGATCCAGACCAACGATATAGGTGTCCAGCGCCGGGCGCACTTCAAAACTGGGTAACTGGGGCTTGGGCTGGGATACCGGGAAATAATGTTTAATTTTACGCAGGCCGGGAAATTTCATCTGTTACACCACCGCTGAGCCACCACAGGCAAAGGGCGGCATTGTAACAAAAAAATGTCTGCACGTAATGATGAATCACTCAGCAGGAATCGGCTTGCTCTAAGTCAACCGTTGGAGCCCTGGACGGGCGAAATCGAGCCCCCAGGGATGGGTTTACGGCGTGTTGACGTGAGCAAGCCGATTCCTGCCCTCCCAAGTAGCTGTATTACTCTGCACTGTGACGTAAAAATACCAACTCGCTGGCGCTGGAATGCTCAGCACTATAGCCATAGCCGGCCAGCGCAAAATCTTTTAACTGCTCAACCGCGGT
>CAZEGA010000352.1:0-2922 GCA_964511675.1 uncultured Rheinheimera sp.
GTCGGTGGTCACGGCCTGCGCCGTTAAAATATTAAATATTTGCTGGGAAATATACTGGTTGGCGTATTTCTCCATGGCATTAACGTCAATATGCTGGATACCGCCGTCATCGGTTTCCTCGGCGTAGCGCATAATATCATTTGAAATCAGCATCATGGCGTTCCATGGCCGGATGCGGTGCATAACGCTGGATTCGCTGCTGTCCTCGTTGTCAAAGTTGTAAGAAAAATCCCATTCTTCCGCCAGGTATTTACATAACAGGCGCCCGGCGTTGATATGCAGTGCTTCGGACATTTCCACACCATGGTCGGAAATATTCGGCAAAATGCAGATCCCGCTGGTGAATATGGGTTCAAACACAAAAGAGTGGCCGCGGTTTTCTTCATCTTCTGCCAGCGTGCGGGTATCAAACGTCTTGCTCATATAGGCATACTGTTGGGCCAGGCCGAATTCAGACGCCATTCCCGAGCCGGTGCCGCCGCCGGCACTGAAAATATAAAAATACAGCCGTGACTGGTTCGCTTTAATACCGCAGGAGTCAATCAGGTAGGAGTGAATAAACTTCCAGTCGGCGTTGGAAAAGCGCTGGGTGTCTTTATTCAGAATAATTTTTGCCAGATATTGCCCCAGGATCGGTGCATTACCGGCACCTCCGGCATGCACTTCAGATAAATCCATAATCTTCATTTTGGTGTAGTCGTGCAAAAAGCCGCTCTTTTCACCTTTATGGGAAAAACGGATACGGCCTTCTATGTCTTTATCCAGATCACCGAGCATTACCAGCGGTTCTATCAGAAATACCGGTTTTACCGCCTGGTTGGTCGATAAATGCAGGCTGCGCTTAATCCAGCGCATTGGCCGGTATTCCTGCTCGCGCACCTGCTTTTCTTCATTATTAAATTCATTCAGGTAAAAGTTTCGTGCGTTATACACCAGAGACGCCACATCCAGCGCGATATTGGAACCGCAACGGCCCAGCCCGATCAGGCAGACAGACGGAAAATGCTGTTGTTTCCTGCTTTGTATTTCATTGTCCGGGTCGGACGCCGGAAATACACTGCTGCGCAATGCGTCCAGGTTGGTCAGGATTTTGTTCAGATCGCGCTCAGTAAAATACATATAGCGGTCACTGGCAAACGACGGTGTGATGGCTGTTGCCGCAGGAGATTTTCTCACTGCGCTTTTTACCACCACATCATCCTGCATGGCGCTATCGGGCTTTATCTTATTGTTCATCATGCTACTTCCTGTCTCTGGCGAGGCATTACTGCACATCATTTTATGGAGTCAGTACTAAAAGTAGCTGCTGCTTAATATTAAGGCAATGGGGCAGGGTGAAAAACGACAGGAATATACAAAGTGGCAGGATTATTTCAACACTATAAAACAATAAGTTAGCACAACCCGGTGTTGTTACACCAGGCTGTACTACCTACAAATTTACATGTTCGGGTAGTTCGGGCCACCGGCCCCTTCGGGGGTTACCCAGGTAATGTTCTGGGACGGATCTTTAATGTCGCAGGTTTTACAGTGAATACAGTTTTGCGCATTAATCTGGAATTTGGGCTGCTGCTGTTCATCCGGCACAATTTCGTATACGCCGGCCGGGCAGTAACGCTGTGCCGGTTCGTTATATTTTGCCAGGTTGACCCGGACCGGGATGCTGCTGTCCTTGAGCTTTAAATGGCAGGGCTGTTCTTCTTCATGGTTGGTATTGGCCAGGTAAACCGACGACAGCCGGTCAAAACTCAGCACATTGTCTGGTTTCGGGTAGGCTATTACGGCAGCTTCACTGGCCAGTTTAAGCTGGGCGTGGTCCAGGCTGTCGTCTTTGAGCGTAAAAGGCAGTTTACCGCCAAACCAGTTCTGCTCCAGCGTATTAAAGGCACCGCCCCAGAAGGTGCCGAACTTGTGCAGGGCCGGGCCGAAGTTACGTGAGCGGTACAGCTCGTCATACAGCCAGCTGTTTTGCAGTGCAGTGGCAAAGGCGGTCAGATCCTGGCCGCCGGCATCATCATTTTGCAGGGCGCTGAACAGGGTTTCTGCTGCCAGCATGCCGGATTTCATTGCCGTGTGGTTGCCTTTAATTTTGGCAAAATTCAGGGTGCCGGCATCGCAACCCACCAGCAGGCCGCCGTTAAAGCTCATTTTCGGCAGGCTGTTCAGGCCGCCTTTGGCAATAGCGCGGGCACCATAGCTGACCCTTTTACCGCCGGCCAGATACTGGCTGATCACCGGGTGGTGCTTATAGCGCTGAAACTCATCAAACGGGCTTAAATGCGGGTTGCTGTAGTTAAGGTCGATAATTAAGCCTACTACTATTTGCTGGTTTTCAGCATGGTACAGATAACCGCCGCCTGAGGTATCCTTGCTCAGCGGCCAGCCGGCAGAGTGTACCACCAGGCCTGCATGGTGCTTAGGTGCCGGTACATCCCAGATCTCTTTAAAACCAATGGCATAATGCTGCGGCGATTTATCTTTATCCAGCGCAAAATGTTTAATCAGCTGTTTGCCAAGGTGGCCACGGCAGCCCTCGGCAAATACGGTGTATTTCGCCCGCAGTTCCATGCCGGGAACATAGCTGTCTTTGGGCTGGCCGTGTTTATCCAGCCCCATATCGCCAATCAGGATGCCTTTAACAACATCAGCTTCAATCAGCACTTCACTGGCGGCAAAACCGGGGAAAATCTCTACGCCAAGTTGCTCAGCCTGCTGAGCCAGCCAGCGGCACAGGTTAGCGATAGACACAATATAGTTGCCGCTGTTGTGCATGGTTTTCGGCACGGCAAAGCCCGGCAACTTAGTGGCGGTAGCGGCATCCTTCAACAGGTATATATCATCGTGGGTAACGGCAGTGGTAACCGGAGCGCCAAGCTGCTGCCAGTCGGGCAGTAATTCGTTTAGTGCCCGTGGTTCGAATAC
>CAZEGA010000353.1:0-2902 GCA_964511675.1 uncultured Rheinheimera sp.
CTGGCTGACTTGGTCTGGCTGGTCATTATGCTATCTCATAGTTTGCTGTGGCAAAAAACAACAACACACGGCTTTGCAGGCAAAGTCGCGGCTGAATTTATTTAAAGCGGCTTAAAGGTAATGCCAGTCAGTTAACGTTTCTGCACGAACAGGCTTGCCCACACCAACACGCCGTGAACCCATCCCTGAGGGCTCGATTCGGCCATCCTGGCCTGCAACGGTTGGCTTAGGGCAAGCCTGTCCTGCTTAAGTGATCAGCATTAGGCCTAAAGGCCGTTTTAATTCTGTTTGCTACGTGGACTGGTTAAACAGGATAAGCTGTTAAACACAAACTATGGCGCTATGGTTATTTGCTGCTGGGCAGTCATTTTTAGTGCGCCCGGTTAATTTACGTGATGGCCGGCCGGATGTCGATGCTTTTTTCCGTCGGTTTTGCCGCTTTTGTCAGCGTTTACAAGGCTTGTAAAGCGCTATGGCTGCCCGCATAGTAGCGGGTATCGTTTCTTATTCGCCAGCACAGGATTTTACGCTTTATGCAACAGCCTATCGTTGATGTTTCGTTAAATAACGCCCGTGAGGTATTGGATGCCTCGATGCAGAAACTGGTGCTGTTCCAGTTCTGGTCGGCCCGCAGTGAGGGCTGCAAACAGCTAAGCCCGGTGCTGGAGCGCATAGTGCAGCAGTACCCGCAGCAGTTGCTGCTGGCAAGGGTAGATTGTGACCAGGAGCCGGATCTGGCAATGCAGTTTGGTGTGCAGTCTCTGCCAACCGTGATGATGATTAAACAGGGGCGGCCGGTAGACGGCTTTGCCGGGGTGGAAACCGAGCAGGCTATCCGCGCTAAACTGGCGGCGTATCTGCCAAAACCGGAAGATGAGTTACTGGCGCAGGCTGAGCAGTTGCTCTCGGCACAGGATTACAGCGCTGCCTATCCGCTGTTAAAAGAAGCGCTGGCGTTAGCGCCGGAGCGTACTGAAATTAAACTGTGGCTGGCGGATGCCGCCATCAGCCTGGGCCAGCTGACGCAGGCCGAAGCTTTGCTTGGCGAGATAAAACTGGCCGAACAGGATGCACTGTATAAATCTGTTGTTGCCAGGCTGGAACTGGCCAGGGAAGCGGCCGATACGCCGGAAATTAAAGCGTTGGAAACAGCGCTGGCAGCTGAACCGGCTAATAACGAGCTAAAAGAAAAGCTGGCGCTGCAGTATCAGGCGGTACAGCGCAGTGAAGAGGCGCTGGCACTGCTGCTGGGTATTTTGCAGCAGGATTTAAACTACGGCAGCAGCAAAAAGCTGTATCTGGATATCCTGGCGGCGCTGCCAAAAGGCGACAGTGTGGCCGGGCAGTATCGGCGTAAACTGTATAGCCTGCTGTATTAAATGCCATTAGCGGCGCAGTTTGCCAGCCTGAGCCGGGTGCTGTTGCAGTATCAGCCGTACTGGCAACTGCTGCCGTTTGCCTGTAAAGCCTTACCCTGGCAGGATCAGGCATTGCCTGATGTATTATCTGCGCTACATGACGCCGACATTCAACAGATTGATCAATCTGCCGCGCTGCAGCGGCAGCACTTCGCGGCGTTTTTCCCCGAGTTGTTCAGCTTGCCAGCCATCACAGAGCCTGCCGCTGTTACCCCCTTGCCGCCACTGCCGTTCTGGCTGGCAAATGGTATCGGCGGGCGCAAACTGGCGCAAATTGATGCGCTGTGTCAGCAGGGGCAACATAGCCCCCTGCCGGTGCCGGAATGGTGTGCCGGTAAGGGGCATCTGGGGCGGATTATTGCGCATCGCTTTGGCCAGCGCGTTAGCAGTGTTGAATGGCAGCAGGCGCTGTGTGACGAAGGAACGACTCTGGCACAGCAGTTTAATCTGCCGCAGCAATTTATCTGTGCCGATGTACTGGCTACACCACTACCTGGCCTGTTGCAGCCACAACAGCAGGTGGTTGCGCTGCATGCTTGCGGTCAGCTGCATATCAGCCTGTTGCAACAGGCGGTTGCAGCGAACTGCCAGCAACTGCAACTGGTGCCCTGCTGTTATCACTTAATTCCGCAAATGTGCTACCAACCGTTGTCTGATGCTGGTCAGTGTGCCGGCCTGCAACTGAGCAAAGACGATTTAAAACTGGTGGTACAGGGACAGGTAACCGCCGGCGAGCGGATAGAGCGCTTACGCCAGACAGAAGTGTTATGGCGGCTGGCGTATGATGAGCTAAGAGCTGATCTGACACGGCAAGCTGATTACCGGCCCTTGTCATCGGTAGCCAAGCACTGGTTTAGCGGCGATATTGCTGACTTTGTGCAATGGGCAGCAGCGCAGCACCAACTGCCGTTGCCGGTAACGGTTGATTATACGGCTTACCTGCAACGGGCAGCAAAACGGGCCGCCATAGTGCAGCGTATTGAACTGGTACGGCATTTATTCCGCCGACCGCTGGAGCTATGGCTGGCGCTGGATAAGGCATTGTATTTACAGCAGCATGGTTATCAGGTCAGTATTACCGAGTTTTGCGATTATCAGGTAACGCCGCGCAATTTATTATTACAGGCAAAACTTGTTACGGAATAAATAGCTACAGGTTCCCGTTGGTTTACTGTAACGAGCCGCGATCAATCACTATTCTTTAGTTAATCAAAACCGATCCGGAATAGCTGAGAACCTGTTAAGTGCACCAATGGGGTCAAGCCTCACCAATGGGGTCCAGCCTTGCTTTTTGCAGTTGAGAGAAAATGAGAAAGGAAAACATGCAAAAAGCAAGGCTTGACCCTGAGGGACTATGACCCTGAGGGACTACCGAGTTCTGCAGCTCTTTCATTCAGTGGTCATTCAGCTATTTCGTGATTTAAATAAGCTGTCGGGATTTGAAGTAAGCCGCTTACGCCGTATTTACAAAAAAGTTTACTAAG
>CAZEGA010000354.1:0-2897 GCA_964511675.1 uncultured Rheinheimera sp.
CAGAAAAAGCCGGTTTGCGCCTTGGCCTGATTTATGGGGGCGAGGGTTACGATACTCAACGCCAGGTACTGGAAAAAGGTGCCGATATTTTAATTGGTACCACCGGCCGCTTAATTGATTATTTAAAACAGGGCCTGTACGACTTATCCCAAATTCAGGTGGTAGTGCTGGATGAAGCCGATCGGATGTTCGATTTGGGCTTTATCAAAGACATCCGCTTTATGTTCAACCGTATGCCGCCGGCGACCGAGCGCCTAAGCCTGCTGTTCTCCGCTACGTTATCCTACAAGGTACAGGAACTGGCGTTTGAGAAAATGAACCAGCCGGTGCATATTCATGTGGCGCCGGAAGAAATGACCGGCAGCCGTATCAGTGAAGAACTGTTTTATCCGTCCGACGAGCATAAAATTCCGTTACTGTTAACGCTGATGGAAGAAGAGTGGCCGGATAAAGCTATCGTCTTTGCCAATACCAAGCACTGGTGCGAAGAAGTACATGCCTGGCTGGAAGCCGATGGCCATCGCGTAGGGCTGTTAACCGGTGATGTGATCCAGAAAAAGCGGCTGCGTATCCTGGAAGACTTTACCAGCGGTAAGCTGGATATCCTGGTAGCAACCGATGTCGCGGCCCGTGGCCTGCATATCCCGAAAGTAAGCCATGTGTTTAACTACGATTTGCCGGATGACTGCGAAGATTACGTACACCGCATTGGCCGTACCGGCCGGGCTGGCGAGAGCGGTAAGGCCATCAGCTTTGCCTGCGAACGCTACGCGCTGAACCTGACCGCGATTGAAGACTATATCCGCCACCCGGTGCCGGTCAGCCAGTACGATGCCAGCGCTCTGCTGGAAGACATTAAGCAGCCGAAGCCGCGGGTTCGCCGCCGCGCCGGCCAGGCCAGAACCGGCAGCCGTAGTGGTGCCGGTGGACGCAGCAGTAATGGCGCAAGAGCCCCTCGCAACCGCCCTCGTTAATCCGGCACTGCCCGCCGACCCGTCACCGCATCAGGACATCTATGCGGTGATTGATCTTGGTTCTAACAGTTTTCATATGCTGATGGTCAAGGTAGTGGGCGGCTCGGTGCAGGTTATCGGCCGGGTAAAACGCAAAGTGCGTCTGGCCGCCGGGTTAAATGAAAAGCTGGTACTGAGTCGTAAAGCGATGAAACGCGGCTGGGAATGCCTGGCGCTGTTTGCCGAGCGGCTGCAGGATATTCCGCCACAAAACATCCGTATTGTCGGTACTGCCACGCTGCGCCTTGCCAAAAATGTCAAAACCTTCCTCAAAGAAGCTGAAACTATACTCGGCCAGAACGTGACCGTAATAAGCGGTGAGGACGAAGCACGTATTATTTACCAGGGCGTGGCGCACACGTCTAATTCTGACAGCAACCGGCTGGTCATTGATATCGGCGGCGCCAGTACCGAAGTGGTGATAGGGGCCGGTTTCACCCCGTTGCTGCTATCCAGCCTGAATATGGGCTGTGTCACGTTTCTGGAGCGTTACTTTGCTGATGATGAACTGAGCGAAGACAATTTCAGCCGGGCGCTAAGTGCCGCCGAGCAGGAAGTCCAAAGCATAGCGCAGCAGTACCAGCAAACCGGCTGGCAACTGGCGGTAGGCGCCTCGGGCACCGTACAGGCGATGCAGGAAATTCTGGTGGCCCAGGGCAAAGATGAGGTCATTACCCTGAGCCGGCTGGAGGATATCATGCAGCAGGCGTTAGCCTGTGGCCGCATGGAGCAGCTGAACATTGTCGGGCTGGCGCAGGAGCGCAAACAGGTGTTTCCGTCCGGGCTGGCTATTTTAATTGCCTTATTCCGTATCCTGAACATCGGCGGTATGACACTGTCCGGCGGCGCACTGCGTGAAGGCGTACTGTACAGCATGTTGCCGCAACTGCAGCACACCGATGTACGCAGCCGCACGGTAAACAGCCTGATGGTGCGCTATTTTATCGATCTGCAGCACGCAGAACGGGTCGCCGAGATGGCTGCCGAGCTGGCCAGCCAGCTGCAAAGCCGCTGGGATCTGCACAAGTTTGAAGGCCACAGTATCCTCAGGTGCAGTGCCTTACTGCATGAGCTGGGTTTGCTGATCGAATATAAAAACCACCATCACCATGGTGCCTACATTATTAACCATTCTGATTTGCCCGGCTTTACCCGCGCCCAGCAACAGCTGGTCATGGCGCTGGTGCATAACCACCGTGCCGATATCAGCCGCGAAGTTATCGCCCGCCAGACCATGACCTCGGTACTGTTAACGGTGCGGTTAACCCGCATACTGCGGCTGGCGGTGATTTTATCCATGCGCCGCCGCCACGAAGTGCTGCCGCAGGTCGCTATTACCACCAAAGGTGAACAACTGCTGTTAACCATGCCGCCAGGCTGGCTGGAACAGCACCCGCTGATGCGGGCCGAGCTGGAGCAGGAAGTACAGTACCAGCAGCAGGCCGGCTGGGAATTGGTAATTAAATAATTTTCAAGGGGTCAGATCCGTTGAAAAACCACCTAAGATTTCAACAGATCTGACCCCTTGAAAAAACTCAAACTGGTTGTTTTAGCCAGATGGCGACTTTTTTCGCGAAGTAGGTCAGGATGCCATCGGCCCCGGCGCGTTTAAACGCCAGTAAGGATTCCATAATTACCGGTTGTTCGGCCAGCCAGCCGTTCTGGATGGCGGCCATATGCATGGCGTATTCACCGCTGACCTGATAGGCAAAGGTGGGCACGCCAAATTCATCCTTAACCCGCCGTACTATGTCCAGATAAGGCATACCGGGTTTGACCATCACCATATCGGCGCCTTCTTCCAGGTCCTGCGCCACTTCGTGCAGCGCTTCGTTGCTGTTGGCCGGGTCCATCTGGTAGGTTTTCTTGTTGCCGCCTTTTAAG
>CAZEGA010000355.1:0-2878 GCA_964511675.1 uncultured Rheinheimera sp.
TTAAAAATGAATCACAGTCCGGATCGACTTACCTTCATGCATCAAGTCAAAGGCGTTATTAATATCCTCCAGCGGCATGGTATGGGTAATAAAAGTATCCAGCTCAAACTCACCGTTTAAATAACGTTCAACATAATCCGGCAGTTCGCTGCGGCCTTTTACACCACCAAAAGCCGTACCGCGCCAGACCCGGCCGGTAACCAACTGGAATGGCCGGGTGGAAATTTCCTGGCCGGCACCAGCCACGCCGATAATCACCGACTCGCCCCAGCCTTTATGGCAGCATTCCAGCGCTGAACGCATGACATTAACATTACCGATACATTCAAACGAAAAATCGACACCGCCGTCGGTCATTTCAACAATCACGTCCTGGATCGGCTTATCGAACTTTTTCGGGTTAACCACATCGGTGGCACCCAGTTTCTTGGCAATATCAAACTTATCTTCGTTAATGTCGATGGCAATAATGCGGCTGGCTTTGGCCATTACCGCGCCGATAACCGCAGATAACCCTATACCGCCCAGGCCGAAAATGGCTACAGTGTCGCCTGCTTTTACCTTAGCCGTATTCATTACCGCGCCCATACCGGTAGTCACGCCGCAGCCGAGCAGGCAGACTTTTTCCAGTGGTGCGGCTTTATTGATTTTCGCCAGTGAAATCTCCGGCAATACGGTGTACTCCGAGAAAGTCGAGGTGCCCATATAGTGATAAATCGGCTGGCCGTCTTTTGAAAAGCGGGTAGTGCCGTCCGGCATTAAGCCTTTGCCCTGGGTGGCACGAATAGCCTGACACAGGTTGGTTTTGCCGGATAAACAAAACTTGCACTGACCGCATTCCGGCGTATACAGCGGAATAACATGGTCGCCCACGGCAACCGAGGTTACGCCCTCGCCGACTGCCTCAACAATACCGCCGCCTTCATGGCCTAAAATGGCCGGAAAAATGCCTTCCGGATCTTCACCCGACAGCGTAAAGGCATCGGTATGACACACGCCACTGGCGACAATTTTTACCAGCACTTCGCCTTTTTGTGGCGGCATTAAATCCACTTCTTCAATTGACAGCGGCTGGCCAGGGCCCCAGGCCACAGCGGCGCGGGTTTTAATCATGTTCATTTCATTGTCCTTTTACGTAAGTTGCAGAGGCAATAATAGCGTCGGGTTCAAGTGTAACCTGATTTTTATTTTTTCTATATCAGTGCCAGAAGGCTAAATAACAAAGTCCGTTAAATTCATTACCGTCATACCCAGTTCTCCACCGTTAAACCCATAACGCGGTTAAACTCACGGGTATTATTCGTTACCAGCACCGCATTTTCAGCCAGGGCATGGCTGGCGATCCACAAGTCATTCGCCCCTATAGGCGTACCGGCAGCTTTTAAGCGGTTAAACTGCTCGGCATAATGTTGACAAAGCGAAGCTGACGACTGATATAACACGGGTATTTGACGGGTAAGTATCGCTAGTCTTCGCATAACTTCTGCTGTTCTGCTGCTGTTTTGCGCACCTTTTAACAGCTCAGCATAGGTAAAAAATGACATTCTTAACTGCGCGTCTGTTGGCAAAGTATCAATATGAGCGGCCACAGAGGGAGGGTTATTTTTTAACAGGTAAATAAGAATATTGGTATCAAGCAGATAGATCACAACTCTTCCCTGTCCTGCATCAGCGGCTGAGCGCGATATTCAGCTTCCAGCTCTGCGACAAAATCCTGGTCGAACCCCTCAAGTGCAGCCATCAGCGCTTCGCCGCGTTTTTGTGGTACGGGATGAATGACTAAATCTCCCTGTTCGTTGCGGCTTATTTCAACGGTATTAGTATCCAGCCGGAACTGCTGCGGAATTCTCACTGCCTGGCTGTTACCGTTCATAAAAACCTTGCTGACTGCTGACATAGCCACCTCAGTGTACACACAAAACTGTATGTATTTTGGTTATAGTGCGCACTATTGTCAAGACAGGGCAGCTTTAGCTATCAGAGCGACTTTAGCTTTCGGCCAGCACAGGCCGCTTCGCTTTGGGCAGGCTTTTTACCACCAGCTGATACGAGTTCTCTATCTGGCGTTTTACTTCGTTATCCGGCACGCTGCCATCAAGCAGCACGGTATTCCAGTGCTGTTTATTCATATGGTAGCCGGGAGTGATTGCCGGGAAGATATCACGCAGCATCAGCGCTTCGGTTGGATCGCACTTTAAATTCACCCGCGCTATGCCTTGCTCTTCACCAAGAATAGCGAAGATTTTACCTGCGACCTTATACACATAAGCATCTGGCCCGAAAGGGAAATCCTCAATGCTTTGCAGTTGCATCAGGCAGTGATCGCGGCATCGTTGAAAGTCGAACACCATAAGGATCTCCTTGTGTCGGTGTGTAAAAAGCAGACTATCTTAAACCCGGGCGCAATAATGCGCCCCTACCCGATATACCCGACTGTAGGGGCGCATTATTGCGCCCCTACCAGATATACCCGACTGGAGGGCGCATTATTGCGCCCTCCATGATAGCCCTCATTATTACATCCCAGCTATTACGGCCCTGCTATTACGGCCCTACTATTACGGCCCTGCTGAGCTTACTGCTTAGTATATTTATCCAGCCACTGGAATACTTCGTTATACCAGCGTACCCGGTTATCCGGCTTTAAGATCCAGTGGTTTTCATCCGGGAAAATCACCAGCCGCGAATCTATACCTTTGCGCTGCAGGTTGGTAAAAGCCCCCAAGCCCTGGGCGTAAGGCACGCGGTAATCTTTTAAACCGTGGATCACCAGCATCGGCGTTTGCCATTTATCGGCATGGGCTGCCGGGTTAAATTTCTGGTAGTCCGACTCGCTGTTCCACGCCGGGCCACCTAAATCAAACTCCGGGAACCACAG
>CAZEGA010000356.1:0-2873 GCA_964511675.1 uncultured Rheinheimera sp.
CTGTACGGCAATGCCGTGATACAAACTGCCCGGCTTACCATACCGCATTACGGCATGAAACAGCGTGAGTTTGTGCTATACCCCTTAGATGAAATTGCACCGGCACTGACACTGCCGGATGGCACTGTACTGGCGGCTTTACTGCCACAGGTGCCGCTTAATAGCCTGGAAAAACTTCACAGCAGTTGCAGCTGATGGCACTTTGTGCGATCTTGCGCCTCCTGCGTTAATGGTCGGATGAGAAGATTATGGCTAAGATCACCACTGCCGTATTACAGAAAATGAAACAGCAAGGCGACAAGATCACCATGCTGACAGCCTATGATGCCAGCTTCGCCAAACTGTTTGCCGAACAGGGCGTAGACGTGCTGCTGATTGGCGATTCGCTGGGCATGGTACTGCAGGGCCACAGTGATACGCTGCCTGTTACTGTCAGTGATATTGCCTACCATACCCGCGCCGTGCGCGCCGGTGCAGCCGATGCCTTTGTGATCGCCGATATGCCGTTTATGAGCTACGGCACGCTGGAACAGGCGCTGCAAAACGTAGTGCCGCTGATGCAGGCCGGCGCCAATATGGTGAAACTGGAAGGCGGTGACTTTTTACTGCCAACGGTAAAAGCCTTAACCGAGCGCGGTGTACCGGTGTGCGGCCATTTAGGCTTAACACCGCAGTCGGTGCATCTGTTTGGTGGTTATAAGGTGCAGGGCAAAACCGCAGCAGCCGCAGATAACATGGTTGCCCAGGCCAAAGCGTTGCAGGATGCCGGTGCCCAGTTGCTGGTACTGGAATGTATTCCGACCGCGTTGGCCAAACGTATTACTGAGGCATTAACAATCCCGGTTATAGGTATCGGTGCCGGTAATGTTACCGATGGCCAGGTGCTGGTGATGCACGATCTGCTTGGTATCAGCAGTGGCTATATTCCGAAGTTCTCGAAAAACTATCTGGCACAAACCGGCGAGATCAGAAGCGCTATAGCCGCTTATGTCAGCGAAGTGAAAAGCCAGGTTTTCCCCGCTAACGAGCACAGTTTTTAATACCGATGAACATATTAAGCTCTATTGACGCCCTGCGCGGCCAGATCCGGCAATGGCGTAACAACGGCGAACGTATCGCCTTTGTGCCTACCATGGGCAACCTGCACCAGGGCCATTTTCATCTGGTCGATGTGGCACGCGCCCGGGCCGACCGGGTGATTGTGAGCATTTTTGTTAACCCGATGCAGTTTGGCAAAAACGAAGATCTGGATAAATATCCGCGCACGCTGGATGCCGACATGGCCGGTTTAACGGCGCATGGCGCCGATGCGGTATTTACCCCGACACCTCAGCTGATGTATCCGCGCGGCCTTGAGGTACAGAGCTTTGTTGAAGTACCACTGCTGGGCGATTTGCACTGCGGTGCCAGCCGCGCCGGCCATTTCCGTGGTGTAGCTACCATTGTCTGCAAACTGTTTAATCTGGTGCAGCCGGATCTGGCCTGCTTTGGCATGAAAGACTACCAGCAACTGGCGATTATCCGCCAGATGGTAACCGATTTGTCCATGCCGGTTGAGATTATCGGCGTACCGACACAACGTGCCGCCAACGGCCTGGCGCTCAGCTCACGTAATGGCTATTTAACGCCTGAGCAGCTTGCTTTAGCCCCTGAGCTGTACCGGCTGCTGCAGCAACTGCGCGCGCAGATCCTCAGCGGCGCACAGGATTACCGCGCCCTGGAACAGCACACCAAACAGCAGCTGTCTGCCGCCGGTTTTATACCGGATTACGTTAATATTGCCGATCAGCCCACGCTGGCACTGGCCACCCCGGCACAGCAGCAAAAGGTTATTCTGGCTGCCGCCTGGCTGGGCACCACCCGGCTGATTGATAATCTGGAAATATAATCATATCGCTACCGTACAAGCGCTTTATCATCAGCGCCACACTGGCAGGGCCTGCAACGTTTTACTCCTGCATATCCGGTTGAAGAAGCGATGCAAGGTAACAATGGCTGCGCCGCAGTGGAATATGTGATTACCCCGGACTACCAGATTAAAGATATCCGGCTAGTGCATGCCACCAGCAAACATTTCGCCAGAGAGGCCATGCTGAGCGTCAGAAAATGGCAATGGGCAGATTTACCCCAGGGCATTATTACCGAACCCGTAAAAACAAAAAACCGGTTTGAGTATTGTGTTGAAACAAGCGAAGGATACTGTGCAGAAAGCCGGCTCAGGCAGGAGCGGCAATGTAGCGGGGAAGATGTGCTGTTCGCCGTAGGTTACAGGGTGCGCTGATCGCCTTGCTGATAATACCGGCATCGCCTGCTATGGCTATGCCGTTTACTGCCGCTGCGTATACCCGCCCAGCTCAGCAAAAGCGGATGTTATACCTGGGCAAGCAACTTTTTATGCACCTCAAACCAATACTCCTTCAGCCGGCGGTTAGCGGTTATGCCAGCCCTTTAGCCGTTTAAACCACTGATCATGCTCAAACCACAGCACCACAATCAGTGAAATGGCAAAGGGGATCAACAGGTAAAATAAGCGGAACACCAGTAACGCCGCCACCACATCTGCGGCATTGACATCGGGCAGGGCCAGCAGAAACATAATTTCCAGCACCCCCAAGCCACCGGGTGCATGTGACACTAACGCGGCGGAAAAAGACGCCAGAAAAATGCCCAGTACCAGCAGATAGCCGGGGTTGCTTGCTGCCGGTAACGCATAATAAATAATGGCTGCTGCCGCTAACAGCTCCAGCGACCCAATCAGCAGCTGGCGCCAGACCACAGGTAAGCGCGGGTATTCCAGCCGCAGTTTACGCACCCGTATTGATTTGAACCTCAGCGCACTGCCCAGTACATACAGCAATACCAGCAACAGCAAC
>CAZEGA010000357.1:0-2864 GCA_964511675.1 uncultured Rheinheimera sp.
TGCAACAGAAAAAACCAAAAAAGCGTTAATTTCCTGCCTAAGCGCTCACAAAGTGCACAAACCAGGCATTACATGTCGATATAGCGTGCCAGTCCGTGGAAAATCAATAAAGGTTCGACAACCAGCGGTAAATCGGTCAGCTGAGGCTTGAGAAACTTACTGTCTCCGCCGGTCAACAACAGCTTGTTACATGGCGTTTGCTGCCATGCCAGCCGTATTGCGCCTAAAACAGCCGCTAAGCAACCATTTTGTAAACCTGTTACTGTATCCACCCCTGGTTCCAGCCGGCCATTAAACATTTCAGAGTTAAAGACTTTGGCGGTATTTTTTACCACGGCCTGCTGCTGCATCTTTAGCCCCGGCATAATCCAGCCACCGCCGTGCTGGCCTTTGCCGTCAAGCCAGTCAACGGTTACCGCCGTGCCTGCATCAATGATCAGTACCGGCTCTGCCGGAAACATCAGCTGCGCCCCCAACATAGCCAGCCAGCGGTCAACCCCCAGCGTTTGCGGCTGCTGATAACTACTGCTGACACCACAGGCCTGTGCTTCAGCATAAACCTGACGCCAGGGTAAATGATCCAAACCAAGCAGTTGCTTAATCACAGCCACTTTTTCCTGCGACGCCACACTGGCAAAATACACGGCTTTAATCGGCAGCTTTGCCAGATTATCCGCCGCGAGTTGGGGCAAAGCGGTTACCTTGCCTTGCTTGACTAAGGCAGCTTTTTCCCGGGTATTGCCAATATCCAGCAGTAAATACATGCTAATCTCCTGCACGTAAGCTCAGCTCGCCACCAAAATAGGCCTGTACTCCATCAGCGGTTCTGAGCAGCAAAGCGCCTTGTTTATCTACACCAAGGCAAATGCCTCTTATCTCTGCATTGCCAATCAGCTTTACCTTCTGCTCACGGTACTGGTTATACTGATTAAACTCATCAACAAAGCTGACGAAGCCAGTATGAGTAAACTCTGTAAGCAGTGCAATCAGCTGTTGCTGCAACAGGGCTATCAGCTGATTACGATCAACCATCCCGCCAGAGACCACAGTGAGATCAATATACTGCTGGTCAATACTGGCAAACGCTTGCTGCGGTAAGTGGATATTCATGCCGATCCCGATGATCACATCACAGGCAGCATGTGCCTGGCCGGCCAGTTCTACCAAGACTCCGCATAGCTTTTTACCCTCAACATAAACATCATTTGGCCACTTTACCCTGGCATCTACCTGATAGTGTTGCTGCAGTAATCTGGTAATGGCAATAGCGACAACCAGGCTTAACCCCATTGCCGCCTGAATGCCCTGCTCCAGCCGCCAGTACATCGAAAAGTACAAACTGGCCGCAAAAGGCGAGTACCAGCTACGGCCACGCCGGCCACGGCCTGCGGTCTGAGCTTCCGCCACCAGGGTATAACCTGGCTCGGTCACCGCAGCATCCAGCACTTTTTGCATTAACTGGCTATTCGTTGAGTCGGTAATATTCTGCACCAGAATATCCGGGCAGCCAGGATGACGTAACTGGCTGATCCGGGCAGCATCCAGCAACGTAAGCGGTTGTGCCAGACAATAGCCACGGCCTTTTACTTTATAAATATCCAGCCCCAGCTGCTGTAGCTGCTTAATATGATTGGCAACCGCAGTACGGCTTAAGCCTAAAGACTCAGCCAGCAACTGACCAGACTGAAATTCACCGCGGCATAACGCGCTAAGCAACTGGCGCTGGGTCATTAAGCTGGCTTTAGTCATCTGACAGGCAATCCGGCAGCGTTAAGCATGCGGACTTCCGCTTCCAGTTTAATACCGTACGCAGCAGATACATGTTGCTGTATGTCATCAATAAGCTGTTCCAGCTCGCCGGGAGTGCCGGCACCATGGTTTACCAGCACTAATGGCTGTAGTTTGTAGCAACCGACAGCACCATAACTGCGGCCTTTAAAACCCTGTTGCTCAATCAGCCAGGCAGCAGGAACCTTAACGGTATGATCAGCCTGGATAAAACCCGGCATCTCGTCATACTGTGATTTAAGCTGAACATAATGTTGTTCGGTAATTACAGGGTTTTTGAAGAAGCTGCCACAGTTGGCCAATTCTGCAGGATCAGGTAACTTACTGCTGCGAACCGCAATCACCTGCGCAAAAATTGTCTTAATATCCGCATTCTGCGGTAAATGATCCAATCCCTTATAAGCCAACACCGGATTAGGCTGCTTACTTAAACATAAGCCCACAGCAACAATAATGCCCCTGCCAGCAAGCGCATGCTTAAATATACTGTCGCGATAAGCAAACTGACAACGCCCGCCAGCAATACGTTGTACTTTACGCTGTTGCCAGTGATAAAAATCGACATATAAACAGCTGTCAGCCAGCTCAACACCATAGGCACCGATATTTTGTACCGGTGCCGCGCCGACAGAACCGGGGATCAAAGCCAGGTTCTCTATTCCCCACAGCTGCTGCCCTACCGCCCAGCTGACCAGTTGATGCCAGTTATGCCCGGCTTCAACATGTACCAGCACATGCTGATCATTCAGCTCCGTAACCGTCTTACTGTCTGCCACAAAACGGCATACCGGCACAGTAAGATCCTGCATAAAAATGGTGTTGCTGCCTTCACCCAGTACAACCGGCATTGCATCTGTGGTAAAAGCCTGTAGCTCAGCAACAGCATCAAACTCGGTAACAGAAGTCAGCTGAGCGTTAAAACGGAAAGTGGAATAAGGAACTGCAGAAAGGCTGGTTAAAGTGCGCATAGTCAGGCCGGTTATCACATATAGCGCTATTGTAATGATGCAGTTGCTTTAGCGCAAAGCAAAAAGCCCCATCTCTTACGAGAGGGGCTTTTTGACTTTATTAGGTGC
>CAZEGA010000358.1:0-2863 GCA_964511675.1 uncultured Rheinheimera sp.
CCGGCAAGCCGATTGAACGGTTTGAGCCGGGTAACCCGGTAAAAGAAGGCGAACCCTGCGCCACCTACATTGGCCCCGGCGGCTCCGGCCATTATGTGAAGATGGTACACAACGGCATCGAGTATGCCGATATGCAGCTGATTTGCGAAGCTTACCAGGTGATGCGGGATATTCTCGCTATGCCGGCGGCAGAAATTGCCGCTGTGTTTAAACAGTGGAATGAAGGCAAACTGCACAGTTACCTGATTGGCATCAGTGCCGAGGTGCTGGCCACCAAAGATTCAGACACCGGCCTGCCGCTGGTTGATGTGATTATGGATAAAGCCGGCCAGAAGGGGACAGGGCTGTGGACTGCGGTCAGCAGCCTGCAACTGGGTAGCCCGTCGCCAACGATAGCCGAGGCAGTGTATGCCCGCTCGTTATCGGCATTAAAAACCGAACGGGTAAAAGCGGCCACGGTGCTGGCGGGCCCGGCGCAAAACTTAATTTCAGCCGAGCAGAAAGCCGACATTATCCAGGCGCTGCATGATGCATTATATTGCGCCAAGATCTGCGTTTATGCGCAGGGCTTTCATTTAATGAAAACCGCCGCCGATGAACATGGCTGGCAGTTGAACTTTGCCGAAATTGCCAAGATCTGGCGGGCCGGCTGTATTATCCGCGCGGTGTTTCTGCAGTCGATTACCGAAGCCTACGAGCGCAATGACGAGCTGGAAAACCTGCTGCTGGACCCGTTCTTTGCCAGACAAATCTCGGTGTACCAGCAAAACTGGCGCAAAGCGGTAGCCAATGCCACGCTGGCCGGTATTCCGGTAGCAGCATTAAGCTCGGCACTCAGTTACTATGATTCTTACCGCACAGCCGTGCTGCCAGCCAACCTGTTACAGGGCCAGCGGGATTATTTCGGCGCCCATACCTTTGAACGCACTGATAAAGCCAAAGGCAAAATGTTCCATGTCGACTGGAGCCACCCACAGCGGCCAATGGTGAAAGTAAAATGAGTATTAAACCAATAGGCACCCCCGGTGCCGCCAGCAGCAGCAAGGTATTATTATTAGGTGCCGGCGAGCTGGGCAAAGAGCTGTGTATTGAACTAAAACGCTATGGCTGTGAAGTGGTGGCGGTAGATCGCTACCCGAATGCGCCGGCGATGCAGGTGGCCGACAAAGCCGTGGTAATGTCGATGCTGGACAATGCTGCACTGCGCCAATTAGTGATTAGCGAAAAACCCGGCTTAATAGTGCCGGAGCTGGAAGCAATAGCCACCTCGGTATTGCTGGAGCTGGAAAGCTGTGGTTTTAACGTTGTACCCAGTGCCAGAGCGGTAAACCTGACGATGAACCGTGAAGGTATCCGCCGGCTGGCCGCTGAAGAATTAAAACTGGCTACCTCGCCATTTCAGTTTGCCAGCGATAAAGACAGCTTTGTTAAAGCTGTCGCGGCCATTGGTTACCCTTGTGTGGTAAAACCGATAATGTCATCGTCGGGTAAAGGCCAGAGTGTACTGCGTTCAGACAGCGAGCTTGATGCGGCCTGGCTGTATGCCCAGGAAGGCGGCCGAGCCGGCAAGGGCAGGGTCATCGTCGAAGGTTTTATCGACTTTGATTATGAAATTACCCTGCTGACAGTAAATTCGGTGTCCGGTATTCAATATTGTCAGCCGATAGGCCACCGCCAGGAAAAAGGCGACTACCGCGAAAGCTGGCAGCCACAGGCCATGAGCGAACAAGCGCTGGCAACGGCCAAAACCTACGCTAAAGCCGTGGTTGAAGCTTTAGGCGGCCGGGGTTTATTTGGCGTCGAGCTGTTTATCAAGGGTGATACCGTCTGGTTTAGCGAAGTATCGCCACGGCCACACGATACCGGTATGGTGACGCTGATTTCACAGCAACTAAGCGAATTCGCCCTGCACGCCCGCGCTATTTTAGGCTTGCCAATTGCGCAGATTAAGCAATACGGCCCGGCGGCCTCAGCCGTGTTGTTGGTACAGGGCCACAGTGCCGATATTCAGTACCACGGCCTGGCGGATGCGTTAGCCGAGCCGGACACCGAACTGCGGATCTTCGGCAAACCCGAAGTGCAGGGCGAGCGCAGAATGGGCGTGGCACTGGCATTAAGTGACAGTGTGGAGCAAGCCACACAAAAGGCACTTAATGTGATTAGCAAGTTGAAAGTGACACTAAGCTAATTAACCGATATCAGACAAAACCACCTGCGGGTGGGTTTTTTGCCTGTATCTGTCGTTAAACAGGGCTGTTTATGCTCCTGATCAAAAAAATCAATTATTTATCATAATTTCATCAGGTAATTTCGCTTTACAAAACATAGGCTACCGAACTGTTTGGCTAATGTAGTCATTTAACGTAACGCGTTTAACGGAGCCTGTATGATAAAAGCAATGTGTTTTACGGTGATGTTGTCAGTTGTGTCTTTTGCTGCCACCGCCGGTTGTGACGGTGCGGCCTGTTCGGGAAAAATTTCGTCTTTTGCCGGGTCATTAAAGGTCACGCCAGAGGCGTTGATGATAGCCGTTATCCGTGGTGTCGAGCGGAACGCGCTGTCGTGTGAGCTTATTGGCGACAAATATATTGCGGTACCAATACAACGCAGCCATGCAGACACGCTGTACCCGGTGTTACTGACGGCCTTTGCCGCCAATGCGCAGGTCAATATCGAATTGAATACGGCCAGCAAGCACTGTGAAGTCAGCGCGGTTGAGCTGATCCCCGCAGACTAACCCTGTTCGTTTTCCCGTAAACCGCAATGGAGTGCAGTGCTATGCGTTCTGGTTTTTGCCGTATTTTGTATATCATGTTGTGTTGGCTGAGTTTTGCCAGTATGGCCGCGGGCTATGAGGTGTTCA
>CAZEGA010000359.1:0-2861 GCA_964511675.1 uncultured Rheinheimera sp.
GGCCACTGCGCACGGTTTGCGGCAGTGGCCTGGTGTATTGCTCTGAGGGTTCGCCGGAGTCATTTAATCCGCAACTGGTCACGTCCGGTACCACGACAGATGCCATCAGCCAGCAGCTGTATGACCGCCTGCTGGATATTGATGCGCAAAGCGGCGAACTGAAACCTGCCCTTGCCAGCAGCTGGCAGATCAGTGCCGACGGTAAGGTGTACCATTTTACCTTACAACCTGAGGTCAGTTTTCACCAGACAGAGTATTTTACCCCCGGCCGCACGCTGAGCTCTGAAGATGTGGTATTTACCTTTAACCGCATTATGCAGACAAACCACCCCTTTCATTATCAGGGCGGCGGTAACTACCCGTTTTTCCAGAGTGTGGACTGGGCCGGGCTGGTCACCCAGGTTAGCGCAGAGGGCCCCCTGCGGGTACGGTTTGAACTGAGCCGGCCAGACAGCTCGTTTTTATCCAATCTGGCAACAGATTTTGCCGCTATTTTATCGGCAGAATATGGCCAGCAGCTGTTGCAGGCCGGGCGGCCGGAGCGTATCGACAACCAGCCGGTCGGCACAGGCCCGTTTCGCTTTCGGGAGTATCAGAAAGATGTACTGATCCGCTACTACCGCCACCCGCATTACTGGCGCGAGCAGGCGAAACCGGAGCAACTGGTGTTTGATATAGTACCGGATAATGCCAGGCGTATGGCCAAACTGTTTACCCACGAATGTGATGTGGTGGCCTTTCCGCGCGTGGCCGAGCTGGAGCTGATCAGCCAGCGGCCTGATGTCGATGTGCAGGAAAGCACCGCTATGAATGTCGGCTTCTGGGCCTTTAATACGGCAAAACCCCCTTTTAACCATGTCAAAGTACGCCAGGCGCTGGCGATGGCAATTAACCGCGAAGCCATACTGCAGGCCGTTTATTTTGGCCATGCCACGGCAGCCAACTCTGTGTTGCCGCCAACCTCCTGGGCCTACAATACCGAGCTGCAACCTCTGCCTTACGATCCGCAACAGGCCAAAGCCTTACTGGCAGAAGCGGGCTACCCGCAAGGGTTTCACATGAATATCTGGGCCATGCCGGTGCAGCGCCTGTACAACCCTAATGCCCTGAAAATGGCTGAACTGATGCAGGCCGATCTGGCCCATATTGGCGTCACCGCCTCAGTGGTGTCTTTTGAGTGGAATACCTTTCGCCGTAAGCTGGGGGCTAATGAGCACGACTCCGTGTTAATTGGCTGGGCGGCAGATAATGCCGATCCTGATAATTTTTTTCGCCCGCTGCTAAGCTGTAGTGCAGCCCAGACCGGCACCAACAGGGCAAACTGGTGTGATGAAAACTTCGACCGCTTAATTACCCAGGCCTTGTTAACAGCCGATCAGAAACAACGCCGCAGCTATTATATGGCCGCACAACAGTATCTGTCAGAGCAAATGCCGCTGCTGAGTATTGCCCACTCGCAACGTTTTCAGGCCATTAACAGCCAGATCAAAGGCGTACAGATTAACCCCTACGGTGGCATTGCCCTGGCTGGCGCAACGAAGGAGGCCAAATGACACTCTACCTGCTGCGCCGCCTGTTCCTGCTGGCCTTTGTGTTTATTGCCTTAAGCATACTGGCATTCAGCCTGGGCTATCTGTTTCCGGGTGAGCCGCTGCAGAACTTTACCGGCCTGCGCGTCATCGCGCCGGAACAATTACCGCAACTGATGGCCGAGTACCGCATGGAGCAAGGCTATGTCCGGCAATATCTGGCTTATCTGCAACGAGTTATCAGCGGCAACTGGGGCCTGTCTTTTGCCAGCCAGCAACCCTTATTACAGGAAATTAAGCTGCTGCTGCCCGCCACCCTGGAACTGGCCGCCTACGCCCTGCTGATTTCATGCTTTATCGGCATACCCTTGGGCATTATTGCCGCTATGCAGCCGGAAGGCATGCTCAGTAAAAGCATCTCGGCCCTGGCGCTGACCGGCTACTCGCTGCCGGTATTCTGGTGGGCACTGCTGCTGATTATGTTATTTTCCCTCGGGCTGGGCTGGTTACCCACGGCCGGCCGGATTGGCGTGTTATACGAAATCCCACACCATACCGGCTTTATGCTGGTTGATATTATGCTGACCGACAGCCCGTACCAGTACGAAGCCCTGCTCAACGCCCTGCACCATCTGCTGTTACCTACTGTGGTACTGGCAACCTTTCCCACTACCGTTATGGTGCGCTTTACCCGTGATTCCATGCTGGAGGTGTGGGAGCAAAGCTATATTAAAACCGCGCGGGCCAAAGGATTAAGCCGAAGCCAGGTCCTGTATCGCCATGGGTTACGTAACGCCCTGTTGCCGGTAACCCGGCAAATAGGCCTGCAGTTCAGCACCCTGATTACGTTGGCAATGATAACGGAAGTCATCTTCTCCTGGCCCGGTATAGGCCGCTGGCTGATTGACAGCATTTATCAGCGCAACTTTCCGGCTATTCAGTCAGGCCTGCTGGTGATCTCAACACTGGTGATTACGGTAAATATGCTGACAGAAGTGCTGCACACCGTGTTTAATCCGCTGGCAGGAAAACGCTGAGATGGCTAAGTTTGGTGTTATTTCTGCAGAGCTGCTGGCCCGCTCTCCGGCACGGCAGTTATGGCGAGACTTCTCCGCCCGGCACAGTGCCATGGCAGGTCTGGTGCTGTTTGTCGCGTTCTTTGTACTGGCGCTGCTTTCACCACTACTGACCCCGCATAACCCTTACCAGCAGCACGACAGCCTGTTGCTGCTGGCACCATCCTGGTCAGAACTGGGGCTGGTGCAGTACCCGCTTGGCACCGATGATTTAGGCCGGGATATCTTCTCCAGGCTGTTAATCGGCACCCGCTAT
>CAZEGA010000360.1:0-2835 GCA_964511675.1 uncultured Rheinheimera sp.
GCTCGCGTTGACGATCGCCACAGTTCCGCCGGTCCGGTCCCGATCCTCTGCCGCTGCCGATGGGCGAAGAAGCGGCACACTGGCTGCTGCGTTATTTGCACGAAGTGCGGGTGCTGTTACTGGGCGGCCGGATGCAGGATGTAGTGTTTCCAAGCAACCGTGCCCGGCAGATGACCCGGCAAACTTTCTGGCACCGTATTAAGTTTTATGCCAAAGTAGCGCACATCCGGGCTGAGCTGTCGCCGCATACGCTGCGCCATGCTTTTGCCACCCATTTACTGAACCATGGCGCCGATTTGCGGGTAGTACAAATGTTGCTGGGCCACAGCGATTTGTCTACCACACAAATTTATACCCATGTCGCGCAGGCGCGTTTACAAAGCCTGCACCAACAACATCATCCGCGCCCTTAGGCGCAAAACAGGAACCCGTATGAAAAAGTTTGTATTAGCTCTGTGCAGCCTTGGATTTATCGCAACAGCCAATGCGCAAAGCCCAGATATGGATGCGCAGCACAACCTGGTAACACAACAGTTTGCCATGCTTAACCTGTCGGTAAATGCCGTTGCAGACGCGCCGCTGGACGGGCTGTTGCAGGTATTTACCAATAAAGGCTTATTTTTTACCTCAAAAGATGGCCGGTATTTTATTGAAGGCAATATTTACGATTTAACTAACCGGGTATTGCTGAATGATGCCCAGATGCGGCCTTATATCCAGCAACAGCTTGCGGCCAGTAAAGACGGTACTATCGAATTCAAGGCGAAAGATGAAAAGTACGTTATTAACGTCTTTACCGATCCCAGCTGCGGCTACTGCCGTAAATTGCATAATGAAATGAAAGATTACAACAACGCCGGTATTACCGTACGTTATCTGGCATTTCCGCGCGGTGGTACAGGGTCGGAAACCTACCTGCAAATGCAGCATATCTGGTGTACCAACGACAGCCGTGGCGCAATGAGCGCGGCTAAAGATGGTAAAAATGTTAAACCGGCCATGTGCAACAGCCCGGTAAAAGCGCAGTATGAAATGGGCCAGTCGTTTGGTGTTAACGCTACGCCGGCCATTATTCTGCCAAGCGGCCGTCTGATCCCCGGTTACCAGCCAGCCCAGGCGCTGTTAGCCCAGCTGCAGGCGGAATAACAGCCGTCTATGTCTGTAGTACAGCGTTTTATCCAGCGCCGGGATCTGCCCGGCGTATTACCGCCATTACCCGCTGATATGCACCCGGTGCTGCAGCGCCTGTATGCCAGCCGTGGCGTAACCCAGGCCGGCGAGCTGGAGCGCGGTGCCGCCAGGTTATTACCGTTTCAGCTGCTAAAAGGTATACCACAGGCCGTCAGCCTGCTGACCGATGCGCTAAGCCGGCAGCAACATCTGGTGATAGTCGGCGATTTTGACGCCGATGGCGCCACCAGTACTGCGGTATTAATCACCGGTTTACGCGCCTTTGGCTTTAAACACCTGGAATACCTGGTGCCAAACCGGTTTGAATACGGCTACGGTTTAACGCCGGAAATGGCCGAACTGGCCGTTGCCCAGGGCGCCGAGCTGATTATTACCGTCGATAATGGTATCTCTGCCATCGAGGGCGTGGCGCTGGCGAAAAGGGCCGGGGTTAAGGTGCTGGTAACCGACCATCACCTGGCCGGTAGTGAATTACCAAACGCCGATGCGATAGTAAACCCTAACCAACCGGGTTGTAACTTCCCCAGCAAGGCGCTGGCCGGGGTTGGCGTGGCATTTTACCTGCTGCTGGCGCTACGGGCGGCGTTGCGCGAACAACAGTATTTTTCACAACATAATATTGCAGAGCCGAATTTAGCCGAACTGCTGGATTTAGTGGCGCTGGGCACGGTGGCCGATGTGGTGCCGCTGGATAGCAATAACCGTATTCTGGTACATCAGGGCTTAATGCGTATTCGCAGTGGTAAATGCCGGCCCGGTATTCAGGCGCTGATCGATGTTGCTAACCGCAACGCCACCAAGCTGACCGCCAGCGATTTTGGTTTTGCACTGGCGCCCCGTTTGAATGCCGCCGGCCGGCTGGATGATATGGCGCTGGGCATCAGTTGCCTGTTAGCCAAAGAGTTAGGGTTGGCACGGCAATATGCGGCAGAGCTGGACAGCCTGAATGTCGAGCGCCGCTCGATAGAGCAGAGTATGCAGGCAGAGGCGCAGGCGTATTTAAGCCAGTTATCGTTCGATGGTGCTGAGCTGCCGGAATGCTTATGTTTATACCGTGCCGACTGGCACCAGGGTGTTATCGGTATTCTGGCCGGGCGCATTAAAGAGCAATTTCACCGGCCAACCATCATATTTGCCCAGGGCGACGAGGGTGAACTGAAAGGCTCGGCCCGTTCCATTAACGGTTTGCATATCCGCGACTTGCTGGAAGAAATTTCCAGCCAGTATCCGGGCTTGATTAAAAAATTCGGCGGCCATGCGATGGCGGCTGGTTTAACCATCAGCGCAGAGCGGCTGGACACCTTTAAGCTGGCGCTGAACCTGACGGCAAAAAAACACCTAACGCCAGAGCAACTGACTGCGGTAATTTACACCGATGGTGAGCTGCCGGCCGATTGCTTTGATATCAGCTTTGCCCAGTTGCTGCAAAACGCCGGCCCCTGGGGCCAGGCTTTTCCCGAGCCGGTGTTTGACGGTGAGTTTAACCTGATCAGCCAGAAAATGCTGGCCGACCGCCATTTAAAAATGGTGCTGCAAAGTGCCGATGGCAAGCTGGTGGACGCGATCTGGTTTAATGCCGACAATAAAACCTGGCCCGATGTTAACGTGCAAAAAGTGCAACTGGCCTATCAGCTGGATATTAAC
>CAZEGA010000361.1:0-2145 GCA_964511675.1 uncultured Rheinheimera sp.
AGAAAAGGACTCTTCCTCTTCGGAGTGCAGCAACATGGGCGCGCTGTCGAGCAAATATAACGACACGCCTGAGCTGGCATCCCGTACCTATGATGCTAACCGTGATGGTTTTGTGATCAGCGGCGGTGGCGGTATGGTGGTGGTGGAAGAGCTGGAACATGCACTGGCCCGTGGCGCCACTATTTATGCTGAAGTTGTCGGTTATGGCGCCACCTCAGATGGCTATGACATGGTAGCGCCAAGCGGTGAAGGCGCAGTACGCTGTATGCAAATGGCGATGCAGGGCGTTAATGCCGAGGTGGATTACGTGAATACCCATGGCACCAGTACGCCGGTGGGTGATGTGAAAGAGCTGGGGGCTATCCAGCAGGTTTTTGCCGGTAAATCACCTGCTATCAGTGCCACTAAAGCGATGACAGGCCATGCCTTAGGGGCGGCCGGTGTGCATGAGGCGATCTATTCGCTGCTGATGATGCAGCACAACTTTATTGCGCCTTCTGTCAATATCAGCGAACTGGATGAAGCGGCGCTGGGCCTGAATATTGTCACCAAGGCGACACCGGCTGAGCTGAATACCGTAATGTCAAACAGCTTTGGCTTTGGCGGCACTAACGCTACCCTGGTTATGCAGAAATACCGTGGCTGATACTGACTGCTAACGGTTAAGCAAAACGGGCGCTGTTGGCGCCCGTTTCTGTTTCAGTTAGTCGGTGTCATCCAGATCCCAGTCGTCCAGTAACTGCCGCAGCCGCTTTTGTTCGAGTAATTCATCAATGCGGCGGCGGGCCTCCAGTTTTTGTTTTGCCTTGCTGTCTTTAGGCACCAGATCTTTGACGATCTCAGTGTCATCTGTTAAGTCGTCCAGTTCAAACTCGTTGCTTTCTACCTGTGACATAAGCGCACCTCAGAGTTTTTCTGCCTATTTACCGAGATTTACCGGGTAAAAACAGTGAATTATTTTTCCAAATACGATAAAAAAATTTTACGGGGTGGTCTCGGCAGCATGCAGCAGATTACGAAACCCCTGCTTACGCGGTGACAGCTGTGTTTTGCTTTTAATTACTTCCTCAATAAAATCAATAACCTTTTCCTGAAGCCGCACACCATTTAACCGGTTTATCCGGGCAATACCGCCCGGGCTCATCACATTCACTTCAATCAGCTTGCCATTAATGACATCAATACCGGCAAAAAATAAACCATCCCGCGCCAGCTTCGGGCCTATATGGGCACAGAGTTTCTTTTCCTGTTCAGACAACTGGTGTTTTACTACTGTGCCACCGGCATGCACGTTAGAGCGCACATCATCGGCAGGCGGGATACGCCGCATAGCGCCTATAGGTTTGCCGTTCAGCATCAGAATGCGGATATCGCCCAGCTCGGCGCCCTCTACATATTCCTGCAAGATCACATAGTTGCCGCGTTCCTGATCGCCGATGTAAAAATCCAGCAAGGAGCGGGCACTTTGGGCGGCAGATTTCTCCAGCAGGATAACGCCTTTGCCACCGTAGCCATTCAGTGGCTTTAAGATCATCTTGTCATTTGGCGATTCGGCCAGTACCCGTGCCAGGTAGTCTTTGTTTTTTGACACATGGGTAGTGGGAATAAACTCGTTGTCCGGATCATGCAGGGAGGCGGTATACATTTTGTTATTGGCAATACGTACGCCGTCCAGATCATTCATAATAAAGGTGTCTTCGTGCACGGAATCGAGAAAGTTCAGCACTATCGGGTCCAGTGGCGGGTTCAGCCGGATAAAAATGACATCAAAGGCGGCCAGCGGCAGTTTTTGCTGGTTAAACTGGGCATTACGGTAGAAACTGGCGATATTGCTGGAGATTTTCTGGCCTTTGACAAACACTTTGCAAAACGCCTGGGCGATGCTGTCGCGCACGGTCAGGTTATTGGCATGGGTTATCGCCACGGTATGACCACGGCTGACCGCTTCGTGGATCATTCGTATAGTGCTGTCCCCCTCCGGGTAAACTTTTTCCCAGGGGTACATTAAAAAGCAAATGCGCATGATGTCTCTCAGTTAACTATGCCCGGCTAAGCATAAGGTAGCTGGCAAAAAAAGGAAGCGGATGATAGCGCAAGCCGGTAAAAACGCACGTTAATTTTATAGGGTAATGCAATAAGATCGGC
>CAZEGA010000361.1:2155-2830 GCA_964511675.1 uncultured Rheinheimera sp.
ATCGGCCGGCATGCGGTCTGCGTATTAACTGCAACTACAGGAGCAAGATATGAAAGCAATATTCAATACAACTGTACTGGCTATGGCACTATGCAGCCTGCCGCTGTTTGCCAGCCAGTGTGGTGATATTTTAGGCCACTCTATGCAGCAGCTGAATAGCCGGGAAAGCGTCGATTTATGCGACAGCTACCAAGGCAAAACACTACTGGTAGTGAATACGGCCAGTAAATGCGGCTTTACCAAACAGTTTGACGGCCTGGAGGCGCTGTACCAGAAATATCAGCATAAAGGCCTGGTGATACTGGGTTTTCCATCGGACAGCTTTAAACAGGAATATGACGATGCAGAGAAAACCGCAGAGGTGTGTTACCTGACTTATGGCGTGAAATTCCCGATGTTTGCCAGTTCCAAGGTAAAAGGCGATGATGCCAACCCGGTATTTAAGGCATTAATTGCCAGAACCGGCGAAGCACCGAGCTGGAATTTTAATAAGTATCTGGTAAGCAGTGACGAGCAAACGGTAAAACATTTTGGCAGCCGCACGGCACCGGACGATAAAGCTTTTATTGCCGAGCTGGAAAAAATGCTCTCAGCAAATAGCGCGGCTGCAGCGGCCGGAAAATCTGGCGGGTAAGGTGCAGGTCAACTGCTTTTGCTGCAACACTCGCTTTGGCT
>CAZEGA010000362.1:0-2808 GCA_964511675.1 uncultured Rheinheimera sp.
CCACGGCCCGGCCCTACCGGTATATCGTTATCCTTACTCCACTGGATAAACTCCATCACCACCAGGAAGTAGCCGGGAAAGCCCATCTGGTTGATAACATCCAGCTCAATCTGCAGGCGCTCGTCGTACCCAACGCGTTTTTCCGCCCGTACCTTTTCATCCGGGAACAGCTGCACTAAGCGATCTTCCAGCCCTTCGCGCGATTTCATGACCAGAAAATCGGCATCGGTCATACCGCCGGTTGGAAAGGCTGGCAGAAAGTATTCGCCAAGACGGATAGTGACATTACAGCGTTTGGCAATTTCTACCGAGTTTTCCAGTGCCTCCGGTAAATCGGCAAACAGCTGCTGCATCTCCGGCTCTGATTTCAGGTACTGCTGCTCGGTGTAATTTTTTGGCCGGCGCTTATCATCCAGCGTGTAGCCATCATGTATCGCCACCCGGATTTCATGCGCCGGAAAATCCTCAGGCTGCAGAAATACCACTTCATTAGTGGCTACCAGCGGCAAATGGTACTGTTCGGACAGCGTAACGGCTTTTTGAATATACAGCTCTTCATCCGGCCGGCCGCTGCGGATAACCTCCAGATAAAAACGCTCAGGGAAGTACCGCTGATAAAACTGCACTAACTGGCTGACGCTTTGTGTATTTTCTTTCAGTAAGGCTTTGCCGAGCAAACCTTCTTTACCACCGGACAATACAATCACACCGGCGGCAAACTCGGCCAGCCAGTCATGGTCAATTTGTGGTTTACCGTCAACGTGACCACGCAAATACGCCCTGGAAATCAGCTGGCTCAGGTTCTGATAGCCGGTGTTATCGGCCGCCAGCAGCAGCATTCTGCTGCTCTCGCTGCCAAACAGCGGATGTTGTACCCAGCAGTCGACACCAATTATCGGCTTAATACCGGCCTCATGTGCCGTACTGTAAAAGCGCACCAGGCCACAGAAGTTCATCTGATCAGTCAGCGCCAGTGCCGGCATCGCCAGCTTTTGGGCGGCTTTAACAATGGGCTTGATTTTAGCGACACCGTCGATCATCGAGAAATCACTGTGCACGCGCAGGTGAATAAAAGCCGGTGAACTCATCGCCCTTGTTGCTCCAGTACCAGCCTTACCGGTTTAAAGCTGCGCCGGTGTTCAGCCAGCACGCCATGCTCGGCAATGGCGGCAAGATGGGCTGCGGTCGGGTAGCCTTTATGTGCCGCGAAGCCGTAATGCGGATAGGCCTGATGCAGCACATGCATTTCCGCATCGCGGGCGACTTTGGCCAGAATAGACGCCGCGCTGATTTCCGGCACCAGTAAATCGCCTTTTACCACAGCAGTGGCGGGCAGGCCAAAATCCGTAGTGCGGTTGCCATCGACCAGCACCCACTGTGGTGTTATGCCAAGTGCCGCCACGGCACGGCGCATCGCCAGCATAGTGGCATGTAATATATTCAGCTGGTCTATTTCATCCGGCTCTGCGCGGCCCAGGGCCCAGGCCAGCGCGTTTTGCTTAATCAGCGCGGCCAGTTCGGCACGACGTTTCTCTGATAATTTCTTTGAATCTGTCAGGCCAGCTATCGGTCTGGCCGGATCCAGTATCACGGCAGCGGTTACCACAGCGCCAATTAACGGGCCACGGCCCACTTCATCCACACCGCAGATCAGGCTGACATCAGGACGCTGGTATAACATCGTCATTTACTACCTTTAGAATGGCCTCTGCCGCTTTAACGCTGGCGGCGCATTTTATGCTCTGATGAATCGTTCGGTATTCTGCCAGCAAGGTGTCGCGCGCTGAGCTTAACAATGGTGTCATCGCACTGACCAAAGCCTGCGGTGTGACCTGATGTTGCAGTAACTCGGTGACCATACCGCGCCCGGCCAGCAGATTCGGCAAACTGAAATGCGCCAGTTTTACCAGCCGTTTGCCAATCTGATACGTTAGCCAGTTCGCCCGGTATGCTACCACCATCAGGCATTTGGCCAGCATAGCTTCCAATGTGGCAGTACCGGAGGTGATAAAAGTCGCATCAGCGGCCAGTAACACCTGCCGCGCCTGGCCAATAAACAGTTTCACCTCAAGCTGTGGCGCCAGTTGCTGTTTTATCGCGCTAAACTGCGCCGCTTTGCTTTGGGTGACCATATTGCAGACCAGCTGCAAATCCGGAAAGCTTTGCTGCAGCAATATTGCCGCCTGCAGAAAATCCGCTGCCAGCAGTTTAATTTCGTTAGTACGGCTGCCCGGCATAATTGCCAGCACCATGCTGGCCGGGTCCAGCCCAAGCCCGGCTTTAGCGGCGGCTTTATCGACATCCAGCGGCATGGTATCGGCCATGGTATGGCCAACAAAGGTACAGGGCACCTGATACTTGTCATAAAAGGCTTTTTCAAATGGCAACAACGACAGCACCATATTGGTGGCGGCGGCAATGTTAAAAATGCGTTTATGCCGCCAGGCCCACACTGAAGGGCTAACGTAATGCACGGTTTTAATACCGGCCTGTTTTAACTTAAGCTCCACCGGCAGGTTAAAATCCGGCGCATCTATACCGACAAACACATCCGGCTTATCGGCCATTAAGGCAGCCAGAATTTCCCGTTTTACCTGTAATAAGCGTGGCAGACGGCCCAGTACTTCAACTATGCCCATCACCGCCAGCTCTTCCATCTCAAACAACGCAGTAAAACCCAATGCCTGCATGCGCGGCCCGCCTATGCCATAAAACACCGCATCCGGGTGTTTGGCTTTAAACGCCAGCATAAGATCGGCACCTAAAATATCGCCGGAGTGTTCCCCGGCGATAATGGCGATTTTCAGC
>CAZEGA010000363.1:0-2794 GCA_964511675.1 uncultured Rheinheimera sp.
GGGCTCGATTCCGCCCGTCCAGGGCTCCAACGGTTGGCTTAGGGCAAGCCTGTTCTGCTTAAGTGATCAGTATTATGCCTCTGGTCTGCTTTTTTTTGCCGTTGAACGCATTGGCAGATCTGCAAATAAGCTGCAATCGTTTGACTAGTCTGGATGAAGCAAAATATTGAATAAGCTTAGAAAATTTCATGTCATATTAAAGCGCGTCAGCTGTGCTAAGCTGCAATTATTACACCGGGGGCAGGGTTTTCCTGTAACAGCATAAAGATGGGGTTGGCATGAAACTGGTAAAGCTGGTTATGGTATCCGGCCTTTGGCTGAGCTATGCGGCATTTGCGCAACAAAGCCCGGCAGTGCCGGTTAAAACGGCTTTAGTGCAACAGCAAAGCGTGCCGGTCTGGATCAGGGCTATAGGTCAGGTCAAAGCGCAGCAAAGTGTGGAGATCCGTCCTCAGATTGATGGCGTATTGCAGCACATCCTGGTGGCAGAGGGCCAGTTGGTCAAAGCCGGTGATTTGCTGGCGCAAATTGACGATCGCAGTATTAACGCTGCGCTGGAGCAAGCCAAAGCTCAGTTGGCTGTGGCGCAGGCCAGGCTGGATGTGGCGCGGCTGGATTTAAAACGTTACCAGAATTTGCGTAAAGATCAGGCGGTATCGGCGCAGATGGCCGATCAGCAGCAGGCGACAGTGCAGCAGTTAGAAGCTGAGCTACGCAGTGTGCAGGCCACGATTAATGCGCAGCAGGTGCAGTTGTCTTATACCAGAATTGTATCGCCTGTCGCCGGTCAGGTCGGTATCCGTAATGTGGATGCGGGCAACTATGTGCGAACCAGCGATGCCAGCAGTTTGTTTTCTGTGGTGCAACTGGACCCCATCAGTATTGAAATTGCTCTGCCGCAGTCGCGTTTAGCTGAATTACAGCTGTTGATGCAACAAATCCGCCAGCAACACACGGTGCCGGTGTTGGCCTTTTTGCAGGATGGTGCAGAGCCTTTAGCACAAGGCAAACTGACCGTGGTGGATAACAGAGTGGCGGCAGCAACCGGCACTGTCAGGGTGAAAGCCGATTTTGCCAACCCGGATGCGGTGTTATGGCCTGGCCAGTCTGTGGTCATAGCGCTGCAAAGCACTATTCTGCCTAACGCCCTGACTATTCCGGCTAAAGCCTTGCAGCAAGGGCCCGAAGGGCCTTTTGTCTGGTTTGCAGACCAGGGCAAGGCGGCCACCGCTGCGGTTACTGTGGTATTACAGGAAAAAGATCAGGTGGTGGTGACAGGTGTGGCTGCTGGCCTGCAGGTGATAGTGGATGGCCAGAGCCGGTTACGTAAAGGCACAGAGCTGAATATTCTGCCTGACACGCCTGCGACTGCTGCGGAGCAATAACAATGAAAAGCCGTAGTATATTTGCCTGGTGTCTGGATCATCCGATAGGCACAGTGTTATTGACCTTTGCTTTGGTGTTATTGGGTGTGCTGGCCTTTCCGCGTTTATCAATTGCGCCTTTGCCGGAAGCCGATTTTCCGACTATTCAGGTGAATGCCCGTTTACCCGGCGCCAGTGCTGAAACCATGGCCTCTTCTGTCGCGACGCCGTTGGAGGTTGCACTAAGCTCGGTGCCTGGCATTACCGAAATGACCTCGACCAGTGCTTTAGGCTCAGTGGAAGTAACCTTACAGTTTGTACTGGAGAAAAACATCGACAGTGCAGCGCAGGAAGTGCAGGCCGCACTGAATCAGGCGGCAGGCCGCTTGCCGGACATGCCCAATTTACCGACCTGGCGTAAGGTCAACCCGGCCGACAGCCCTATTTTGATTATTGGCGTCACTTCCGAGACCTTGTCCCGTACTGAAGTCAGCGATTTAGCCGAAACGGTATTGGCACGCCAGATGACCCAGATTAACGGTGTCGGTGAGGTGTTTATTGGCGGCCAGCAAAAACCGGCCATTCGTATTCAGGCCAGGCCAGAAGTGCTGGCAGCTGCTGGGTTAACCCTGGCCGATATCCGCCTTGCGGTACAACGCGCCAGTGTTAACTTGCCAAAAGGGGCGTTGTTTGGCGATAACAGGGTGTCTACTCTGGCAGTGAACGATCAGATTTTTTCTGCTGACGAATATGCCGATCTGATTGTCAGCTATAACCATGGCGCCCCGGTTTACTTGCGTGATGTCGCCAACGTAAAACTCGGTGCAGAAAACGATTTCGTGCAGATCTGGCCAAACGGCGAATCCGGCGTGGCGTTAATTATCCGCCGTCAGCCCGGTGCCAATATAGTGGCGACTGCGGATCGGATCAGAGCCGCCTTACCGCAACTGACCAGTGCGTTGCCTGCCGATGTCAAAGTGGAAGTGTTTAACGACAGAACCCGCACTATCCGCTCTTCCCTGCATGAAGTGGAGCTGACGCTGGCTATTGCAGTGGTGCTGGTGATTGCGGTGATGGCGGCGTTTTTACGCCAGTGGTCGGCAACCTTAATTGTCTCTGCTGTGTTGGGCGTCTCGCTGATTGGCACTTGTGCCTTTATGTACCTGGTTGGATTCAGTCTGAATAACCTGACGTTGGTGGCTATTGTGATTGCCGTTGGCTTTATTGTTGATGATGCCATAGTGGTGATTGAAAATATTCATCGGCATTTAGAAGCCGGTGAAAGCAAAAGGGTGGCAGCGCTGAAAGGCGTGCAGGAAATTGGTTTTACCGTGGTGTCGATCAGCGTGTCTTTGATGGCGGCTTTTATTCCGCTGTTTTTTATGGGCGGCATTATCGGTCGATTGTTTTTAGAGTTTTCTTTAACGGCT
>CAZEGA010000364.1:0-2787 GCA_964511675.1 uncultured Rheinheimera sp.
TTAATTCATCTAATTGTTGTTGTAACGCCGGAATAGGCTCGGCATACACATCTGAAATCAAATGTTCAATACCGGGTTTGGCCACTTTCTCGGCCACTTTTAACGCATCAAGAATTTCGGTGCGCAGCGCTTCAATGCTGGCTTTATCGTCAGCTTCGTTCAGCCAGCCTTTGGCAAGCAGCCATAAGCGGAAACGGGCGATAGGGTCATTCTGGCGCCATTTTTCTTCTTCTTCTTTTGAGCGGTAGCCGCTTGGATCGTCCGACGACGAATGCGCGCCTAAACGATAGGCAATAGATTCAATTAACACCGGTTCGTTATGCGCCAGCGCATGATCACGCGCCATTTTGGTAGCATGGTACACCGCTAAAATATCAGCACCATCTACCCGCAGCGCTTTCATGCCGTAACCGACGGCCCGGCAGGCAATACCGTCACCGACAAACTGCTCGTTGGCCGGGGTCGAAATGGCATAACCATTGTTACGGCAGAAGAAAAGCACCGGAGCTTTATGCACGGCAGCCATATTTAAACCGGCATGGAAATCGCCCTCAGAGGCCGCGCCTTCGCCGAAATAGCAAATAGTAGTGTTATGCAGGCCACGCAGCTTTTGCGCATAGGCATAACCGCTGGCCTGCGGGATCTGCGTACCCAGCGGCGACGAAATGGTCATGTAATAAATATCTTTGCTGCCATAATGTACCGGCATCTGGCGGCCTTTACCCAAATCTTTCTCATTGGAGAACAGCTGGTTCATAAACTGTTCCAGCGTAAAACCGCGGTAGCGCAAAGCTCCCTGTTCACGGTACTGCGCCATAATCATGTCTTTATCATCCAGCGCCGCCGCGCTGCCGACTGTGGCGGCCTCTTCGCCCAGGCACTGCATATAAAAGCTGATCCGGCCCTGACGCTGCGCAGCCAGCATCCGCTCGTCCAGCACCCGGATAAACACCATGGTGTTATACATTTTAAGGGCGGTGGCTTTATCCAGTTCAGGTGCGACAGCGCCGTCGTACAGGCTGCCATCGTCACGTAAAATACGCAGCGTCGGAATTTTTAACGCATCACCGGCAGTAAACTCTGCAGTGTGCACCGTGGTTATGGTGGCGTTATTTGGGTTAGTCATAGGGTGTCTCTTGTTTGTTATACGTGTTAGACCTGTGAGTCAGCTGCACCAGGCTTTTTACCGGCTCAGCTTTTTATCGACTCAGTATAGCGGCTTTTGCCACTCTCCCCGTTTTGAGCATCGCATTGAGAATGCACCGGATTGTTCTGCTTATTATCGGCGGCAACTTTACCTTTACGTAAACTGCATTGCAACCACAGCCGTTGTTTGCCCTGCCAGACGCTACACACGACTGTCAGGTTAAATTTACTAAGCCAGATTATGCGCCACCGTGGTTGGCACTACCATCAGCATAGCGCGCTGGCCTATGGCGACTTTGGCATTGGGAAAGATAATAGCCTCGCCGTCCCGCTCTACCCGGTATTCGGTATCGCCGTCTGTCGCTAATAAGGTACCAACCGGATAAGTAGTAAAGTTCTGCACGTCATCAGCAAAATGCAGTTTAAATTCCTGCGTTTGCTTATTAATGGCACGATACACCTGATACAGCCGGAACTGCTGTTCGTCAAAACAGATAGTGTCAACTTCAGCCTCGCTGACTAACTGACGCAGTGCACAACGGGCTTTGGCAAAACGCGTCATATCGTTTTGGCCAAAAGGACGCACCTTACCCAACTCAATAGTAAAGGCCGCAGCGCCATGCGTATTAGACGCATAGTAGCTGAAAGTGGATGCCGGTGTTTGCATTAATAATACCGTAGTGACATCACAGGCCTGCAGAAATTCAAACTCAGCCTTTTGCCAGGGCTTGTTATGTAAAAACGGGTAAACGGCAAATTTCTCAAAGCGGGAACCGCGGATAGCGGTGTGTAAATCGTACAGATAACGGTTACGCGGCACCACATTGGTTACGCGTACCTCATCATAAAACCGGCTGACATAGCCTTCCAATGCCTTGGCCCGTCTGCGTTCGGCATTAACCAAACCCTCGCCCTGGCTATGGTGGCCGGAGAATAACCGGTTCAGGTTTTCCGCTACTTCACGCCGGCCGGCATTAATGGCCGGCGGGTTGCCAAACAGTACCAGCAAGCGCTGTTTCAGTGCCAAGCGGCCAAGCAAAACGTCCTGTACCAGTTCTGCACAAATTTCTATTGGTGCCGTTTCATTGCCATGTACCCCACAGGACAACACTATGTCTTTATGGCCGGTGTTTGCAGGTTCAAAACAGATCACCCCGCTATCCCATACCGATACGCTGGTGTTGTCTGCAAGAGTAAATTGGAATGGCGCCAGGCCATCAGGATGTTGTAGCGTCAGTTGTAAAAAGTCGCCTTGTGCTATCAGTTGTTGCGTCATGCGCCAGCTCCTGTAATAAGACTGGCGGATTCTACCCTATTACGCTTCAGGACTAAACGGCTTCACCTCTGCAGTAAATGCCATGACATTGTCCCTGCCGGCCTCTTTTGCCCGGTACATAGCATTGTCAGCATCGGCCAGTAATTGCTTTAACTGGTAGCCAGAGGTGTCAGAGCCGGCAACGCCAAAGCTGGCACTGAGCGGGAACGCTTTACCACTTTCGCTGGTATCAATGGTTGCTATGGCATCCCGGCAGATTTCTGCCAGTAACACCGCTTTGTCAGTCTGGCAGCCGGGTAGCACCACAGCAAACTCTTCACCACCAATACGGCCAAACACGTCGTTATTGCGCATAAAATTACGGC
>CAZEGA010000365.1:0-2765 GCA_964511675.1 uncultured Rheinheimera sp.
GCCAGGAGTTCGCTACAGCGCGGAATACCCGCTCCGGGTGCGGCATCATTATCGTAACGCGGCCATCGGTGGTGGTCAGCGCGGTAATACCAGCCGCTGAGCCGTTCGGGTTTTGCGGATATTGCTCGGTCGCTTTGCCGTAGTGGTCAACAAAACGCATGGCTACCGTACCACTGTGGTTGGCTTTGGCGAAAGCTTCAGTTGAAGCAAACTCGGCATGGCCTTCACCGTGCGATACCGCAATTGGCATACGTGAACCCTGCATACCGGCAAAGAACAGCGACGGGCTTTGCTGGATTTCTACCAAGCTAAAGCGTGCTTCAAAACGCTCAGACTTGTTGCGCACAAAGTGTGGCCACAGCTCGGCTCCGGGGATCAGGCTCTTTAAGTTCGACATCATCTGACAACCGTTACACACACCCAGCGAGAAAGTGCTGTCACGCTCAAAGAACCCGGCAAACTGCTTACGGGCAATATCGTTAAACAATACCGACTTGGCCCAGCCTTCACCGGCGCCCAATACATCGCCATAAGAGAAACCGCCACAGGCAACCAAGCCATTAAAGTCTGCCAATTGCACACGGCCAGCCAGGATATCGCTCATATGTACGTCCACAGCGGTAAAACCGGCCCGGTTAAAGGCAGCGGCCATTTCAACGTGCGAATTCACGCCCTGCTCGCGCAGCACAGCAACTTTAGGTGCAGCACCTTTGAGGATAAAAGGCGCAGCAACATCTTCATTTAAATCAAAGCTTAGTTTTACATTCAGGCCCGGATCGGCCACGTCGGCTTTGGCTTCAAACTCTTGTTTAGCACCGGCCGGGTTATCACGCAGCGCCTGCATCTGGTAAGTCGTTTCGGCCCAGATACAACGCAGCCGGGTGCGGCTGTCACTCAGCACCAGCTTATCGCCACGGCTGAATACCAGCTCGTCATTGCTGTTTACCGTACCAATCACATGGCTGCAATGTGCCAGCTGATGCTGCGCCAGCAGCTGTGTTACATATTCAAGTTCAGTGTTGCTAACCTGGATCACCGCACCCGGCTCCTCAGAGAACAGCACCGCCATATCATCACTACCCAGCGCACTGATATCCGCCCGCACACCGGCTTTACCGGCAAACGCCATCTCGGCCAAGGTAACAAACAAGCCACCGTCGGAGCGGTCATGGTAGGCCAGCAGTTTCTGCTCGCGCGTTAACTGTTGCAGCGCATTAAAGAAGTTAATTAACAGCGCCGGGCTGTCCAGATCAACCGGCGTCTGGCCCAGTTGCTTATACACCTGGGCTAAACAGGACGCGCCTAAACGGTTTTGGCCCTGGCCCAGGTCAATTAACAGCAGGCTGGTATCGCCTTTATCAGTACGCAGCTGTGGTGTAACCGTTTTGCGGATATCCTCTACCCGGGCAAACGCGGTGATCACCAGCGATAACGGCGCCGTTACCGCTTTATCTTCCCCGTTTTGCTGCCACTTGGTTTTCATCGACATTGAATCTTTACCGACCGGAATAGTCACTTCCAGCGCCGGGCACAGCTCTTCACCAATGGCTTTCACCGCAGCGTATAAGCCGGCATCTTCCCCCGGGTGACCGGCTGCCGCCATCCAGTTAGCCGATAACTTAACGCGTTTTAACTCACCAATGTCAGTGGCGGCAATATTGGTTATGGCTTCAGCCACTGCCAGACGGGCAGAAGCGGCAAAATCCAGCAAGGCTACCGGTGTGCGCTCGCCCATGGCCATGGCTTCACCGTAGTAGGTATCGTAACTGGCAGCCGTAACACCACAGTTGGCTACCGGCACCTGCCACGGGCCAACCATCTGGTCGCGTGCGACTAAACCGGTAACAGTACGATCACCAATGGTTACCAAAAAGGTTTTCTCGGCAATGGCCGGTAAGCGCAGTAAACGCTCGGCGGCATCCTGTACTGTGACACCGGTTAAATCCAGCGCCTTGCCTGCGGTTTGTGCACTTTGCACCTCACGGTGCATTTTCGGTGCCTTACCCAGCAAAACACTCAGCGGCAGGTCAATCGGTGTGCTGCCAAAGTGGGTATCAGTCAGGGTTAAATGCTGCTCGCTGGTCGCTTCACCCACTACCGCGAAAGGTGCGCGCTCACGTAAGCAAATTTGCTCAAATAGCGGCATTTTGTCGGCCGGAATGGCCATCACATAGCGCTCCTGCGACTCGTTACACCAGATCTGCAACGGTGACATGCCCGGCTCATCATTGGGCACATTACGCAGTTCAAACTTACCGCCGACGCCACCGTCATTGACCAGTTCGGGAAAGGCATTGGATAACCCACCAGCACCCACATCATGGATAAATACGATAGGGTTGTCAGCACCCAGTTGCCAGCAGCGGTCGATCACTTCCTGGCAGCGGCGTTCAATTTCCGGGTTTTCGCGCTGTACTGAAGCAAAATCCAGATCTTCTGCCGACTGGCCGGAGGCCATAGAAGACGCCGCACCGCCGCCCAAGCCGATATTCATTGCCGGGCCGCCCAGCACCACCAGTTTGGCACCGACCGGTAAATCGCCTTTTTGGACGTGTCCGGCACGGATATTCCCCAAACCACCGGCCAGCATAATCGGCTTATGGTAGCCGCGCACTTCGTCACCGTTATGGCTGGGTACTTTTTCTTCGTAAGTACGGAAATAACCGTTAATGGCCGGCCGGCCGAATTCGTTATTAAAGGCCGCGCCGCCCAACGGGCCTTCCAGCATAATATCCAGCGCCGACACTATACGCTCCGGCTTGCCA
>CAZEGA010000366.1:0-2764 GCA_964511675.1 uncultured Rheinheimera sp.
AGCAGACATAGCAAGCTCCGGTTGACAAAGTTGAAGTTGCTTGTCCGGAGTTCAGGGAAGGCTCAGCATACAATAACCCTACAGGCAGCATAGTGCGGTTATTGACAAGACTGAATATCGTATAAATTTCCCTTGTTTCCCTTCGCAGGTATTAGCCTGATCAGGTTCAACGGATCCCGTTTTCACGGTCTCAGCCCGCTGTAAACAGCTGGGCACTCCGACAAGATGGCGCTAAGTATTCACGTATTGGTTAATAATTTCAATACTTCATGCAAACAAAGACAAGGTTGGAACCCCATTAGCGCAGCCACAGAGTGTCTGAGCCCTGCCGTAGGCATTAGGGCGAGTTGCTGTGGCGAGCATAATGAGTGTTGCAACCGGTGGCTTATAGCGATTGCACATACAGGTACAGCGACTTTAAGATCTTCATTTTTTGTTCATCACTGGCATGCTCATGCGCCAGATTTTCCAGCACCAGGCTGAAATCTTCCATCGTCAGGTTAGGGTTATCCACACCGTGCATCAGTTTATCGGTGCGGTAGCGTTGCCATTTCTGTTGTTCGGCATCGGTCAGGCTGGCTGGGTAATTACGGGCACGGTATAAAAACAACAGATTGTTTAAGCGCTCATCAGCAAATACCGGGGCATTCACTACCAATTGCTCCGGTGCCAACTGGTGCAACTGCTGCATTTTCTGTTTATCGCCATCGCTGATAAAACCGTTGTACAGCTGATAATCCGGGTTGGTTTCGTCCGGATACTCATTTAACTGCTGGTACAGCGCTATCGCTTTGGCTTGCACTGCCCGGTGCTGGCGCAGCCAGTCCAGATGTTGCAGGCACTGTGCCCGATTAATACCCAGTTCGGTAGCGCGTGCTTCGCTGAGGGTTCTCGCCGGTGCCAACACCGGGCATTTATTCAGGTGAATAAGCTTTAGCCCCAGCCGCTGTTCGCCGTCGGCTAAGTCTGCGCTTCTGGTGTAGAGCTTTTGCTGTAAGGTGGCGATATCGTCTGTAAGCAACGGGGTTGGATCGGCTTGCAGGTTGTAGCAAATGACTGCGTTTTTGTTAGTTGGGTGAAATGCCAGTGGTACTATCCAACTGACACAGCCTGAACTGGCAGGAAATTTTGACGATACATGGACTAAAGGCGTTAAGCCTGCCACATCAATCAGTTCGGCAACTTTGGCTTTTTTGCGCAGCTCAAATAAATAGCCAAACAGCTTTGGCTGTTTTTCCTTAATGAGTTTTGCCATAGCAATAGTGGCATACACATCGGATAACGCATCGTGCGCGTTATCATGGGCTAAACCATTGGCACGGGTTAACTGTTCCAGTTTAAAACTTGGGCTGCCATCTTCCCGCTGTGGCCAGTTTATGCCGTCCGGGCGCAGGGCATAGCAGGCGCGCACCATGTCGATAAGATCCCAGCGGCTGTTGCCGTGTTGCCATTCGCGGCCATAAGGCTCATAAAAGTTACGATACAGGCCGTAACGGGTTATTTCGTCGTCAAAGCGCAGGTTGTTATAGCCCAGCACGCAGGTATTTTTCTCGCTGAAACGGCTTAAAATACGTTGCATAAAGTCGGTTTCAGCCAGGCCTTTCTTGTTGCAGAGTTGCGGGGTTAAACCGGTAATTAAGGCCGCCTGCGGATGTGGCAGGTAATCATTGGCCAATTGGCAGTACCAGACATCCGGCTCGCCGATGATATTCAGCTCCAGATCGGTACGGATACCGGCAAACTGGGCTGGGCGGTCACGTTTGGGATCAGCGCCCCAGGTTTCATAGTCGTGAAAATAAAAACTGGCGTTGTTTGTCATAGGGTCGGTCAAATGCAGGTTGGTAAAACGCTGTGTGGCTGCCAGTGTAGCAGTATCTGCTTTTACACTCACGGTTTTTGCTGCGGCTAAAGGGTGTTTATGCCTTTGGGGGGGCATCAAAAGGCGTAAGCTGCTGCTGGGCTGATGGTTGGCAAAGCTGACGCAGTACGGCCAGCGATGCCGAGTGCTGATTTTTGGCATAGGCCAGCCCCAGCTCGCGCTGTAGTTTCAGCTGTGCCACAGGGCGCAGTACAATATCCTGGCGCTGCAGCAACGAATCGAAATTGGGTACCAGGGCGCAGCCGACCCCGGCAGACACCAGGCCCAGGGCGTATTCAATGGTCTGGATATCGGCACGCAAATCAGGCTTGATGCCACGGCGGACAAGCTCTGGGTACAGTGTATTCCAGGCATCGCACGGGGTACGTTTTATCAACGGCAGTTGTTCAAAATCCTGCAGCTGTATCTCAGACTGCAAACTCAGAGGCGAACCAGGGGGGATCGCCAGCAGATAACTGTCATGCCAGAACGGCTGAAAAGCCTCACCGGCTTTTAACAGCTGCGGCGTGATAATACGCGCATCGCACAGTTCGTCCGGCTCTACCAGATGTAGCTCCAGCCCCTGCACATTGTTGCTGAATTCACGCAGCAACTGGCTCATCCGCTCTACGCCTAAGGCGCGGATTAAACCGAGACGGAATTTTACCCTTGCCACCGGTTGGCTGAATGACGCTTTGAGTGACTGCAGTTGGCTAAGCAAGCGCCCGGCATGGCCGTACAGCTTTTCACCGTCTTCCGTTGGGGTTACTCCTTTAGGTAAGCGGATAAACAGGGTAACGCCCAGTTCCTGCTCCAGCTGGCGCAGGGCGGCAGACAGTGACGGCTGTGCCACACAACACTGGCGCGCTGCGGCGCTGACACTGCCTTGTTCGTACACGGCGACAA
>CAZEGA010000367.1:0-2750 GCA_964511675.1 uncultured Rheinheimera sp.
AGGAGGCAAACCAATGGCAAAAACCAACGAGCATAAGCAGGTTGTTATAGAGCGTGACTGGAAGATCCGCTTTGGCCGCATGCTCGCTAACAAGGGCTTAAGCCAGGCGCTGGTGGTGGACTGGATACGTGATCACTGCAATGTGCAGATCAGTACCGCCACACTAAACCTGATTATAAAACACAGCCAGTGGCCAAAGAAAAAGCAGGAAGACATACACAACGCCCTGCAGCGTTTTGCGGTAGAAAACGGCCTGGTGTCGGCCACTCAGGCGCACCTGATTTTTCTGGATGACCCCAGCGAGAAAGCCATTACCGCAGGCGCACAGTGGCGGGCGCTGTTTAAAGCCAGAGATTACCAGGAGCAATTTGAAGAAGACCTTAACGGACGTGTTTTAACCCAATTACCGGAGCCAGAAATGCTAACCCAACAAACTAAAAAATTCTTCGGGCTGTTTAATGACCCGTTTGAAAACGAAATTTACGGCATGGATCAGGTGTATCTGAGCCAAAGCCACCGCTACGCAGTTGAACACATGTTACAGGCCGCACGCATGGGCAGCATGCTGTGTATTTATGCCGAGTGCGGTGCAGGTAAAACGACAATACGCCGCGTGTTTAACGAGAAAGTTAACGCAGAATATCCTGAGGTTCGCATTATTGAACCGGCCCGCATAGACCGGCGTGAAATTGGTGCCAACACCATATCTGAAGCCATTATGCGCGAACTGCAAATCACCAAGCGGCCACGCAGCTCTGAAGACCGCGACGCCATTATCCGCAAGGTACTTACCGACAGCTACAAAGCGGGCAACCGCCATGTGCTGGTGGTAGATGAGGCACATGATTTACCCGACGAAGTAATAAAGCAGCTAAAGCGTATTTGGGAGCTGGCAGACGGCTTTACCAAGTTTATTGGCATTATCCTGATTGGCCAAAACGAGATGGAGAAGAAGCTTAAAAACCACTTCATCCGCGAATTTACCTACCGTGCAACCCAACTGGTTATAGAGCCGCTGGGCAATGAGCTGCGCGACTATGTAGCGCTAAAGCTTAAATCTGCCCATAAAAACCCGACAGAGCTACTAACCGACGATGCCTACACCGCTATGCAAACGCTGTTGACCGGTACCCGTCGCTTTGGCGCCAACACCGGCCGCGCGGATGAAATGGTGGATATGAGCTACCCGCTTAACGTTAACACCCTGATGAAAAACGCGCTGAATTTAGCCGCCAGCCTGGGGGAAACCAAAATTAGCGGCGAGCTGGTTATGCAAATTAGGAGGGGCGCATGAACCTGCTGAAATTTGCAGATTTGCACCCTGCGGTGGTTTGCCTGCCGAGCGACAAGTTTGCCCTGGTGGCCACCGTAGCAGCAGACACTGCCATCAGGGTAGCAGAGCTACCAGACGGCACATTTCCAAACACGGATGACACCGCCCTTATTTGGGACGCATGGCTGTTAAACGGCATGCGGCCCTTAACTGAAACAGAAGTAACCAACTTACTCACCGTGGTAGCAGCATGAAAACAGAACACGATATTCCACCGGGCTGGAAGATGGATGGCGAAGGCCGCTTGGTAAAAGAAGCAAATATTAGCGAGCAGCATTTGGAGGAAGATGCACTGGTTAACCAGTTTATGGCGCAGGCCACTGCGGTGCATGCCGCCATGCAACAACTGAAAACTACGCTAACACAAACGTCGGATGCCTTTATCGCCAAGCTGGTAAAAGACTATGGCGTAAAACGGCTGGAAAAAATTAAAGGTAACGTGGACTTTTTCAGCTTTAACCGCCAGTACCGCATTAGCCGCCGGGTGCAGGACACCATTAAAGTAAATGCCCGCATTGAAGCCGCCCGCCAGCTGTTTGACCAATACATTAACGTGGTAACGCAAGACCTGGCAGACGATGGCGTGAAGGTGTTGATTAACCGTGCCTTTAAACCTGCAAAGACCAATGAATTCAGCGTAAGCAAGCTGGTGCAGTTGCTGAATGTGGAAATTAACCACCCACTGTTTCGCCAGGCGGTAGAGGCGCTACGTGACGCGCTGGAAACCGACACCAGCTGTGTTTATTACAACTTTTACCAGCGTAACCCGCAAGGCGTGTACGAGCTGTTAAGCCTGCGTTTTAGTGACGTACCGGCGCTACCGGCATTGCCGGTACCAGAGCAGGCAAAGGCAGGTTAACTATGGCCTACCAGGTGTTAGTAAACGGCGCTTTGCTGCTGCAAACGCCTGACAACGAGCAGGCCAAGCAGTGCTACAGCAACTCTGTAGCCCGCTACCCTGCGCACGATGTGAAGTTAGTAGAAGTAACCGTGCTGAGCAACCGCCCGGCACACAACCCCAAGACCATCCATTAAGGACATAAGTATGAACAAAGCAGAGTTAGTAAACGCAGTAGCCGCACAAGCAGATTTACCAAAAGCCCACGCTGAGCGCGCGGTAAGTGCATTTTTAGACACCGTAACAGCAGAGCTGAAAAGTGGTAATGCGGTAACCCTTACCGGCTTTGGCCAGTTTACTACCAAGGTTACCCAGCCGCGCACCGGCCGTAACCCGCAAACCGGCGAAACCATGCAAATTGCCGCCAGCATTAAACCGGTTTTTAAGCCAGGCAAGGCGTTAAAAGACGCCGTTAAATAACCCCCCAACTACGGAGGCGGGGCCAAACGGCCCCGACATTACCATGAGTACACCAGAGCAAACCATTTTAGTCATTTTGCGAGACCAGGAAGACCCACT
>CAZEGA010000368.1:0-2749 GCA_964511675.1 uncultured Rheinheimera sp.
CGGCGCGGTATTGATATGTTTGATTGCGTAATGCCAACCCGTAATGCCCGTAACGGTCATTTATTTGTCAGCAGCGGTGTGGTAAAGATCCGCAATGCCAAATATAAAGACGATATTGCGCCATTAGACGCAGAATGCGACTGTTACACTTGTAAAAATTATTCCCGTGCATATTTACACCATCTGGACCGTTGCAACGAGATCCAGGGCGCGCGGCTTAATACCGTACATAACCTGCATCATTACCAGAAACTGATGCAAGGATTGCGCGCTGCGATAGCCGCTGGTAACTTGGGGCAGTTTGTCGAACAGTTTTATAGCAAACGCGGCCTGCCGGTACCGGCACTGCACGCGGTTGAAGCAAATACAGCACAACATTAATCACAATTAAGGGGACACTTATGAGTTTATTTATCAGCAATGCCTACGCACAGGCCGCTCCGGGCGGACAAGCTCAGGGCGGGGGCTGGGATTTGATCATCATGCTGCTGGCGTTTGGTCTGATTTTCTATTTCCTGATCTACCGGCCACAGGCTAAACGCGTGAAAGAACACCGCAATCTGATGGCAGCATTGGGTAAAGGCGATGAAGTCTTAACCCAGGGTGGCCTGGTTGGCCGCATCAGCAAAATTGCCGAAGACAAAGACTTTGTGGTAATTGCATTGAATGACAGCACTGAAGTAACAGTACAGAAAGCCGCTATCAGCGCTGTATTGCCAAAAGGCACGCTGAAGTCTCTGTAAGCAGAAAATCAAGGATAAACAGGTGAATAAAAACGCAACCTGGCGGTATTTTCTCGTTATCGGCGTGCTGTTTATTGCATTGCTGTACGCGCTGCCAAATTTATATCCGGAAGATCCGGCGCTGAATATTACCGCTACCCGTGGTGGTACAGTGGCTGAAGAAACCCGGGCTCAGCTGGAACAAAGTTTTATCGCCGCCGGTGTGCCGGCCAAATCTGTGGTGCTGGAAAACGGCCAGTTGCTGGCCCGCTTTAACAGCACAGAAGATCAGTTGCAGGCACGCGAGATTGCTGTCCAGCAATTGGGCTCCGGCTTTGTTACCGCGCTAAACCTGGCGCCGGCAACGCCCGCCTGGTTAAGCGCCATCGGCGCATCGCCGATGAACCTGGGCCTGGACCTGCGTGGTGGTGTGCACTTCCTGATGGCAGTGGATATGAAAGCCGCGCTGGATAAAAACCTCAACGACATGGTGCAAACCTTTCGGACTGATTTACGCGAAGACGGTATTCGTTACCGCACTGTGCAGGCTGATATAGCCCGTGGCCAGGTGCAGGTCAGTTTACGCAGCGCGGAAGATATGGCTGCTGCTGAAGCTGCACTGAAAAAACGTGACCGTGAACTGGTGTTCAGCCGGGGCTCTGACGGCCAAACGCTGTCGGTGACTATCAGCGAAGTCCGTTTAAAAGAAATCCGTGAATATGCGCTGGAGCAGAACATTACTATTATCCGTAACCGGGTAAATGAAATTGGTGTGGCTGAACCTTTAGTGCAGCGCCAGGGTGCTGACCGTATAGTGGTGCAGTTGCCGGGCGTACAGGATACGGCGCAGGCGAAAGAAATCCTCGGTGCCACGGCCTCGCTGGAGTTCCGCCTGGTGGATGAAGAAGGTGATGTAGGCGCTGCACTGGCAGGGCGGATACCACCTAATGCCGAGCTGTACTACACCCGGGATGGCCGTCCGCTGCTGCTGGAAAAACGCATTATGCTTACCGGTGAACATATTACCGGTGCCAGCTCGGCCTATGATGAGTACAGCCGGCCCCAGGTCAGCATTAAGCTGGACGCCAAAGGCGGTACTATGCTTTCTACCGCCACCCGCGATGCAATTGGCCGGCGTATGGCATCAGTGTTTATCGAATATAAACCTGGTACAGAAATAGGTGCTGATGGCAACCCGATACTGATTAAACAACAGGAAGTTATTAACGATGCCACCATTCAGGCACGTTTAGGCCGTGATTTCCGTATTACCGGTATTTCATCGCCCGGTGAAGCACAGAACCTGGCTACGCTGTTGCGGGCCGGAGCCCTGATCGCCCCTATTCAGATTATTGAAGAGCGCACCATAGGGCCAAGCCTGGGTAAAGAGAATATTGAACTGGGTACGGCCGCGATTAAGTGGGGTATGGTGGTCGTGCTGATCTTTATGGCCATTTACTATAAAGCCTTTGGTATGGTGGCCAATGCGGCCTTAGCCGCCAACGTTGTGCTGATGGTGGGGATTATGTCGATGATCCCCGGCGCTACGCTGACGCTGCCGGGTATGGCCGGGATAGTGTTAACCATAGGTATGGCGGTTGATGCTAACGTACTGATCAATGAGCGTATCCGTGAAGAACTGGCGCAGGGACGTTCGGTGCAGCAGGCTATCCATTATGGTTATGAGCGCGCTTTTGCGACCATTGCCGACTCCAACATTACCACCTTGCTGGTGGCGTTAATCCTGTTTGGTCTTGGCACCGGTCCGGTAAAAGGCTTTGCGGTCACGCTGGCAATCGGTATTCTGACATCCATTTTCACTGCTGTTGTCGGTACGCGGTTGTTAGTGAATTTAATCTGGGGTGGCCGCCGCGTGCAGTCACTGCCAATTTAAGGGGTAGAGCATGCAGGTGTTTAACTTTTCACAGCCGCTTGATTTTATGCGGTTAAAGTGGCCGGCAATTATTCTGTCGTCGCTGCTGGTGCTTGCGTCTCTGCTGGCAATCGGGGTTAAAGGCATTAACTGG
>CAZEGA010000369.1:0-332 GCA_964511675.1 uncultured Rheinheimera sp.
TCGGCCACTTCCGGGTCCAGGTTATTCATTAACATACGCTTGGCAGCTTCGGTCTGCCAGCTTTTGGCGGTAATGTTGCTGCCGCGATCGGCGCGGATCAGCCGGCTGTTATCAATACGTGGGTCTGTCATCAGATGCTCTCTCTGCTGCTCGGTAAGGAAAAATTAAGATGGCCGCCTAAACGGTAGCGGCTACCCGGTGAGGTTAAATAGGCCAGGCTGACTGCGCCTTCACGGCTGAAGGTGCGGCGGGTCAGGCGCAGGCAGGGTTCGGCTTTTTTCAGCGCTAAGTGCTTACAGGTAAAATCGTCCGGCCAGATGGCTTCTACGGTG
>CAZEGA010000369.1:342-2733 GCA_964511675.1 uncultured Rheinheimera sp.
TCGAGACGGCCGTGCAGCGGCATCGTCATGAGTTTGACCACCACCTGCTCGGCTTCGGTCAGCGGCGCAATAAAACTCAGGTACTGGTGTGGGGTCTGCTGGTTAAAGTCTTGTTTTACGTAGTCCGGCACCAGTTTCGGGCTGACATAGCGTGCTTCTAACTGCAGTGGCTGGTTATTCTCCAGATGCACAATCAGCGAGAAGTACACCGGCGCGTTGCGCGTTAAACCCAGGGCACCGGCAACCACGGTCGGGCAGGGCAGCTCGGTCAGCTGCAACAGGCGCGCACTGTAGGCATGGCCACGGCTGTGAATTTCATCGGCAATATTGCGGATTTCCAGCAACGACGATTGCGATTTTAACGCGGCGACAAAACTGCCCACGCCCTGGGTACGGTACAAAATGCCCTGCTCGGTCAGTTCCTGCAGTGCGCGGCGCGCCGTCATCCGGCTGACACTGAACTGCTCGGCCAGCTCGTTTTCTGACGGCACCCGGCTGTGCTCCGGCCAGGCAGCAATTTCAATCTGGCTCAGCATGTACTCTTTAATTTCGGCAAATTTGGCAACGGCCATAACACCTCCGGTTTTACTAAATAAAAAATACACCAACTTAGTTGTATATACAAGTTGTTGGTGTAAAATTATTCCATCAGCACGCGGGGGGAATACACTATGCAGCAGTTTGATGCCATCTGGCTTAACGCCAATATTGCTACCATGACCGACAACGGCCAGCCTTATGGCGCCATAGAGAATGGCGTACTGGCAGTTAAAGATGGTGTTATTGCCTTTGTTGGCAAGCGCAGCGAACTGCCGCCGTTTGATGCCCTGGCAACACCCTTGTATGACGTGGCCGGACAGTGGCTGCTGCCGGGGTTTATCGACTGCCATACCCACCTGGTTTATGCCGGTAACCGCGCCAATGAGTTTGAAATGCGCTTAAACGGTGCCAGTTACCAGGATATTGCCGCCGCCGGTGGTGGCATTAAAGCCACGGTGGCGGCAACGCGGGCTGCCAGCCATGAAGAGCTGTTTGTACTGGCCAAAGACCGGCTTAACACCCTGCTGGCGCAGGGGGTAACCACGGTAGAGGTAAAATCCGGCTATGGCCTGGATTTAGCCAGTGAGCAGAAAATTCTTGAGGTAGCAGCAGAGCTTGGGCGGCATCATCCGGTCACAATACAGAAAACCTTTTTAGGCGCCCATGCCTTGCCCGCTGAGTTTGCCGCTGACGCAGATGGCTATATTGAAGCAGTGTGTCAGATGTTGCCGCAGTTGCATGGCCTTAAGCTGGTCGATGCGGTGGACGTATTCTGCGAGGGCATAGGTTTTAATATTGCACAAACACGTAAGGTGTTTACCGCCGCTGCGGCGCTGGGCCTGCCGGTGAAAGCTCATGCTGAACAGTTGTCTAACCTGGGCGGCAGCAGTTTAGTGGCGGAGTTTGGCGGGTTGTCGGCCGATCATATCGAGTTTCTCGACGAAGCCGGGGTAGCGGCTATGGCTACAGCCGGCACGGTAGCTGTGCTGCTGCCGGGGGCGTTTTATTTTTTACGCGAAACCCGGCTGCCGCCTGTGGCACTGCTGCGCCAGTATCAGGTGCCGATGGCGATAGCGACAGATTTAAACCCGGGCACATCGCCTTTATGTGCGCTGCCATTAATGCTGAATATGGCCTGTACGCTGTTTCGGTTAACGCCGCAGGAGGCCCTGCTTGGCGTAACCCGGCATGCTGCTGCCGCGCTTGGGCTGGCAGATCGCGGCAGTTTAGCCGTAGGCCAGCGGGCCGATTTTGGCTGTTATGCGATAAGCCAGCCGGCAGAGTTATGTTATCAGTTTGGCGTAAACCCGCTTAAGCAGCTGATTATCAATGGTAAAGAGGTCAGAACCTCAGCACGCTGAGCTTTACAAGGCCGGGTTTTGCAGTAAGCTATTAGCAGGCGGTTTTGCGGAGTCATGCAGTGCGTTATGCAAGTTTAGGTTTGATACTGTTCAGCAGTGCTGCACTGGCGCAGGATACGGCGTCCCCCGTGCAGATTATCAGCCTGTTGTCCGGGCTGTTATTGCTGGCGTTTATCTATATGTTTAAGCTGAAGTATGATGTCAGCCAACTGCAGAAAAAGCTGGCGGCCAGGGCGGATAACCCGCTGGGATTTTATTCCCTGCATGACGATGTCAGTGGCCTGCCGAATAAATTCTTTCTGCAGCAACAGCTGGATAAACTGCTGAAGCGTGCGCCCGAGCAGCATTATTCATTATTACTGCTCAAAATAAGCCAGTTTGAACAGGTAAACCAGCTGCTTGGCCACAGCCACAGCAATCTGGTGCTGGCGCAGATTGCCCAGCGTATTAATGAACAGCTGAAAACAGCAGATACGGCCCTGACCTTTGA
>CAZEGA010000370.1:0-1535 GCA_964511675.1 uncultured Rheinheimera sp.
AGAGCTGTCCGAGATAAGGAGAACAGCCGATTTCCAGCCAGGCCGCTTCGGCAATACCGGTATGCGGATCTTCCGACGTGTAGCGGGCAATATCCGCCGCCGCTTCAACCGCCCGGCGCAGTGCCTGCGGGCTTAAATCGGCGGTAGAGGCCGAACCTTTACGCTGGCCAAAATACAAACTGATGCCCAGGCCGCCATCCTGGTTAAATTCTACCGTTTCCACCTCGCCATGGCGGGTTTCCACGCTTAAGCCTTTGGTGCGGCTCATCGACGCTTCGGCGCTGCTGGCGCCCAGCTGCCTGGCATGCGCCAGCACTTCGGCCACGGCCTGTTTTACTTCAGCAATTTCCTGCCAGATGCTCTGTTCTGTTACGTGCATAATTATTGTGTCTGCCTGAAAAAACTGCTGCCAGCTTATCATAGTCTGTGCACGCTGGCTGCTGTTGCTGCGCCAGATCATGTATACTTGCGCCATTATAGTGATGAGTGAAGCTAAGATGACCGATTTTATCCACGGCGATACCTGGGACGAAGCAGAGGGCAAGAGTAAATCGCAGGTTAAGCGTGAAATGCACGAGCTGCAAAAACTGGGCGAGGAGCTGGTGGCACTAAGCGCCGCCGCCCGTGCCAAGGTGCCGCTGGACGACGAATTAAAAGATGCGCTGCAACTGGCCGACAAGCTGGGTAACAAGCGCGAGGCGCTGCGCCGCCATATTCAGTTTATTGGCCGTTTAATGCGTTCGCGCGATCTGGAGCCGATAGAACAGGCTCTGGCCGTACTGCGTAACACCAACCAGGCGGCGACACGGCAGTTTCATAAGGTGGAGAACTGGCGCGATAAACTGCTGGCCAATAACGACGCACTGACTGAGTTTATTGCACAATACCCAACCGTCGACGTACAGCAACTGCGCCAGTTGATCCGCAATGCGAAAAAAGAGCAGGAAAAACACCAGCCGCCGAAATACTACCGCGAGCTGTTTCAGCTAATTAAACCGTTGATTATTGAAGAGTAATTTTATCGGCAACACCGGTTACGACCTCCGCTGTGTCCACCACAGCGGAGGTCGGGGCAATCCGCGATTAGCACTCCGCAATAATTTCGTCCTGGCTCAGCACACCTGTGTCAACCAGCCGTGTTTATCTTCGGCCTTACCCCACTGAATATCATTCAGGGCCTGGCGTAGTGCTGCTGTAGTGCTGCCACCTGCGCCATTACCAACCTGATATTCTTTGCCGTTATGAATAAGCGTACCCACCGGCGTCAGTACCGCTGCCGTGCCCGACAATGCCGCTTCTGCACCCGGTTTAACGGCGCGCTCTAACAGTTCGTCTACTGTCAGCTCACGCTCGGATACGGTCATACCGCGATCGCGCGCCAGCGTCAGGATAGAATCGCGCGTAACACCGTGCAGGAAGCTGGTATCCAGCGCCTTGGTGATAATTTCATTGCCGTCGATCAGCAAAAAGTTGGCAGCGCCGGTTTCCTGTACGTCACCGTTCGGGCAAAACAGCACCTGATCAGCCTGTACCGC
>CAZEGA010000370.1:1545-1941 GCA_964511675.1 uncultured Rheinheimera sp.
TGCGCTGGCATAGTTACCGCCGCTTTTTACCATACCCATATGCGGCGCACAGCGGGCGTTGTCTTCCAGCAGCAGCCGCAGCGGTTTGGCGCCACCGGCAAAGTAATCGCCAACCGGTGATAACAGCACGTACAGCAGCGAGCTTAAACTGGGCGCTGCCGCTTTACCGATAGAGGCCTCAGTGCCGATATGGGTCGGGCGGATATACATCGAACCCGGCGGATTAGGCACATCGGCCGCATAGCGGCGCACTATGCCGGTGATCATGCTGACTAACATAGCACCGTCAACTTTGGGCAGTGCCAGCAGTTCACTGCTTTGCGCCAGCCGGGCAACGTTTTTGTCCATGCGGAAAATATGGATACTGTCATCAGTATGGCGGAAGGCTTTTAAGCC
>CAZEGA010000370.1:1951-2731 GCA_964511675.1 uncultured Rheinheimera sp.
GGTGCTGGAATAATGCAGCACATGCGCGCCCGGATGCAGGCTGATGCTGTCGGTGGCGACAAGCTGTGGCTCACTCCAGCTGTTATTGTCAAAACGCGAGATAATCATCTCGGGGGTAAATACGGTGCCAAATGCTGCCATTTGCTTAATGTCCCTGTTAATGTTGTTTGTTAAGGGCCAACTGAGTGTGCTAAGCGGTCTGCCCTAAGCCAACCATTGGAGCCCCGGATAGGCGGAATCGAGCCTACAGGGACGTATTTATGGCGTGTTGGCGTGGGCTGCCGGTTAGCACACGGTCAGCAGGTTAATAAGTTCGTTTACTGTGTACCACCTACTGTCATGGCATCCAGTTTCAGCGTCGGCTGGCCAACGCCTACCGGCACGCTCTGGCCCTGTTTGCCGCATACGCCCACACCGCTGTCCAGTGCCAGATCGTTACCGACCATCGACACCTGCTGCATCGCCTCAGGGCCGCTGCCAATCAGGGTAGCGCCTTTAATCGGTGCAGTAATTTTACCATCTTCGATTAAATAAGCCTCAGAGGCAGAGAACACAAATTTGCCCGAGGTAATATCCACCTGGCCACCACCGAAGTTTGGCGCATAAATACCCTTTTTTACACTGGCGATAATCTCGGCCGGCTCACTCTGCCCGGCCAGCATATAGGTGTTGGTCATGCGCGGCATCGGCAGATGGGCAAAAGATTCGCGCCGGCCATTACCGGTTGGTGCCACGCCCATTAGCATGGCGTTGTGCTTATCCTGAATGTAGCCTTTTAAG
>CAZEGA010000371.1:0-2716 GCA_964511675.1 uncultured Rheinheimera sp.
GTGTCGATGCCAACGCGCTGCATAAACCGAAACGGTTCTTCGGCGCCGCCCGTAACGTGGAAGAAGGCGGCAGCTTAACCATTATCGCCACCGCGCTGGTCGATACCGGCTCGAAGATGGACGAGGTTATTTACGAAGAGTTTAAAGGTACAGGTAATATGGAACTGCACCTGTCGCGTAAAATCGCCGAACGCCGTGTGTTCCCGGCTATCGACTTCAACCGCTCCGGTACCCGCCGTGAAGAGTTACTGGCATCGCCGGAAGAGCTGCAAAAAATGTGGATACTGCGCAAAATTCTCAACCCGATGGATGAGACCGAGTGTATGGAGTTCCTGATTGACCGCCTGTTGATGACCAAAACCAACGACGAGTTCTTCGATGCGATGAAGCGGCAAAAAAGCTAACTGCTAAAAACCGGCCGCCGTGCCGGTTTTTTCTTGCCTGTATATACGGTAAAAGCACAACAGCATTTTTTATCAGAAGGAAACAGCAGATGACACGCCCGCGCATAGTGATTATTGGCGGAGGAGCCGGCGGCCTGGAACTGGCCACCCGCTTAGGCAATAAACTGGGCCGCAAAGGCAAAGCCGGGATCACCCTGGTTGACCGCAACCATACCCATATCTGGAAACCGCTGCTACACGAAGTTGCCACCGGCACTTTGGATGTGGAAATTGATCAGCTCAGTTACCGCGCCCATGCCGCCGCCCACGGCTTTGACTTTCAGCTTGGCAGTTTTTGCGGCCTTAACCGGCAACAGCAAAGCGTAATACTGGCACCGGTGTACGCCGATGATGGCGAAGAAGTGCTGGCCGCCCGCGAACTGACTTACGATTATCTGGTGCTGGCTATCGGCAGTGTGTCCAACCACTTTAATACGCCAGGCGTGGCTGAGCACTGTATTTTTCTCGACAGCCCTGCCCAGGCACAACGCTTTCACCGCCATTTGCTCGATGCCTATTTAAAACTGAACTCGCCCGGCCACCCGAAAGACAAGCTGAATATCGCCATAGTCGGTGCCGGCGCCACCGGTGTGGAGCTGGCGGCAGAGCTGTACCATGCCGCCGCTGAGCTGAATTTATACGGCTTTGCCGATTTACGTAAAGACCGGCTGCATATCAGTGTTATTGAAGCCGGGCCGCGTATTTTACCTGCACTGCCAGAGCGTATAGCCGCAGCAGCATTAAAAGAGTTGCAACAGCTGGGCGTTGATGTGCGCACGACTACCAAAGTCACTGCCGCCGATGCGCATGGCCTGCAACTGGGGGATGAACACCTGCCTGCCGAGCTGATGGTATGGGCCGCCGGCATTAAAGCGCCGGACTTCCTGCACAACCTGGACGGGCTGGAAAATAACCGCCTGAACCAACTGCTGGTGAACACCAAGCTGCAAACCACAGCCGACAGCCGCATTTATGCCATCGGCGACTGTGCCGGTTGCCCGCTGCCGGAGAACAAATGGGTACCGCCCAGGGCGCAGTCGGCGCATCAGATGGCCAGCCTGGTGGCGGCAAATATTCTGGCTGAGTTAGGCGGTAAAGCCCTGCGCGACTTTAACTATAAAGATCATGGCTCGCTGATTTCGCTCAGCCGCTTTGGCACCGTAGGCAGCCTGATGGGTAATCTGGTTGGTGGCGCTATGATGATAGAAGGCCGTATTGCCCGGCTGGCGTATATATCACTGTACCGCATGCATCAGGTGGCACTGCATGGCTGGGTAAAAATGTGCGTGATCAGTTTAGTGGCCAGGATTAACCGTATCGTCCGGCCCCGGCTGAAGCTGCACTGACACCTGCTGCGGCACTGCGGCAATATCTTTGCTTAAACGGCGCTGGCTGCTTAGTTTTTAAACTATATGGTGCTCTAGCCAATAATGCGGTGTACCAGCGGATACGGCGCTGCCGCCTGCGCCGTAATATGCAGTGCCGCCAGATATTCACTGCGGGCCTGCTGTGCCGCTTCCGCTGTGGCAGCATGCACCCGGGCAATCACATCGCCCGGCTGCACTTTACTGCCGGCCGGCTGAATAGCACTGAAGCCCACCGCCGGGTCAATCTGCTGGTTGGGGTGCGAACGGCCGCCGCCCAGCCGCACTACCGCCATACCCAGGCCAACAGTATCGGTATAATGCAGATAACCGCTTTGCAGCGCGACGATATCCTGCACCACAGGCGCGCTGGCCAGATACTGCTGTGGCTTTTCGATTAAATCGGCCGGGCCGCCCAGCGCCGCGACCATACGGGCAAAGATCTCAGCGGCCCTGCCCGAGCTTAAGCTGTGTTCCAGTGCCACAACGGCACTGGCCTTGTCCTGATACAAACCGCCCAGCAGCAACATATTGGCGCCCAGCTCCAGAGTAAGCTGGTGCAGCCGTGGTTCACGGTATTTACCGCTCAGGTAATCCAGTGTTTCCAGCACTTCCAGCGCATTACCGGCGGTAGTCCCCAGTATCTGGTTCATATCACTCAGTAATGCCCGGGTTGGTACACGGGCCCCATTCGCCACATTGACTATGCTGGTTGCCAGGGCCGAGGCATCGTCTATGCTGCGCATAATGGCGCCGTTGCCTATTTTTACGTCCATCACCAGCGCATCCAGGCCTTCAGACAGCTTTTTCGACAAAATAGATGCGGTAATCAGCGGGATAGATTCCACCGTCGCCGTAACGTCACGTATCGCATATAAACGCCGGTCGGCCGGTGCCAGCTGGCTGCTC
>CAZEGA010000372.1:0-2120 GCA_964511675.1 uncultured Rheinheimera sp.
CAGATCCTGTTTCCGCTGCTGGCCGGTGGTATCTACCCGGCCGGGCCTATCAGTGAGATGGAAGAAGAACACCTGCAGCATGGTGATGCACTGGCCCAGCTCGACCGGCTGAGCAATAACATGACACTGCCAGAAGGGGCCTGCAACACCTGGACCGCGCTGTACCTGGGCCTGCAGGAGCTGAAAGAAGATTTGATGCAGCATATCCTGCTGGAAAACCATATTTTGTTTGTCCAGCCAAGTGCAGCACCCCGCCATGACGACCGGCAAATGTGCTGCGGCAGTTGTCAGTAACCGCCAGGGCTACTCCCCAAGGAGTAGCCGCTCGCCCTTAAGCGCCAGCTTTCTGAGCTTTAACCGCTCAGGCGAGCTGGTCGCTTTAGTGTAAATGCCCAGAATAAGTAAGAAGCGCCCCGCTCTTTGCCACATGGTTAAGCCCCTTCCAGCATGATCAGCGTGCCACGCTGTTTCGTTAACAGCGCACTGAGCTCCGGCAGGCAGGAGCCGCAGTTCGTGCCACACCGCAACTGCCTGCCCAGCTTGGCAGTGCTGTCAGCGCCGTTTTGTATCGCCTGGCATATGGCCTTGCTGCGCACATGAAAACAGCTGCAAATCAGGGCGCTGTTATCCGCACTCCCGCCCGGCCCGGCCTGACCTCTCAGCAAAAGGCGGCGTGTTTCCTGGCTTAACGGCGCATTAAATTGCTGATCAAGCCACAGCAGATCCGCATCCGGCAGTCCGGGACCGGCCAGCAGCAGCCACTGCAACTGGTTATCGGCTATAGCGGCGGCACGATAGCTGACTTCAGCATGCTCATCCTGCCCGCTACAGTACAGCGTGGGTACAAACTGCAACTGCTGTAACAACTGCTGTGGTGCCGGAAGTTGGTCGCTAAAAGCCAGCCGGTAACTCTGGCAACCGGCCAGCGGCACCCGCGCCAGATAATGCTGGCTAAATAACTGTAATTGCATGTGGCTCAGAGGCTGGCGGGTCAACAGCAGCGCCTGCCACTGTGGTACAAAACGGCGCAGCGCTACCCGGCTCAGTTTTAATGCCGGCTGGCCGGAGACAGGATCGGTATCGGCAGCAAACAGCACATCGGCGCGGGCCTGGCTGGCATACTGCGCACTCCAGTGCATCGGCATAAACAGCTCACCGGGGCGCTGGTTATCGCTGATGTCCGAGCGCAGCAGCAACTGGCCGCTGCTGTTATGCAGCAGCACCAGTTCGCCAGCGGTAATACCGTACAAGGCGGCATCAGCGGGATGCAGCGTGACAAAAGGCTCAGGCGTATGTTGCATTAAGCTGGCGACCTTGCCGGTACGGGTCATGCTATGCCACTGATCGCGCAGCCGGCCACTGTTGAGCCACAGCGGTACTGACGGCAGTGCCTGCGGCAAGGCGCGCTGGCGCACAGCAATAAACTGCGCACGGCCATTCGCGGTAAAAAATGTGCCGTCGCCGAATAACCGTGCCGAACCTGCAGGGTTTGCACTGTTCACCGGCCACTGTATCGGCGTCAGGTTCTGATAGTGCTCAGCAGTCAGTTGCTGCAAGCCGGAGATATCAAAAGCACGCCTGCCGTTATTGCTCCGGGCGTCATTGCGCCAGCCCGATAACGCCGCATGTTCGGCAAATATTTGTGCCGCATTCTCAAAGTTAAAGCCGCTGCCAAAACCCAGCGCTTTGGCTACCTCACAAATGATCTGCCAGTCGGCTTTTGCCTGGCCTGGTGCCGGGCACAGCGCACGCTGGCGGGAAATGCGCCGCTCAGAATTGGTCACTGTGCCGTCTTTTTCGCTCCAGCCCAGCGCCGGAAGTTTGATGGTTGCCCAATCCAGCGTATCGGTCTGCTGGTAAATATCGCTGACAATCACCAGCGGGCACTGCGCCAGCGCCGCTTTGACGACATCGGCCTGCGGCATACTGACGACAGGGTTAGTCGCCATGATCCACACGGCTTTGATCTCACCCCGTGCTATGGCATCAAACAACTCCACGGCCTTATAACCTGGCCTGGAGGCCAGATTGGGCGCCTGCCAGAATTCGCCCACCAGGGCCTGCTGTGCCGGATTGCTGTAATCGATATGCGCCGCCAGTTGATTGGCCAGACCGCCGAC
>CAZEGA010000372.1:2130-2710 GCA_964511675.1 uncultured Rheinheimera sp.
GCGAAAACGGGCCAGAGCCGGCTTTCCCGATGCGGCCGGTGGCCAGATGGCAGTTGATAATGGCATTGACCTTATCCGTACCATCCACGGCCTGATTGACCCCCTGCGAAAACAGCGTCAGGCTTAGTGGCTCGTCGGCAAACCAGCGGTAAAATTGCAGTACATCGGCTACAGCCAAATCACAACCGGCGGCAACCTGTGCTATTGACGCCGCCTGCTGCTGTGCGCTGGCCAGTGCCTCTGCAAAACCATCGGTATGCATATTAACAAAACGGTGATCGAGCTTGCCCTGCTCTGCTAAAAAACTCAGTAAGCCATTGAACAGCAGCACATCGCTGCCAGGGCGCAGCTTCAGATGCAACTGTGCCGCTTCGCAGCTGGCGTTACGGCGGGGATCGATAACCACCATTCTGGCAGCGGAATTGGCCTGCAATACCGCCTGGATGCGCTGAAACAACACCGGATGGTTCCAGGCCATATTGGCCCCCACCAGCACAAACAGCCGGGCTTGTTCGATATCCTCGTAACAGCCCGGCACCACATCGGCACCAAAAGCGCGTTTATGCCCGGCGACGGTAGA
>CAZEGA010000373.1:0-2658 GCA_964511675.1 uncultured Rheinheimera sp.
GAGTCTGGACCGTGTCTCAGTTCCAGTGTGGCTGATCATCCTCTCAAACCAGCTAGGGATCGTCGCCTTGGTGAGCCTTTACCCCACCAACTAGCTAATCCCATATAGGTGCATCCAACAGCAGGTGGCCTTGCGGTCCCACCCTTTGGTCCGTAGACGTTATGCGGTATTAACCGTCGTTTCCAACGGGTATCCCCCTCTGTCGGGCAGCTCCCTATACATTACTCACCCGTCCGCCGCTAAATCAGAGAGCAAGCTCTCCTCATCCGCTCGACTTGCATGTGTTAGGCCTGCCGCCAGCGTTCAATCTGAGCCATGATCAAACTCTTCTATTAAAGTTCTTTCTGCCAAATAAATGGCGCTCAGTCTTACTGACTTAAAACATTTTCTGTCGTAGTCACTCAACTGATATATCTCGTTGCCAAAATACATCGTAAGTGCCCACTCAGATGATTGATTGCGTTTTGTTAAAGAGCGTGCTTCGGAATTTTTCAACTCAACGAAGCGAGGCTTTCGCCTCAGCCAGACTACTGCGTTTTTCGTCGCTGCCGTCTGTGGATGCGCATTATAGAGATTGCTCAAACTTGATCAAGATCTTTTTTACAGAAATATGATCGACCGCTTATATTTTGACCTTAATGATCATTTGGCGCTGGAAATAGCAGCATTATGGCTGGAAAACCATCAACCGCTACAGATCAAATAAGTGATCTTTAACGGATCAACCGGCACTATTGCCGGCTTAACCGTTGCAGCTCCAGTTGATAAAGGTAATTACCCAACTGGTTCATAAAGGGCAGCCCCAGCTCTTTAGTCTGGTAGGTATCATCATTCAGGATCTGGTTGTCATTAACATACACCACAGCACTGACGAAAAACTCAATGCCATTATCCTGATCCTGGATATAGGCCACATCCAGTACCTGGCCATAAGCACTGCCAGTTTTATTGAAAATCTTAATATTGGCCGGTAAGGTTTGGGCCTGGCCACCGAACATCAGGTATTTGCCGTAATTATCCGGATAATCGGTTCTGCTGTAAGCCGGATGGTCACTGTCACCGGGCAAAGCCGACATAATATGCAGCATAAAATCCCGATCGACTGCCGATAAGGCGAACTGCTGTTGTTCTGAATAAAGCTGCGGGAAAATCAGTCTTTTTACAATGGAATCCAGATCTGTCAGTGCCATTCTGTTTTTAAAAGTAAAATCCATCGCTTCAGTAATCAGCTGGCCATTTTGGTAATAAGCCAGCCCCAGGCCTGGCCGGTTATGATTGTAATATTGCGCTTCCGGCCCTCTGGCTGGCAGTTGCAGTAACGTTTGGCCCTGCGGATCGACGAAACGAACCGGATTCAGGTAACGATTTTGTTCTGCGGTATAAGGCACACTGAGACGATGGTTAATAACACTGTTGGCTAAACCTTTAGCCTGTAACTGCTGGTTAATATAGTCTGGCCCCAGTAACTCATACAGCCGGTTATAACCATCATTGTCGCTGACCAGCATCACTTTCTTAATATAGTGGGCAATACTGGGTAGCTGGTTGGCAGCGGTTTGATCCTGGTGGGCGGCAGTCTGCTCTGGCCTGGCGCTATCGGTCAGCATAATGCTGTCGGCGGTCAGGTCTGGTCGTTGCTGCTGGTGCAACCACTGCAGGGCCAGCAGCACCACCGGTAGTTTAACGGTGCTGGCAGGATAAAAATAACGGCTGTCATCTACCTGGTAGTGGTATTCCGTCAGCAGCGGCTGTTGCTGCTGGCTGCGATCAATCCGGGTATAAATGATCTGCGGCTGATATTTTTCCGGCTGGGCCAGGATTTTATGCAGAATATCGTAACTGGCCGGAGCCGCGGCCAGTAAACTGCCAAGATCATGGCAGCCATTGGCACTGCTGTCGCATTGCGCTGGTTCGGCTATTGATGCGCCATGGCTGAATGTCAGTAGTGTACAGATGATATAACAAGATTTGCGGATGCTGACCATAGCTTCCCCCGATTAGCTAACAGAGACATTCAGCTTAGGTGAAACCCGGACAGAACAACACTGGCGATAAGATAAACAGGAATTTTATTGCGGTATAAATAACAAAGCCGGGCACTTGGCCCGGCTTTCATATGGTCAGCAGTTATTCTGCAGCAGCTTCTTCAACTGGCAATGCAGCATCCGTTTCCGGACGATCTACTAACTCAATATAAGCCATAGGTGCGTTGTCACCGGCACGGAAGCCACACTTCAGAATACGAGTGTAACCACCTGGACGCGCGTTGTAACGCGGGCCCAGCACGTTGAACAGCAGACCTACGACTTCTTTGTCACGAGTACGGGCAAAAGCCAGACGGCGGTTTGCAACGCGGGCAAAGAATGACAGCGTGATCAATGGCTCGATCACACGACGTAACTCTTTAGCTTTTGGCAAAGTCGTTTTGATGATTTCGTGCTTCACCAACGAGCTTGCCATGTTGCGGAACATTGCCGTACGGTGGCTGCTGTTCCTGTTTAATTGACGACCACTCTTGCGATGGCGCATGATCTATTCCTTCTCACTAAACCAGAAACTGGTATCTGATTAGTCTTTGTTTACCAGACTCGCTGGCGGCCAGTTTTCCAGGCGCATGCCCAGAGATAACCCGCGTGATGCCAACACGTCTTTGATTTC
>CAZEGA010000374.1:0-2646 GCA_964511675.1 uncultured Rheinheimera sp.
CATCTGCCTGCCGGTGATGCTGGCCGAGATGAGTTTAGGCCGCCATACCCGGCAAAACCCGCTGGGTGCCTATACTGAAATTGGCCAGAACCGTGCCTGGCGCACGGTTGGCTGGATGTCGGTGATTACGCCTTTTATGATCGGGGTGTTTTATCTGGTGATCACGGTGTGGATCTTCGGTTATCTGGGCAAATCGGTACTGGGGCAACTGGACGAACTGGCCGCGCCAGACAGCTTTACTGTTTTTACTAACAGCAATGAGCTGTATGTTTATATGGCGGTGGTGGTTGGCCTGACATTCCTGATACTGCAGGGCGGCGTTAAGCAGGGGATAGAAAAAGCATCGCGCATATTAATGCCGCTGCTGTTTATTATGCTGATAGCACTGGTTATTTATGTTCTGACGCTGGATAACGCTATGCTGGGTGTAAAGTTTTTCCTGATCCCCGAGTTTGATAAACTCACCGGCAAGGTATTAAACGGCGCCCTGGCGCAGGCGTTTTTCTCGCTGTCGCTGGCGATGGGTATTTTAATTACCTATGGCTCTTATATTCAGAAAAACAACAACATAGTACACGCGGGTAAAATGGTGGCGGGCTTGTCGTTGCTGGTCGCGGCTTGTTCCGGTCTGCTGATCCTGCCGGCGGTGTTTTCATTTAACCCGGATATCCAGTTAAGCGAGTTATCCGAATCCAGCATTGGCATGATCTTTATGTTTCTGCCGAAAATCTTCCTGGCGCTGCAGGCCGATATTGGTTATTTCGGTGCCAGCTTTATTGCTGCGTTTTTCTTCCTGCTGGTGTTTTTTGCCGCGTTAACCTCGCTGGTGTCGATTATTGAAGTACCGGTAGCCAGTTTAATGGATGGCAAAGGGGTTAGCCGGCGTACTGCGTTGTATTCACTGGGTGCGGTAATGATTGCGTTGTCGGTGGTGTCGGCATTATCTTTTGGCCGGGTAGAGCTGTTTAGCAACCTGTTAAGCTATGGCGGCATAAATAAGTCGTTTTTTGCTGTGGTGTATGACATTTTCTACGAAACCATACTGCCGCTAAACGGCTTTCTGCTGTGTTTATTCGTGAGCTATCGCTGGAAAAAACATAACCTGGATGCCGAGATCAGCCAGGGCAATAGCACCTTTGCTGGTTCTCTGCTGCAAAAATACGTGAATTTTTCGCTGGGTACCTTTATCCCGTTTATTCTGGCGGTAATTTTCGTTAATACCGTGTCTACCATTTTCTTTGGTAAAAACCTGTTGTTCTGATAAATACGGGTAATAAAAAGGCAGCGAAAACGCTGCCTTGTTACATCTGAAATAAGCCTACTTTGCCAGCTTCTGCTGCATAGCCGCAACCACGGCCGGAATATCCAGCATTTCTTTGTCACCTGTGCGGCGGTTTTTGTATTCAACCTGCTGGTTATCCAGGTTGCGCTCACCAATCACGATACTGTGTGGTATGCCCAGCAGTTCCATATCGGCAAACATTACGCCCGGGCGCTCTTTACGGTCATCAAACAGCACTTCAAAGCCGGCAGCGGTCAGCTCGTTGTATAAGCGCAGCGTGGCTTCTTCAATCCGCACCGATTTGTGCATATTCATCGGAATTAACGCAATTTGAAACGGGGCTATCGCATCCGGCCAGATAATACCGAAATCGTCATGGTTTTGCTCAATAGCGGCAGCGATAATACGTGATACGCCAACGCCATAGCAGCCCATGGTCATGATCTGGTGTTTGCCGTCTTCGTTCAGCACGCCGGCTTTTAACGCCTGGGAGTAACGATCGCCAAGCTGGAAGATATGGCCCACTTCAATACCGCGCTTAATCACCAGCTTACCTTTACCGCATGGGCTGGCATCGCCTTCAACGATATTACGCAAATCGGCCACGCTGTAGTGTTGGCTGTCACGGTCCCAGTTGACGCCGGTTAAGTGGTAACCTTCTTTATTGGCGCCACAGATAAAATCAGCCAGATGTGCGGCGCTGCGATCAACAATCACCGGTATGCTCAGGCCAACCGGCCCCAGCGAGCCCGGGCCTGCGCCAATAACCGCGCGGATCTCTTCCTCGCTGGCAAATACCAGCGGGCTTTGTACCTGCGGCAGTTTTTCGGCTTTAATTTCGTTCAGTTCATGGTCACCGCGCAGCACCAGCGCAATCAGCGTTTGTGGGGCTTTATCATCGCTTTTGGTGGCATATACAATCAGCGTTTTGGTTACCAGCGCCATGTCCTGTTGTAAAAAAGCGGCCACATCGGCTACGGTTCTGGCACCAGGCGTGGCTACTTCGGTCAGCGCCTGCGTTGCTGCCGGGCGTGTACCGGCCGGGGCTACGGCTTCGGCCATTTCAATATTGGCGGCGTAATCGCTCTCATCCGAAAACGCGATAGCATCTTCACCTGAGGCCGCCAGTACATGGAATTCATGTGACATACTGCCGCCAATAGCGCCGGTGTCGGCCAGTACCGGACGGAAATCCAGCCCTAAACGGGTGAAAATATTACAGTACGCCTGATACATCGCATCATAGGTTTGTTGCAGGCTGTCCTGGCCTAAATGAAACGAGTAGGCATCTTTCATTAAAAATTCGCGCGCACGCATGACCCCAAAACGCGGGCGGCGCTCGTCACGGAACTTGGTCTGGATCT
>CAZEGA010000375.1:0-2313 GCA_964511675.1 uncultured Rheinheimera sp.
TGCCGCTGCTGCGAAAGTACACCTTGCCACTTCGCTGCTGGTTCTATAGTTAATCCTGCAACAGCGACAAGTCCCTTACTGCCCCTTTATCCGCACTACTGGCCAGCAAGGCATAAGCCTTTAATGCCGGACTGACCACCCGCTGCCGGTTCTCCGGCTTCCACGCCTTGCTGCCTTTGGCTTCCATGGCTAAACGGCGCTGTACCAGCTCATCATCGCTGATCGCTATACCGATTTTGCGCTGCGGAATATCAATCTCAATCCGGTCGCCCTCCTGCACCAGCGCAATAGCGCCACCACTGGCCGCTTCCGGTGACACATGGCCGATAGACAAACCCGAAGTACCGCCGGAAAAACGGCCATCGGTGATCAGCGCACAGGCTTTACCTAAACCCATCGACTTTAAATAACTGGTCGGGTATAGCATTTCCTGCATACCAGGACCCCCTTTGGGGCCTTCATAGCGGATAATGACCGCATCGCCGGCTATCACCTTGCCTGTTAATATTGCTTCTACCGCGTCATCCTGGCTTTCAAAGAGCCGCGCCCGGCCAGTAAAGACCAGGTTTTCTGGTTCCACACCGGCCGTTTTCACAATACAGCCATTCGGAGCCAGATTACCGAACAACACCGCTAAACCGCCGTCCTGCGAATAGGCATGTTGCTTACTGCGGATACAGCCGTTTTCACGGTCGTCATCCAGACTGGGGTAGCGGCAGTTTTGTGAAAACGCCTGTGTAGTACGGATACCGGCCGGGCCGGCCAGATACATCTGCTTCGCCTCTGCATTTGAGCTGGTTTTAATATCCCACTGTGCCAGCACTGCTGCCAGGCTTTGGCCTGCCACATGCGGTACATCCGGGTTTAACAAACCGGCGCGGTTTAACTCGGCCAGGATACCAATCACACCACCGGCGCGGTGGACATCTTCCATATGGTATTTTTGCGTTGAAGGCGCCACTTTGCACAGGTGCGGCACAATGCGCGATAAACGGTCAATATCGGCCATACCAAAATCGACTTCGGCTTCAATGGCCGCCGCCAGTAAATGCAATACGGTATTGGTAGATCCGCCCATGGCGATATCCAGCATCATCGCATTTTCAAACGCAGTTTTATTGGCGATATTGCGTGGCAGGGCGCTGGCGTCATTCTGCTTATACCAGCGGTTACACAGCTCCATAATGCGAAACCCGGCCTGCACAAACAGCTGTTTGCGATCGGCGTGGGTGGCCAGCAGCGAGCCATTGCCCGGCTGGCCCAAACCTAACGCCTCGACTAAACAATTCATCGAGTTGGCAGTAAACATACCCGAACAACTACCGCAGGTCGGGCAGGCGCTACGCTCAATTTGCTCGCTGTCGCCGTCAGTCACTTTAGGATCGGCCGCCGACACCATGGCATCAACCAGATCCAGCTTGATGATCTGATCTGACAGCCGGGTTTTACCGGCTTCCATCGGCCCGCCGGAAACAAAAATCACCGGAATATTCAGCCGCAGCGCGGCCATTAACATACCGGGTGTAATTTTGTCGCAGTTGGAAATACACACCATCGCATCGGCACAGTGGGCATTAAGCATATATTCTACTGAGTCGGCAATCAGTTCACGCGACGGCAGGCTGTACAGCATACCGCCGTGGCCCATGGCAATGCCGTCGTCTACCGCTATGGTATTGAATTCTTTCGCAATGCCGCCTGCCTGTTCAATGCTGCCTGCCACCAGTTTACCCAAATCGCGCAAATGTACATGGCCGGGCACAAACTCGACAAAGGAATTTACTACCGCCACTATCGGTTTACCAAAGTCGGTGTCTTTCACACCGGTGGCGCGCCACAGGGCACGGGCACCCGCCATATTGCGGCCTTCGGTAACGGTGGCGGATCTTAATTTTGGCATCAGGTACTCCGTGTGTTCAGTCAGATTAAAAAATACAGCTATTTACGCGCTTAGCACAGCCAGTCCGGCGCTGGCCAGTTCCAGCTGCTGCACGTCGTACAGTTTATTCAGCTGGCTGGTTAACAAATGGATGGGCTTATCGCCTTGTACTGTTAACGTAATGTCCAGGCCGCTACGGTCTGTGCGGGGTGTCATAGACAGGCCGGCCAGCTGATAGCCGCGATAGCGGGTCACCTGTAATAAGCGCTCTACTACAGCCGGGCTGTTAGTGGTGGTGATAGTCAGGGTATGGTTCATACTTTTGCCTCCGTCAGCATATCTTGGTTGGCAGCTCCCGGCGGTACTAACGGCCAGACGTTGTCTTTTTCATCGATACAAACATGTAATAAATACGGGCCGGGCCAGGTAAACAT
>CAZEGA010000375.1:2323-2625 GCA_964511675.1 uncultured Rheinheimera sp.
CAGTGGCCCGGAATGGCGAACGCGGCCGCCAGTGCGACAAAGTCCGGGTTGTCAGATAAATCCGTTTCGCTGTAGCGCTCGTTAAAAAACAGCTGCTGCCACTGTTTCACCATGCCCAGCCGCTGGTTGTCGATAATGACGATTTTTACCGGCAGCCGGAACCGCTTAATGGTGGCCAGCTCCTGCACATTCATCATAAAAGAGCCATCACCCGATACAGTGATTACCGTATCCTGCGGCCTGGCTAACTTGGCCCCTATAGCCGCCGGTAAGCCAAAGCCCATGGTGCCCAGGCCACCGCT
>CAZEGA010000376.1:0-2623 GCA_964511675.1 uncultured Rheinheimera sp.
AACCGTTGCAGGCCAGGATGGCCGAATCGAGCCCCCAGGGATGGGTTCACGGCGTGTTGGTGTGGGTAAGCCGGTTCGTGGTAAAAAATCAAAGCTGTTGTTTTAGCTGATACAGCAGCTCCAGTGCCTGCCGGGCAGATAAGTCATCCGGGTTAATAGCGCGTAGCTGTTCTACTACCGGGTGCTCTGCCTCCAGCAGGCTAAGCTGTGGTGCTATAGCCACTGCGGCTGGTGTTAGTGGTTGGGCCGCCGCATGCTGTTCCAGTTCGCTGAGTTTATGCCGCGCACGCTGAATAACCGCCCTGGGCACGCCGGCAAGCGCCGCTACCTGCAAACCGAAGCTTTTGCTGGCTGCGCCTTCCTGCACATGGTGCATAAATACAATGTCATCACCGTGCTCAACCGCATCTAAATGCACATTGGCCAGGCCCGGTAATTGCTGCGCCAGTTCGGTCAGCTCAAAGTAGTGGGTGGCAAACAGCGTTAAGGCTTTAATTTTAGTGGCCAGATAATCAGCACAGGCCCAGGCCAGGCTTAAACCGTCATAAGTGCTGGTACCACGGCCTATTTCATCCATCAGCACCAGGCTGTGCTCGGTGGCATGGTGCAAAATAGTCGCGGTTTCGGTCATTTCCACCATAAAAGTCGAGCGGCCGGAGGCTAAATCATCTGAGGCACCGATACGGGTGAAAATACGATCCACCGGGCCGATAACGGCTTTTTGTGCCGGCACAAAGCAGCCGATATAGGCCATCAGCACTATCAGTGCAGTCTGGCGCATATAGGTAGATTTACCGCCCATATTCGGGCCGGTGATCATCAGCATACGGCGCTGGTTATGTAAATGCAGCGGGTTGGCGATAAAGGGTTCTGCCAGCACCTGCTCTACCACCGGATGGCGTGCCTGTTCCAGCGCTATACCTGTGCTGCTGCTAAGCTGTGGCCGGCAATAGCTCAGGCTGTCGGCACGCTCGGCAAAGTTACACAACACATCCAGCTCGGCCAGGGCTTGTGCCAGTTGCTGTAATTGCGCCAGAAACGGGGCGGTTAACTCGAACAGTTGCTCGTATAATTGTTTTTCCAGCGCCAAAGCTTTGCTCTGGCTGCCCAGCACTTTATCTTCGTATTCCTTTAACTCAGGAATAATATAACGCTCGTTATTTTTCAGCGTCTGGCGGCGTACATATTCCGGCGGTACTTTAGCATCGGCACTACGGCCGGTTTCAATATAAAAGCCATGTATTTTGTTAAAACCGACCTTTAGCGAGGCGATACCGGTACGCTCGCGTTCGCGTTGTTCCAGTTGCTCTAAATAGTCGGTGGCGCCGGTGGCTAAGGCGCGCCACTGATCGAGTTCGCTGTTATAACCGGGTGCTATTACGCCGCCATCACGAATAAGCACCGGCGGTGCCTCGATGATGGCCAGCTCCAGCAACTGGCATAGCTGTGGCAACGGTTGTGCCGACTGGCGGATCTGGCCAAGTAAGGCGCTTTGCAGCGGAGTAAGATCAGGGGCTAAAACCGGTAATTGCTGCAGTGCCTGACGCAGACGGGCAAAGTCACGCGGCCGGGCACTGCGTAGCGCCAGGCGGGCAATAACCCGTTCAATATCGCCAATCTGCTTCAGTAATGGCTGCAACTGGTTGTATTCGCTGGCAAGTTCTGCCACCGCATCAAGGCGGGAATTAACCTGGGCCTGATTACGCAGTGGGGCATGCAACCAGCGTTTTAACAGCCGGGAACCCATAGCCGTCTGACTGCGGTCCAGCACGGCTGCCAGCGTATGCTCGTAGTTACCGGCTAAGTTCTGGGTCAGTTCCAGATTACGCCGGGTGGCGGCGTCCAGCACAATATTATCCTGGGCGCGTTCCAGTGCTATGCTGCGGATATGCGGCAGGGCAGCACGCTGGGTGTCTTTTACATATTGCATAACGCAGCCGGCGGCCATTAAGGCTACCGGCGCATCATCAACGCCAAAGCTGAGTAAATCTTTGGTACCGAACTGCTGGCATAACAGGCGCTTGGCGGTGGCAAGTTCAAATTCCCAAACCGGGCGGCGGCGGGCGCCTTTGCGTTTTTCCACCAGATAGCTGTCGCTGAAATCTTCCGGGTACAGCAACTCTGCCGGGTTCAGCCGTTGCAGCAGGGCGGCCAAATCGTCACTGTTATCAACCTGGTTCAGCAGAAAACGACCGCTACTGATATCCAACTGCGCTAAACCATACTGACCACGCAACTGGCTTATTGCACACAGCAGGTTATCCTGCCGTTCGTTTAATAGCGCTTCATCAGTGACCGTGCCGGGTGTCACAATGCGCACCACTTTGCGCTCTACCGGCCCTTTACTGGTCGCAGGATCGCCAATCTGCTCGCAAATAGCCACTGACTCGCCCAACTGTACTAAACGGGCTAAATAATTTTCCACCGCATGATAAGGCACACCAGCCATCGGGATAGGAGTACCGGCACTCTGGCCACGTTTAGTCAGCGAAATATCCAGCAGTGCGGCAGCACGTTTGGCGTCGTCGTAAAACAGCTCATAAAAGTCACCCATGCGATAAAACAGCAAAATATCAGGGTGTTGGCTTTTCAGGCCAAGATACTGCTGCATCATCGGGGTATG
>CAZEGA010000377.1:0-723 GCA_964511675.1 uncultured Rheinheimera sp.
TGTTGCCTTACAGCAACCTGTTTGGAGCAGCCGTGCTGACGGTACTGATAGGGTTGATTATGTCCTCGGCATTTTCTGCCATCATAGTATTTGCCCAGGAGCTGGTACCCGGCAATATTGGCATGGTTTCCGGTATTTTTTACGGCATGATGTTTGGTTTTAGCGGCATTGCTGCCGCTGTACTGGGGGTACTGGCAGATGCCACCAGCATTACCTATATCTTTAAGCTGTGCGCCTGGTTACCGCTACTGGGCATGCTGGCGGTATGGCTGCCAAATATGCAGCGTAACGCCGGAGCCTAACAGGCTGTCTGCTCTTCAGGTATTGAATGTTAATCTGCATCAAGGTTATTGCGTATTTTGTCTGAGCTGTGTGCTTGCTGCTTGACCTTACCATAAGGGTAAGGTTCATACTGAGCAACATTTACCGGCAGCAGGAGAAAAGGTATGAAACAGGTTGTGCTAAGTATCAGTGGTATGCACTGTGCGTCCTGTGTTGGCCGGGTGCAGAAAACCCTGCTGGCGGTGCCGGGGGTACAAAGCGCTGAGGTAAACCTGGCAACGGAGCAGGCCCGGGTAGCGTACAACGGCCCGCCCGACGCCCTGCTGGCCAGCCTGCAGGCGGCGGGTTACACCGCTGTGGCGCTGGATCAGCATGCAGATAAGCAGGAGTTGCAGCAACAGAAGCAGGCAGTAAAGCAGGATGAACTTAAGCAGTTAAAGC
>CAZEGA010000377.1:733-2616 GCA_964511675.1 uncultured Rheinheimera sp.
GTTAAAGCGAGATTTCTTACTGGCGCTTATATTAACGGCACCGGTCTTTGTACTGGAAATGGGCGCGCATCTTATTCCGGCGTTTCATCACTGGTTAATGGCAACCTTAGGCCAGAGCCTGAACTGGCAGATCCAGTTTGTACTGACCTCGCTGGTATTGCTGGGACCGGGCTGGCGCTTTATTAAAACCGGTATACCACTATTACTGCGCGGTGCACCGGAAATGAATTCGCTGGTGGCATTGGGCACTTTATCGGCCTGGGGCTTTTCGCTGGTGGCAACTTTCTTACCGCAGGTACTGCCGGCCGGCACGGTGCAGGTCTATTTTGAAGCCGCAGCGGTGATCGTGACACTGATTTTGCTGGGCCGTTATCTGGAAGCGCAGGCCAAAGGCCATACCGGCGATGCGATAAAGCGCCTGCTTGGCTTACAGGTTGATACGGCTACCGTGATCCGGGGCGATAGCACAGTACAACTGCAACTGTCGCAGGTTAACGTTGGCGACCAGTTGCTGGTTCGCCCCGGTGAGCGGATACCGCTGGATGGCGATGTATTCAGCGGCAGCTCTTATGTTGATGAGTCCATGCTGACCGGTGAACCGATGCCGCTGGCTAAACAGCCGGGCTCGGTATTGATTGGCGGTACGGTGAACCAGCACGGCGCCCTGACCATGACGGTACGTAAAACAGGCACCGATACGGTGCTGGCGCAAATTATCGCTCTGGTAGAGCAGGCCCAGAGCAGTAAATTGCCGATCCAGGCACTGGTAGACAAAGTCACCGCAGTATTTGTGCCGGTAGTTATGCTGCTGGCAGTGCTGACATTTGCCGTCTGGCTGCTGTTTGGCCCACAACCGGCGATCAGTATGGCGCTGGTGAATGCGGTGGCCGTACTGATTATTGCCTGTCCCTGTGCCATGGGGCTGGCGACGCCAACCTCGATTATGGTTGGCACCGGCCGGGCGGCTGAGCTTGGAATATTGTTCCGCCAGGGCCAGGCGCTGCAAACCTTGCGCGACAGCAAAGTGATAGCGCTGGATAAAACCGGCACCTTAACCAATGGCAAGCCGGAGCTGACCGATATTATCGTACAGCACGGTTTTACCGAAACTGAAGTGCTGGCGGTTACCGCGGCACTGGAACAGCAGTCGGAACATCCGTTGGCGCAGGCCATTGTTTTGGCTGCACAGCAGGCCGGTGCAGCATTACAGGCGGTGACCGGTTTTCGGGCCGTGCCGGGTATGGGGGTAACGGGGTATGTTGGCGGGCGGCAAACCAGCGCCGGAGCCGATCGCTATATGCATCAGATGGGTTATGATCCAACGGCACTCGCTGAACAGGCGGCAGCGCTGGCAACCACCGGTAAAACCCCGCTTTATGTGGCCATTGAGGGTAAACTGGCAGCCATTATGGCAGTGGCAGATACCATTAAAACGGGTACTCCCGGGGCAATAGCCGCCTTGCACCAGTTGGGCCTGAAAGTGGCAATGATCAGCGGTGACAACCGGCAGACAGCCCAGGCCATTGCGGCGGCACTGCATATTGATCAGGTGGTGGCCGAAGTGATGCCAGAGGGCAAAGTGGCAGCAGTACAACAGTTACGGGCCGAATTTGGTGCAGTAACTTTTGTTGGTGACGGCATTAACGATGCACCGGCGCTGGCCGAAGCCGATGTCGGACTGGCCGTTGGCAATGGTACTGATATTGCCATTGAAGCGGCGGATGTGGTGCTGATGAGCGGCGATCTTAATGGTGTGGTCAGTGCGCTGGCCCTAAGCCGGGCGACCATGCGCAATATCCGCCAGAACCTGTTCTGGGCCTTTGGCTATAATGCGCTGTTAATCCCGGTGGCTGCCGGGGTGCTGTATCCGGCCTTTGGCATAC
>CAZEGA010000378.1:0-2612 GCA_964511675.1 uncultured Rheinheimera sp.
CGGAGAAGGCTTCCACGGACAACGTCTCTCCCGGCGATATCGCCGAAGGGCTGAAGCTGACGGCGCATTTCTTTGAAAGCCACGTTTTCGGCCCCCACCGCCAGCGCATAACCGGGGGCCAGTTCAGCCAGTTGCACCTGAGCGGCTGCCGCTGTTAAGCGCCAGTCAAACACCTGTAATTGCGGGTGCTGCTGCAACAGCTGTTTTGCTGCCAGATCCAGCGTCAGTATTTGCGGCTGTACAGCCGCACGGGCTGCCGGGCTGTAAGCGCAAAGCGCCATAGCCAGCAGCAGGCAGGGCGCCAGAAGGCACCTGCCGGATAATATGTAATTCATAGCCCAATCCTGTGTATTGCTTAATTAAAAAGATATCAACAACAGATCAGGCGATTGGCGGGCGGTAAATACCCGGTTTGGGGGAAGAAGGCAGATAACTCAGGTAGCAGTTTGGTTGTACTTCAGAGCTGACAGGCAAGGACGATGCAGATTTAAATAACCCCATATGGCTGGCATGGCAGTGGCTGCAATGATCGCAGCCATGCGGGTGGTTGTCAGCGAAGGGGGCTTTATCGGCAGCATCAGCATCCGTATCAGACGACAGCGTATAACCGGGGTGATGAATATCTGCCCCGCCAGGCTGCGGCTCAACAGCAAAAGCACTGGCAATAACGCAGAACAGCTGAATACACAGCAGCAAAGCGGATAGCACTTTGCCGGTATTGTTGCCAGCTGTCAGGTAAGGAGTCATCAGTGCTTGCTCAAAATAGCCCAGGTTATTCAGGTAAACGCTTGTACTTTACTACATTAATTGTCCGGCAACAGCAACTTTTCCCGTAGCAGGCCAGCGCCGGCTTAAAACGGTGCCGGGTAGTGTTGCAAAAACAGCGCTATATCATCCAGCATGGCCGCGGTTAACGGCAAGCTAAACGCGGCGATATTCTGCGTCAGCTGCGCCATGCTGGTGGCACCGATAATGGTTGAGGTTACCCCATCCACCTGATTAACCCAGGCCAGCGCCAGTGCCGTGGCGCTTACACCATGGCTTTGCGCCAGTTCATTAAACGCCGCTATTGCCTTGTTTGACTGCGGCGTATCACGAAACAGGCCATTACGCTGTAACATACTCCAGCGGCTGCCCACCGGGCGCGCACCATTGAGGTATTTGCCACTTAACGCACCGCCCGCCAGTGGCGACCACGGCAGGTAGGCAATATTTTCATGCACACACTGCTCAATTAAGTATGGCCAGTCTTTGGTGTGCAGCGGGCTGAATTCATTTTGTATCGACACCATACGGGGCAGGTTGTGTTGTGTGCTCAGAGCCAGATACTGGCTGATACCCCAGGGCGTTTCGTTCGATAAACCGCAAAAGCGGATCTTGCCGGCCCTGACACAGCTATCCAGCGCCTGCAGCAGGCCCAGCATCTGTTCGGTTTGTGTTGCACCGTCAACCGCAGAAAAACCGGTACGGCCAACCCGGTGTTTGCCAAAGTGCGGCGATACCCGGTTTGGCCAGTGCAACTGGTATAAATCGATATAGTCGGTTTGCAGGCGCTGCAATGAATGATCTACCGCCTGCAGCAGCGTAGCGGGTGTCATATCGCCGCCAGCGCGGATATGCGCAAGGCCATTACCTGCCATTTTGCTGGCCAGCACAATACCGGCCCGTTTACTGTGGTTACGGCTCAGCCAGTTACCAATAATACGCTCGGTAGCGCCATAGGTCTGCGGCGTGGGCGGAATAGCGTACATCTCGGCGGTATCAATAAAATTCACGCCCTGCGCCAACGCAGCATCAAGCTGGGCATCGGCATCGGTCTGGTTATTCTGGCAACCCCAGGTCATAGTGCCTAAACACAGCCGTGAAACCCTTACACCACTGCTGCCCAGTTGAGAAAATTGCATAACTATCCTTTATTTAACCTGAGTTTTAGCACCGCCCGGTATCATAACAAGCCAAACTACGGCTGACAGCCTTTAAGCGTTTTTTATTTGCCGTTTGTGCCGGCACCTGGCTGGTTTACCGGTATACCAGCTACTTTCTGGGCTGAACCGCTATTCTCGCCTATGCTTATTTTCGATCCCCAGGCAAAGTGAAGGCAGATATGGCGCAATCAGGAGGCAAAACCATGCCACCCTACCGGCAATGGCTGGTAATACTTCTAGCCTTGTTAGCGTTAAGCAGCCGCCTGACAGCAGCAAGCACCTTACCTGTAGTGTTTTACAGCAAAATGCCGGCCGAATGGTTAAGCACAGTGCCGGCGCAGGACGAGCCGCTCAGCTATCAGGCACTGTATCAGCTGTTGGGTAACAATCACGAGCTTAACCCGCGCTTTGTCCAGGTCAGCCACAGCAGGGCTGAAATACTAACCAGAGAGGATCAGTCAGGTTGCCTTACCGGCATTCTGGATTTACCGCATCGGCGGGAGCAATATGCGTTCAGCCTGCCCTTTACGGCAGTGCAGGGCTTGCGTCTGTATATAAAAGCAGATAATGCCTATGCTGCAAGCATACAACAGCAGCTTAACACCAATGGCAGCATCAGCCTGGTGACCTTATTACTGCAACACCGCGCCTTGCTGATTGGCGTAGATAAAGATCGCTCTTACGGCC
>CAZEGA010000379.1:0-2611 GCA_964511675.1 uncultured Rheinheimera sp.
TGTGCCACACAACACTGGCGCGCTGCGGAGCTGACACTGCCTTGTTCGTACACGGCGACAAAGTAGCCCAGTTGGCGGATATCCATAGTTAAAAACTATACCTGATACAGAATTATTATATTTTAACTGTATATCAAAGCAGGCTAATCTGGCTATAACAAAGAATATTTCACTGGTTTTATTAAGGAATTTGCTATGACACGCGCCCATTTTGACTGGCAGGACCCTTTTGCTTTCTCTGCCATGCTAACCGAAGAAGAACGGATGATCCGCGACAGTGCACACCAGTATTGTCAGGATAAACTGATGCCGCGGGTATTAATGGCCAACCGCGAAGAGCATTTTCACCGTGAAATTATGACTGAACTGGGTGAACTTGGCTTGCTGGGGGCCACACTGCCGGAAAAATACGGCTGTTCGGCGGTGAATTATGTCTGTTATGGCCTGGTGGCGCGCGAAGTGGAACGGGTAGACAGCGGTTATCGCAGTGCTATGAGTGTGCAGTCATCACTGGTGATGCACCCCATCCATGAATACGGCACGGAAGCACAGCGGATGAAGTATCTGCCTAAACTTGCCAGCGGTGAATGGGTCGGCTGTTTTGGTTTAACCGAGCCGGATGCGGGATCTGACCCCGCCAGTATGCGCACCACGGCCAAAAAAGTCGCCGGCGGTTATGTGTTAAACGGCAGCAAAATGTGGATCACCAACTCACCTATCGCTGATGTGTTTGTGGTATGGGCCAAACTGGACGGAGACATTCGCGGCTTTGTGCTGGAAAAAGGCATGCAGGGGCTGTCGGCACCGAAAATTGAAGGCAAGTTCTCGCTGCGGGCCTCTGTTACCGGCGAAATCGTCATGGATAACGTTGAGGTGGGCGAAGACGCCTTGCTACCCAATGTCAGTGGTTTAAAAGGGCCTTTTGGCTGCTTAAATAAAGCCCGTTATGGTATCGCCTGGGGTGCACTGGGGGCGGCAGAATTTTGCTGGCATGCCGCGCGCCAGTACACGCTGGACCGTATTCAGTTTGGCCGGCCACTGGCAGCGAATCAGCTGATACAGAAAAAACTGGCCGATATGCAAACCGAGATCAGCATTGGCTTGCTGGCGTGTTTACAGGCTGGGCGGCTGATGGATCAGCATATACTGCCGCCTGAGACTATTTCGTTGATTAAACGAAATTCCTGCGGTAAGGCGCTGGATATAGCCCGCGTTGCCCGCGATATGCATGGTGGTAACGGCATTGCTGACGAGTACCATGTGATCCGCCATGTAATGAACCTCGAAGCGGTAAATACCTACGAAGGTACCCATGATGTGCATGCGCTGATCCTGGGCCGGGCGCAAACCGGCTTACAGGCATTTGGCGGCTGATACCGTCTGACAATTGCATGAACTAACTGCGGAGTAAGCGTTATGTCAGAGGCAGTGCATCCCTGGGTAAATGAATACCGGCAGCGGCTTGGCAGCGGCCGGTTGCCTGCCCACAGCAGTAACCACAGTATTGAATTCAGTAGCTTGTATCAGTTGTGGCACAGCCAGCTGTGCAGCCGGCTGCTGGATTTACAGTCGCGTTTGTTGCAGGCCAAAGGCCAGAGCTTTTATACCATCGGCAGTGCAGGGCATGAAGGCAATGCCGCCGTGGCGGCGGCACTGCGTTTGACCGATCCGGCGTTTTTGCATTACCGTAGCGGCGCGTTTTTTATTGAGCGCAGCAAACAGCTGCCTGGCAGTACGCCGCTGTACGATATGTTGCTGTCATTTTGTGCCAGCAGTGATGACCCTATCTCCGGTGGGCGGCATAAGGTGCTGGGTAGCCTGGCACTGAATATTCCGCCGCAAACCAGTACCATAGCTTCGCAGCTGCCTAAAGCGGTTGGCGCCGCTTTTGCGATAGATTTAAGCCAGCGGCTGGGTATCAAGGGGCAGTGGCCGGACGATGCGATAGTGCTGTGCAGTTTTGGTGATGCCTCGGCCAACCATTCCACCGCGCAGGGTGCCATCAATTCGGCCTGCTGGGCGGCTTACCAGCAAGTGCCGGTGCCGGTACTGTTTGTCTGTGAAGATAACGGCCTGGGCATTTCCACCCCGACTCCAAGTGGCTGGATAGAGCAGGATTTAGCCGACCGGCCAGCACTGAAATACTTTGCCGCCGACAGCCGCGATTTAGCACAAACTTACCAGATTGCCAGACGTGCTGCCGACTATGTGCGCAGCAAACGCAAGCCGGCAGTGTTGCATTTATCTACCGTACGGCTGTTTGGCCATGCCGGGGCTGATGCGGAAGTGGCGTATCGCACCAAGGCGCAGATAGATGCTGAACTGGAACTGGACCCGTTGCTTAGCAGCACGGCGGCGCTGTTGGCTACCGGGCAAATAACCGCCGGCCAGTTGCTGGCGCAACTGGATAGCCTGGCTGCGCAAATCGCCCGGGTAGCCGCTATTGCCAGTAGCCGGCCGAAACTGACTACGGCAGAGCAGGTAATGGCGTCTATTGCACCTGAACGACAGGCTGCAGCGATACCCGCTATGCCGGAAGCGGAAACGCGCCAGCAGCTGTTTGCCTTTGACCAGCATAATACCGGTAAAAAGCAGCATCTGGCCAAATTGC
>CAZEGA010000380.1:0-2598 GCA_964511675.1 uncultured Rheinheimera sp.
GTGTTTTTCGTGGTGCTGATTTCTGCCACTGTGCAGGGCTCAACACTGCCGCTGGTGGCGCGTAAACTGGGGCTGACCGAGCCACCACCGGCCACACCGGCCGCTACGCTGGAAATTACCGCCCTGGGCGATGTGGATGCCGATATCGTTGAATATACGCTGGGCGAAAATTCGCGGGCTGTGGGGCGGCGCCTGTCGCAGGCGGCGTTGCCGGATGGTACTGTGGTGGCGATGATTACCCGCAATAATTCGGTGATCCCGCCGCGCGGTTCAACCTGGCTCTACGCCGGCGACCATCTGTTTATTGTATTAAAACCGGAAACCCGCAGTTTTGTTGACAGTGTCTTCTCTGCTACCGCAGAAGCCGCCGCTAACGAACTGCCACAAACCGAGCTGAAACTGAAAGGCACCACCCGGGTGGAAGATGTGCTGTATTCGTACGGTATAGCGCTGGCGGCACCGGCTGACGCGACACTGGATGAAGTATTGCGCCAGGCACTTGGTACAGCGCCGGAGCAGGACAGCACGGCCGGCTCGGGTGATGTGCTGTTATACGTACGTGATATGGTAGGGGTCCGTATTACCACGGTAGGCCTGTTGCCGTCAGCACCGCTAACGGCGGTAGCAGAGCCTATTTCCAGTATTGCTCAACCGTAATATTACCCGGATCGCGGCGCAGGTTTTTCTTCAGCCCCATGCTTTCCAGCAGGGCTTTGGTGTCGGTAATCATTTGCGGGTTACCGCACAACATTACCTGTGAACGTTCATTAAGGGGCTGTTTGCATGCCCGTTGTAACTCACCAGTTTGTATCAGCTCTGGCAGGCGTTTATCTAAAGCGCCGGCCATCGCTTCGCGGGTTACCACAGGTTGATAATGCAACTGGTTCAGGTATTGGTGTTGCCAGTGCTGAATGTATTCGCGGTAGGCCAAATCGGCCACGGTACGTACCGTATGCACCAGCACGATATGTTTAAAACGCTGCCACAACGCCTGGGTGCCCAGCATGGATAAATAAGGTCCGATGCCGGTACCGCTGGAGATCAGCCACAGGTTATCGCCGTCCGGTACTTCATCCAGGATAAAAAAGCCCGATGCCGGCTGACTGACCTCCAGGTTGTCGCCCATTTTCAGCTGTTGCAGCAAAGGCGACAGTATACCGTCGGCCACGGTACTGATCAGAAACTCCTGTTCACTGCTGCCCGGGCTGTTTACCAGTGAATAAGCACGTTGCACCCGGCCATCCGGCGTATTCAGCGCCAGACGGACAAACTGGCCGGCAATAAAATCAAACGGGTCGGTTTTTACCTTAAGACTGAACAAATCGCTATGCCAGTGATGGTTATCTGTAACTGTACCGCTAAGCCATTGTGCCATCATTAGTTTCCTGTAGTTAATCCTGCTCTAGCCTAGCTAATAACCTGCTGTTACTCAAATAGTACCGTTGTCAGTGCCAGACAGGTGCCCTCTGGCAGATAGTTGTCACTTATCGGAAGCAAAAGGGCTGACGCCACGAGGTGCCCTTATAAGTTATTTAGCCGTAATACATATAAAATAAATAAAAACTATTGTTAATCAATGCTTCTTAATTTATTGCTAATGTTAGAGTTACTTAAAGACCAACTTACACCTAAAACCGTTAAGCAGACTAATATAATAAGCGAGAGTAAAGAATAAACCACAATGAAATTACTATTAATTGTTAGTGGGTACTGATTTTCAAACCAAGCCAATGCTGCTTTAGCAAAGATGAAAACTCCAAAACTAGACAATAATAAAATTGGAGTAAATACCTTTGTAAAAATAACAACAATATCGAAAAATTTGGCCCCCAATGCTAAATGAACTGCAATATTATTTTCTTGTTGCATTACATAAGAACGAAATTGATAATAAAATCCAGATAGTGACAACAATGCCGTAGTTGAACCTAAGAGCAAACAAAAATAAATTAAAAAATTTATTGTCTTATTGTGAAAGTTAAGCTGGTCCGCTAAAAACTCTCCAGTTTTAATGCCCCAATCATTTTGTGTTTTTACAAACTGCCCTACACTTTGTTTGGCTATATCAATGTAAGTATCCTTTGCATAAACATGAAATTGATGCAATGGCGGTAACAGTGCTATATCGGCATACACGACAGCAATGTCTTTATTTATATTTCCAAAATGAGGGAGATTTTCTATAATTCCATTTACTCGGATACTATCTCCATTTTCAAAGCCTAGTAGGAAGGGATCATCTGCAAATAGTCTTGCGCCTATTGCATTAGCAGGGGCATCGTAACCTAACATTTTTGCGGCAGAAGAGTTCAAGACAACACCCTGTTTATTTAATCCACTACCAAGCAACCTCTCGCGTGAAAAAAGATCAATAAAGTGCTCGTTTACATTCATGATGTTCAGTACCGCTTGATTAGGATTATCTGGCTGGTCTGCCCGAAAACTAATAGCAGTTGAAGAAGGCTGGAGAAAAGACTGAGAAGAAACTGCAAGTTTAGATCCATTTTCTCCCACTTCCTTAAACCAATCACTGGTATTTACGCTACTTAAACAGGGTGAGATTACGAGTGGTCATTTAATCACCACACTCATGCCAGC
>CAZEGA010000381.1:0-2595 GCA_964511675.1 uncultured Rheinheimera sp.
CGCTGATGATGGTCCATGGTACGGCAGACACCGTGCTGCCCTACCAGGGGCTGACGGATCGCAACTTTGGCCTGATCAGCTCACCTGCTGCGATAGCCTTAATGGCAGAAAAAAATGCCGCCTTGCCGTATGCGTTACATAAAACGCCGGGGCCGCATACCAACCTGACCAGTTACCATAATGGCCGGCAGAAATTCCAGCTATACAGTATGCCTGGCGGCGGCCATAGCTGGCAGTTTACCGGGTTTGACACCAGCCACGAGATCCTGAAATTTTTCGCCGAGCTGGAGCAGCCGGAATTACCGGAACATTCCCGGCTGGTAACGACAGAGCAGGGGCAGTTTCATGTCCGCGCTATGGGGCTGGATAACCCTGGGCCGGCGGTAGTGCTGCTGGCCGGGCCAAATTATAACTATCACAGCGACAGCGCCTGGTTTGCTGCGTTGCAGCCGTTACTGGCACAACAGTACCGGGTATACAGTATTGACCGGCTGGGCAATGCTTTCAGCAGCAGCGCGGACGAGCTGTCTTACCGCCGTTTTGCGGATGATCTGGCGCTGGTGCTGCAGCAGCTGCAGGAAACCCAACTGGCACTGGTCGCATTTTCCAGCAGCAGTATCAGTGCGCGCTGGTTTTACCAGCAGCATCAGCAGCAGTTTGATATCAAGGCCATGTTATACATCGACCCCGATATTCCGCTGCCGCATTCGTTAAGCCTGTACCAGGGCTATCCGGCAGACTGGTATCTGGCCAATTTACCGGTGCTGTTGCCACACCTGGCTGCCGGCAACTGGACCGCCAGAACACAAGACAAGCTGGAGCTCGAATACAGCGAAATACAGCAACTGGTCGCAGAGCATGATGTGCAGCTGGACTGGAGCTATTTTGAACAGATCATGCAGCTGCGTTTACTTATTCCGCAGCAGCAGGCCCGTGCCATTGAAATTGCCGGTTATATTGCCGACCTGGACGGTTATGCCGGGCTGCCCATGGTTTCGGCCATACCGGTAAGCGTGATTGACAGTGATTTTGAACAACAGCAAATCGAACAGGCACAAGACGAACCGGAACTGGCTGAGGCGCTGCGGCAATGGCAGCAGGAAGGCCGTGCCTGGAGTGCAGAGCAGGCATCGCTGTCTAATGGCCAGTATATAGCGCTGAGTAACAGCGATCATCTGGTACCGGTACAGCAGCCAGAGCAGATCAAACAGGCGCTGGACTGGCTGTTTGCCCGGTTACAACTGCCTTAGGGCCGGCAATGACCGCCGTGGCGTTATTAGCGGCTTTGGCAGTTAACCAGGGTCTGGTACTCGTCAAAGGCAAAATGGTCGGTCATGCCGCTAATGTAGTCCTGCAGCAGGCGGCAACGGTAGTAAAATTCGTACACTTCCTGCAATTCTGCTGGCTGGTTTATACCTGCCAGCGCTTTTTTATAGGCGGATAAGTGCTTTGCCGGCAGTTTTCTCGCCAGCCGGGTCTCAACCGGATGCGCTTTACTGCCGCTGGCAGCAATAACCTGGGCAAATGCAGCGGCATGCAGGTCAAGTAACGGTTTGTAGGTATCCAGCAGGCCGGAAATAATGCGGAAACCCTGCAGCTCCAGGGTTTCTACCTCACTGTGGCTGAACACATGCGCCAGGGCAACCTGCTTAAAGGTTTTGGTTACGGCATGGTACTGGCTGTTATCTTCCAGCAGTGCGCGGTTCAGCTGCCCGGCATAAATGCTGCTGATATTGCCGATAAACTGGCTGGCGGCGTAAGACACCAGCGGGTGGATAATGCCGACCCGCAATTTAATAAAAAACTCGGAAGTGGTATTGATAACCGGATCTGCAGTGGCGTCCTGCAGGGCTTTATCGAGGATGTCGGCAAAGCGCTTTTGTTTACCATACAGCCCGGTTAACGGCCGGTCTTCCGGCTCATAGCGGGCAAACGCGTTTTTCAGCAGGGTGGTCAGTTCGCTTAGTGCCAGAATGCCTTTTTCCACGGCATCTTCAATGTCGGCCAGGCAATAGGAAATATCATCGGCAGCTTCCATGATGTAGCTTAATGGGTGGCGGCAGTAAGGCGCTATCTGCAACTGTTCGCACAGGGTTTGCACATAGGGTTGTTCGGCAAAATAAAACCCCGGCTTTTTCTTCAGGTAATGCTTTTCATCCTGCTGATCTGGCGCAGGTTCGGTGGCCGGGCGGGTGTATTTTAAAATACAGGCTACCTGGGTATAGGTCAGGTTCATCTGCTGCAGGCTGTGTACCAGCCGTATTGCCTGGGCATTGCCTTCAAACTGGCACAACTCGGTATGCAGCTGTTGCCACAAGGCGGCGACAGCCGGATGCTCTGTGTTGGCGGGCTGTGGCAGCCGGGCACTGAACCAGCGGTTTATGGCGGCCTCACCGCTGTGGCCAAACGGCGGGTTGCCAATATCGTGCAGCAGGCAGGCCATTTCAACCAGCGATTCCAGCGGGCGTTCCAGTTCGGTTAAACCATATCCGGCCTGTTGTTGTGGCGTTAACTGATGAGGTAGAGCTATTTTTATTTTGTTCATTGTTTTTTTGGCTATTTGGTTCTGTACTCTTATTTGTTTGTTTTGCTTCA
>CAZEGA010000382.1:0-1274 GCA_964511675.1 uncultured Rheinheimera sp.
AATACCAGCAATGCGGCCACGCCATTAACCGATACCAGCTTAACTCCGGTGATGACCGTAGATCTGTGGGAACATGCGTACTATATTGATTACCGCAATGCCCGGCCAACCTACCTGGATGCCTTCTGGGCACTGGCTAACTGGCAATTCGCCAGCGGCAATTTCGCCGGCTAACCGCCCCCTGACTGACAAACCCGGCGCTGCCGGGTTTTTTGTCCGTTAAGCTTTACAATTTCCCGCTGCAAGCGCTTAAATCCCTGCGGTCCCCACACCTATCGCTGAAAAAAATCGTAGATTTTACGGTCAATTAGTCAGGCGGGAATGCACTTTACTGTCTAACCTTAAAGCAACAGCTTGGCTGCTACCCTTTCCCGATCTTTTAAAGCTGGAGGTGCATATGAGTATTTTCGAGCACTACAAATCACGCTACGAAGCGGCAAAAGAAGAAGAATACACTATCCAGGAATTTCTGGCGTTATGCAAAAACGACAAGAGCTGCTATGCCAGCGCGGCAGAGCGCCTGCTGATGGCTATTGGCGAACCGGAACTGACAGATACCGCCCAGGACCCTAAGTTATCGCGGCTGTTTTCTAACCGTGTTATTGCGCGTTACCCGGCATTTTCTGAGTTTTACGGCATGGAAGATGCCATAGAACAAATGGTGTCTTACCTGAAACATTCGGCCCAGGGGCTGGAAGAGCGCAAACAAATCCTGTATTTACTGGGGCCGGTCGGCGGCGGTAAATCCTCACTGGCAGAAAAACTTAAACACCTGATGCAACAGGTGCCCATTTACTACCTGAAAGGTTCGCCGGTGTACGATCATCCGCTGTGCCTGTTCGATGTCAACGAAGACGGCCACATCCTGGCGCAGGAATACGGCATTCCCAAACGTTACCTGCGCAACATTATGTCGCCCTGGGCCAGCAAGCGGCTGCACGAATACAACGGCGATATCAGCCAGTTTAAGGTGGTGAAAAAATACCCGTCTGTTCTGGACCAGCTGGCCATTGCCAAAACGGAGCCGGGTGATGAGAACAACCAGGATATCGCTTCACTGGTGGGTAAGGTGGATATCCGTAAACTGGAGCACTTTGCCCAGAATGACCCGGATGCGTACAGCTACTCCGGCGCCTTATGCCGCGCCAACCAGGGCCTGATGGAATTTGTCGAAATGTTTAAGGCCCCGATCAAGGTATTACACCCGCTGCTGACGGCAACCCAGGAAGGTAACTACAACGGCACCGAAGGGCTGGCCGCCCTGCCGTTTGACG
>CAZEGA010000382.1:1284-2576 GCA_964511675.1 uncultured Rheinheimera sp.
CGTCAAACGGCAGGGCGGCCAGCCCTTCGGTGCCGTTTGACGGCATTATACTGGCACACAGCAACGAGTCGGAATGGCAAACGTTCCGTAATAACAAAAACAACGAAGCCTTTCTTGACCGGGTATATATTGTCAAAGTGCCATACTGCCTGCGGGTCAGTGAAGAAATGCGGATTTACCAGAAACTGCTGGAACACAGTGAACTTAACACCTCGCCCTGCGCTCCTGGCACTTTAACGGCACTGGCACAGTTTGCCGTGCTGTCGCGGCTGAAAATGCCGGAAAACTCCAGTATGTACTCGAAAATGCGCGTTTATGACGGCGAAAGCTTAAAAGATACCGATCCCAAAGCCAAGTCGTATCAGGAATACCGCGACTATGCCGGTGTCGATGAGGGCATGACGGGGCTGTCGACCCGCTTTGCCTTTAAAATTTTATCGCGCGTATTTAACTTTGACAGCACGGAAGTAGCTGCCAACCCGGTGCACCTGTTCTATGTGCTGGAGCAACAGATAGAACGGGAGCAGTTCCCGGCCGATGTCGCCGAGCGCTACCTGGAACATTTAAAAGGCTACCTGATCCCGAAATATATTGAGTTTATCGGTAAGGAAATTCAAACCGCCTACCTGGAATCTTATTCTGAATACGGCCAGAACATCTTTGACCGCTATGTGATCTATGCCGACTTCTGGATACAGGATCAGGAATACCGCGACCCGGAAACCGGCCAGTTGTTTGACCGCGCTGCGCTGAATGCCGAACTGGAAAAAATTGAAAAACCGGCCGGTATCAGCAACCCGAAAGATTTCCGCAATGAAATCGTCAACTTTGTGCTGCGGGCCAAAGCGAAAAACAACGGCAAAAACCCCACCTGGACCAGTTATGAAAAGCTGCGCACCGTGATAGAGAAAAAAATGTTCTCCAGCACGGAAGAACTGCTGCCGGTTATTTCGTTTAACGCCAAAACGTCAACCGATGATCAGAAAAAACACGACGACTTTGTCAACCGGATGATGGAAAAAGGCTACACCCGTAAGCAGGTGCGGTTATTGTCGGAATGGTATCTGCGCGTACGCAAATCGCAGTAACCTGGCTTAGCCGGAGGCAGTATGGCGCATTTTATCGACAGACGACTTAACGGTAAGAATAAAAGCGCGGTGAACCGCCAGCGCTTTATCCGCCGCTATAAGCAGCAAATTAAGCAAGCCGTGTCTGATGCCATTAGCAAGCGCAGTGTGACCGATATCAGCAGCGGCGAAAGCGTGACGATACCCAGCAAAGATATCACTGAG
>CAZEGA010000383.1:0-2568 GCA_964511675.1 uncultured Rheinheimera sp.
GGTAATGGCTGCCATAGACACCGGCCGCACGCGGCTTACCGCACTGTCAAATACGGCATCAAAGGCCGCTTTGCCCTGCGCCAGCTCAATATTCACCTGCTCCAGCAATACGATGCAGTTTTTTACCAGCATACCCGACAGGCTTAAAAACCCGAGCAGGGCAATAAAACCAAACGGTGCGCCCAGCAACAGCAGGCCAAAGCTGACGCCAATAATTGCCAGCGGCACACAGGCCCAGATCACCAGGGCACTGCGCATCGAGTTAAACAACAGCACGGTGATAACGAACATAAACAGATAACCCAGCGGTAACGAGCTGAACAAGGCTTGCTGTGCTTTTTGCTGCGCTTCATACTCGCCGCCCCAGTTAAGGAAATAACCGGTTGGCAGGTCAATGGCCTCGATCTCCGCTTTCACCCGCGCCAATAATGCGGTGGCGGTATCATCCGACAAATTATCGTGATCAGCCATAACGGTAACGGTACGCTTGCGGTCACGGCGCTGAATTTGCGCATCTTCCCATACCAGATCAAAGCCTGTTACCACCTGGGTAATGGGCACATAACGCTGCAGTTTATTGCTGTAGACCTGCAAGTCGTACAGGGCGTCCAGATTGTCGCGCTCGGCCAGCGGTGAGCGGGCCACAATCGGCAGCAGGTGGGTACCATCCCGGTAAATACCGACAGTGCGGCCTGACATGCTGCTTAGCAGCACTTCGTCAATGTCCTGCTTGCTGATACCGGCACGGCGCGCCATGGCTTCATTAAAGCGCGGCCTGATCAGCTTGGTCCGTTCGCGCCAGTTGTCACGAATACTGACCGCACGGCCATCGGCCTGCAAAATGGCTTTTGCCTGAGCTGCCAGGCGTCTTAACACATCCGGATCGGCACCGCTGAAACGCGCTTCGATTTTTGCCGGGGTTGACGGCCCCACCTCCAGCCGCAGCAGCTTATATTGCAGGCGTGGCAGCTGCTCAGTGATATAGTCGCGGCTCAGCTGCATTAAACCGGGTAACTGCTCCAGCGTTTGGGCGCGCACGATCAGCTGGCTGTAGGCGGCAAAGTTTTTTTCCGGCTGATACGTCAGCATAAAGCGCTCAGCGCCACGGCCACTGGTGCTGGTAACATGACTGACGCCGGTTTGTGCCAGCAGGTAGTTCATCAGTTGCACCGCATCTTCTGCCGAATGGCGGATATCGCTGCCTTCCGGTTGCCATAAGTCGATCAGAAAAATCGGCGTATTCGACGGCGGGAAAAATACCTGTTTTACGTTGCCAAAGCCGACGACTGCCACCACCAGCAAGCCCAGTGTCAGGGTATAAGTAGCCAGCCGGTAGCGCAGGGCAATATACAGTAATTTACGGTACACAGTGAAAATAGCGCCCTGGTACAGCATTTCTGCTGCGCTGTCGTCCTGCTGCAGCTTATCTTTAAACAGCATACTGGCAAAAAACGGTGTTAAGGTAATGGCGGTCACCCAGCTTAGCAGCAGAGACACCAGCAGCACCCAGAACAGGCTGCCGGCAAATTCGCCGGTGGCATCGCTGGATAAACCGATAGGCGCAAACGCCGCAATAGCAATTACCGTGGCGCCAAGCAGCGGCCACTGGGTTTGTTTCACAATAAGGCTGGCCGCATCAGCCAGTTTTAACCGGCGCTGCATGCCAATTAAAATGCCTTCGGTAATCACAATAGCGTTATCGACCAGCATACCCAGTGCAATGATCAGGGCGCCAAGCGATACGCGTTGCAGTTCAATCTGCATATAGCGCATAAAAATAAAGCTGCCCAGTACAGTCAGCAGCAGGATAAGGCCAATCAGCACACCGCTGCGCAGCCCCATAAACAACAGCAACACCACAATAACAATAACGACCGCTTCTGCCAGGTTAATAATAAAACCACTGACCGACTGTGCCACTTCATCCGGCTGGTTATAAATGGTATGCAGCACCATACCAACCGGCTTGTTGTATTCCAGCTGCTGCAGGCGCTGGCGAATTTGCTCGCCGGCCTGCACCACGTTAACCCCGGCACTGAACGACACCCCCAGCGTCAGCGCATTCTGGCCGCCAAAACGCAGTAACTGCGCCGGTGTTTCCGCATTTTCGCGGTATACCCGTGCCACATCGCCCAGGTAAATCAGCTCTTTCGAATCCGGGCTGGAGATGATCAGGCTTTCCAGCTCGGATACCGCCTGAAACTCGCCGGTCGGGTAGATCCGCAGCCGGTCCGGGCCCACTTTAATCGAGCCGGCATTGGCCACCATATTCTGGCTTTGCAGCAAGGCGGCTATGGTTTGTGGCGCTATACCCAGCGCCGTAAGGCGTGGCCGGGAAATTTCAACAATAACCTGCTCCTGCTGCTCGCCCCCTACCGCGACTTTGCCGACACTGGGGATCAGCACCAGCTCACGGCGCAGAAAATCAACATAATCACGCAGTTCGTCATCGCTGTAACCATCCCCGGTTAGCGCATACAAAATACCGAACACATCGCCAAAATCATCTTTCACCTGTGGTGGCCGCACACCCGGCGGTAACTGCGGTTGCAAATCGGTGATTTTGTG
>CAZEGA010000384.1:0-2552 GCA_964511675.1 uncultured Rheinheimera sp.
TATCGGCCCGCCGGTCGGCGCTATTACCGCTATGGGTTCCAAAAGCGCGGCAAAAGAGATTATGGCCAAAGCTGGCGTACCGCTGGTGCCCGGCTATCATGGCGATGATCAGTCCGATGACGTGCTGCAGCGTGAGTCTGAAAACATCGGCTATCCGCAACTGCTGAAAGCAGCCTACGGCGGCGGCGGTAAAGGCATGCGCGTGGTGTGGCAACAGGCAGAGTTTGCCGATGCGCTGGCCAGTGCCCGGCGCGAAGCCAAAGCCGGTTTCGGTAATGACAAAATGCTGCTGGAGCGTTATTTAACCAAACCACGGCATATTGAAATTCAGGTGTTTGCCGACAACCACGGCAACGCGGTGTACCTGGCCGAGCGCGACTGCTCTATTCAGCGCCGCCACCAGAAAGTCATCGAAGAAGCCCCCGCGCCGAATTTTAGTGCCGCACAGCGCCAGGCCATGGGCGAAGCGGCGGTAAAAGCCGCTCAGGCCATTAATTACCGTGGTGCCGGTACGGTGGAATTCCTGTTCGATGAAGACGGCGCTTTCTACTTTATGGAAATGAACACCCGGCTGCAGGTAGAGCACCCGGTTACTGAGATGATCACCGGTCAGGACTTAGTTAAATGGCAGCTGCTGGTGGCTGCTGGTGAAAAGCTGCCATTAACGCAACAGCAGATCCAAATTGATGGCCATGCCATTGAAGTGCGCGTTTATGCCGAAGACCCGGATAACGACTTCCTGCCTGCCACCGGCAAACTGACCTATTTGCGCCAGCCGGAGGCCAGCCGCCATGTACGGGTCGATACCGGGGTGGTGGAAAACGATGAAGTGTCGCCGTTTTACGATCCGATGATCGCCAAGCTGATTGTGTGGGATGAAAGCCGCGACCGTGCCATTGCCCGTATGTTACGCGCGCTGGATGACTACCGCATAGCCGGTGTGACCACCAATCTTGGCTTTTTAACCAGTTTAACCGAACACCCGGCCTTTAAAGCCGCCGAACTGGATACCAACTTTATTACCCAGCATCAGGACACGCTGTTTGCACCAGCCAATAACGAAAATAATCAGGCGCTGGTGCTGGCAGCACTTTATCTGCTGGAAAAACAAAAAGCTCCGGTACAGCAAAACAGTCAGTTCAGCCCCTGGCAATACAGCCACGGCTGGCGGGTAAACGAAACGCCGACCGTGCAACTGACACTGCTTCAGGCCGATACCAGCCACACCTTGCAGATCCGGCAGTTGCAGGAGCAATATCAAGTGCAACTGGCCGGGCAGCAATTGCTGTGTCAGGCCAGCTTAAAAGGCGATGAACTCAGTGCCACTCTGGGCGAACATAAAACCAAAGTCCGGGTAAGCCAGTATCAGCAGACCATCAGTGTGTTTATCAAGCATCAGCGCTACGATTTTATCTACCAGACCGAAGTGATACCTGAAGCTGACGGTGCCGATACTGCGGGCAGTTTAACCGCACCGATGAACGGCACTATAGTAGCGGTGTTAGTCAGCTCCGGTCAGCAGGTAAAAGCCGGCGATACGCTGGTGATTATGGAAGCGATGAAAATGGAATACAGCATTAAGGCGCCGAAAAACGGTGTGGTGAATGAAGTATTCTACGCCGCCGGCGATCTGGTGAAAGACGGTGCCCAGCTGGTGGATTTTACTGCGGAGCAAGCATGAGTTTTCCTGTTTCAGTACGCATAGTTGAAGTTGGCCCGCGTGATGGCCTGCAAAATGAGGCCAGTGTCGCCACCGCCGATAAAATAGCATTGATTGATATGCTGACCAGCGCTGGTCACAACTACATTGAAAGCGGTGCCTTTGTCTCGCCAAAGTGGGTGCCGCAAATGGCCGACTCAAGCGAGGTATTTGCCGGGATCAGCCGTAATGCCAATGTCACCTATGCCGCCCTTACGCCAAACCTGAAAGGTTATGAAGCCGCCAGAGCTGCCGGGGCTACTGAAGTTGCTATCTTCGGTGCGGCGTCTGAGGCATTCAGCCAGAAAAACATTAACTGCTCTATTGCCGAAAGCCTGGCGCGTTTTACACCGGTGCTGGACGCCGCCAAAGCCGATGGCATTAACGTACGCGGTTATGTGTCCTGTGTAGTCGGCTGTCCGTATCAGGGCGATGTGGCCCCCGCAGAAGTGGCGCGGGTTGCCAAAGCGTTGCTGGATATGGGCTGCTATGAAATTTCGCTCGGCGATACCATAGGCGTCGGCACACCGGATAAAGTGAACGCCATGCTGGATGCGGTGCTCGCTGTGGTGTCAACAGAGCAGTTAGCGGTGCATTTTCATGACACTTACGGCCAGGCGTTAACCAATATTTACGTGGCCCTAAGCCGTGGTATTGCTGTGATTGACAGTGCCGTAGCCGGTTTGGGTGGCTGCCCTTATGCCGTCGGGGCGTCAGGTAATGTTGCCACTGAAGATGTGGTGTATTTATTAAACGGCCTTGGCATTACGCACGGGGTGGATTTAACTGCACTGGCCGAAGCGGGCTGGTTTATTACCGGCAAACTCGGTAAGCAGCCTAGTTCTAAAGTAGG
>CAZEGA010000385.1:0-305 GCA_964511675.1 uncultured Rheinheimera sp.
ATGGAAATGGCAGCGCAACTGATGGGGGTGACAATGCAGGAGCCTGGCGTGTCGCGTGTGGTTGCGGTAGATGTGGATGATGCTGTAAAAATGGCAGCAGCCTCTTAATAAAAGGTAATCATATGGCTGACGAATTACGTTTAATTTTTATCATTATTGGTGCTCTGGTGCTCGGCGGCTTGTTATTACACGGCTTATGGACGGTGCGCAAAAATGCCGGCCAGCCAAAGCACCGGTATTATGACGAGTCGGCAGCTGATAGCAGCGAAAAGGCCGATGGTTTTGATGAGTTAGGGGTTGGCCCG
>CAZEGA010000385.1:315-2549 GCA_964511675.1 uncultured Rheinheimera sp.
GTGGCTAAAGCGTCGGCTTTCAAACGCAGCCAGCCGGTTAAACCGGCGCTAAAGCGCGAAGAATTGCCCGCAGAGGCACAAAGCGAACTGCCGTTTGATGAACCGCAGGAGCCGCAACTGCATTTCAGCGCCCTTAGTGAAACAGAGCTGCAGCAGGATGCCTTGAGCGAGCCGCTGGCAGAGCATACCGGACAACCGCCGGCCGCAGCAGCTGCCGGGCCGGCAGAAGTGCTGATTTTGTACGTGCTGTTGCCGGAGCATAAAGAGATGCACGGGCCGGATCTGTTAGCTGCGCTGCTCACGCTGGGCTTTAAATACGGTGAGATGGATATTTTTCACCGCCATCAGGACAGTTCCGGCTCAGGGGCCGTGCTGTTCAGCCTGGCCAATATGTTTAACCCGGGCACCTTTGATCTGGAAAATATCGACAAGCTCAGTACCCGTGGTGTCAGCCTGTTTATGACCCTGCCAGGCCCGGGCGAGGCGCTTGGCAACTTTAACCTGATGCACAATGCAGCGAAAAAGCTGGCAGAAGAGTTCGGCGGCCAGGTGTTAGACGGCCAGCGCAGTGTGCTGACGGTACAAACGGTGCGCCACTATGTGGATAAAATCCGTGAATTTCAGCGCCAGCAGCTTATTCACGGCTAGCGGCGAAAATAGCATCAGCTGAAACGGCAGGCAGTAGTCCTGCCGTTTTTGTTATGGCAAACTCAGACAGTTTTTTATTCAGGCCCGCTTTATCATGACCGATACAACTTTATTGCGCATACAACAGCTGCGCAGCACACTGGAACAATACAGTTATCAGTACTATGTACTGGACGACCCTACAGTGCCGGATGCTGAGTACGACAGGCTGTACCGCGAACTGCAGCAACTGGAGCAGGAATATCCGCAGTACGTCAGTGCCGACTCGCCGACACAGCGGATTGGCGGTGCCCCGTTGGCGAAATTTGGCCAGATCAGCCACAGTGTACCGATGTTGTCACTGGACAACGCCTTTGATGCCGCAGAGTTTCATGCTTTTTGCAAACGTATGGCTGACCGGCTGGACAGCAGTGCTGAATTCAGTTTTTGCTGCGAGCCCAAGCTGGACGGTCTGGCGGTCAGTATCCGCTATGAAAACGGTGTGCTGGTGCAGGCTGCTACCCGGGGCGATGGCTTTACCGGCGAGGATATTACCGCCAATGTCAAAACGATCCGGGCTGTGCCGCTAAAGTTGCAGGGCAACGCAGTGCCACAGGTACTGGAAGTACGCGGTGAGGTGTTTATGCCGCTGGCCGGTTTTAACTCGATGAATGACAAAGCCCGCGCCAGTGGCGATAAAGTGTTTGCCAACCCGCGCAATGCCGCAGCAGGCAGCCTGCGCCAGCTCGACCCGCGTATTACCGCGATCCGGCCGCTGATGTTTTATGCCTATGCCGTTGGCGCAGTAGAAGACAGCGCTCTGGTCCTGGACAGCAAAAGCCATCATCAGCGCCTGCAGCAGTTAAAAAGCTGGGGGCTGCCGGTGTGCCCGGAAATCCGCCTGTTACACGGTGCGGCGGCGGTGCTGCAGTACTATCAGGATATTTTAAACCGCCGTGCTGAGCTGGCGTATGAAATTGACGGTGTGGTGGTTAAAGTAGCCGATCTGGCACAGCAGCAGGAAATGCTGACTACCTTGCTGGATGTCGAGTTTCAGGTCGGCCGCACCGGTGCCATTACGCCGGTGGCGCGGCTGGAGCCGGTTGTGGTGGGCGGCGTTACGGTAAGTAATGCCACCTTGCATAACCAGGATGAAATTGACCGGCTGGGTATTAAAATCGGCGACAGTGTCGTTGTGCGCCGCGCCGGTGATGTGATCCCGCAAATTGTCTCGGTGGTACAGGAGCGGCGGCCGGACTTTGCGCGCGATATTGTATTTCCTGCTACCTGCCCGGTGTGTGGTTCAGCCATAGAGCGGATCAGTGGCGAAGCCATAGCGCGTTGCAGCGGCGGCTTGTTTTGCGCTGCCCAGTTAAAAGAGTCGATTAAACACTTTGTGTCACGCAAAGCCATGGATATTGAAGGGCTGGGCGAGAAACTGGTCGATCAGCTGGTGGAGCAGCAACTGGTAAAAACGCCGGCCGATATTTATCAGTTGCAAATGAGCGCCCTGGTTGGTCTGGAGCGGATGGCAGAAAAATCGGCCCTGAAACTGCTTGCTGCCATCGAACAGGCCAAAACCACGACCTTGCCGCGTTTTATCTATG
>CAZEGA010000386.1:0-511 GCA_964511675.1 uncultured Rheinheimera sp.
TAAGCATCGGCTGCTTTTTGATACTCGTGCATCAATAACCGGTCACGCTGCGGATCAACCGGCAGTTTTTCCAGCCGTTTTTGCAGCGCCTGTAAATAACGCAGAATGTCATCCAGCCGCGCCGCGCCGTGGCTGCTGACAAAACCTTTGAAAATAAGCTCGTGCAGCTGCTGCTTTATATCGCCCTGCGACTGCACATGGGCCAGATCCACTTTACCTTTTAACCGCTTCTGGATGTCATGGTACAGCGTCAGGATCTGCTCTGCCTGCAGGGCAATCGCCAGCACCGTATCGCCAAGCCCGGCGCGTACTTTTTCGCGCAGGGCAGCAAAGCTGCTGTCATTGTCCGGCAGCTCAGATTGCGCAACCAGCGCATCGACGCCGGCGGCGATACAATCATCTATCAGCTCCAGCACGCGGCCAAACGGGTTAAAATACAGCCCGAGCTTGGCTTTATTCGGCAACGATTCCTGCAGGTATTTTACCGGTGACGGAATATTCAGCAGCAATA
>CAZEGA010000386.1:521-2543 GCA_964511675.1 uncultured Rheinheimera sp.
AACGGCGCAGGCCAAGCTTAGTGGTTTCCAGCGCCTGCAGCGGGTTATCCAGCAGTTTAATGGCCACAGAATCACGCTCGTCCACTAACGCCGGAAAGGCTTTAATTTCATAACCGGCCTGCAGTTTTACATACTCGCGCGGCAGCTTGCCAAAGCTCCACTGTGTTAACTTATCCTGCTCTATGCCCTGCTCGGCCACCTGGCTTAAGCTTTGCTGCACTTCGCCCTGCAAACCTTGTTTTAACAGGCTGAGCGAGCGGCTCTGCTGCAGGGTGTTGCCGTTATCATCTACCACCTTAAAATTCATTTTTAAATGCGCGGCTATACTGGTCAGATCCCAGGCCTCTTCGGCAATTGTCACACCAGACATCCGCTTTAACCGGTTGCTAATGGCGCTCAGCAATTTGCCGTCATCCGGGCTTATCGTCTGCATTAGCGCATCGGCATAGTTGGGTGCCGGCACAAAGTTACGCCGGTATTGCTTGGGCAGCGATTTAATCAGCGCGACCAGCAATTCGTGGCGCAGTGCCGGGATCAGCCAGTCAAACCCGCTGTCTTCTATCTGGTTTAACAAAGCCAGCGGAATGATCAGGCTGACACCGTCATCCACCTCGCCGGGGGCAAAGTGATACTGCAACGGCAGGGTTAAATTGCCCTGACGCCAGCTTTCCGGGAATTTATCGGCGGTAATATCGCTGGTATCGCGGTTTAGCAGGCTGTCAGGATCAAAATTCAGGTAAGCCGCATCTTCGCTGCGCTTTTTCTTCCACCATTTGGCAAAGTCGATACGGTTATTGGCCCATTGCGGTACGCGTTCAGCATAAAATGCGGCCAGCGTATCTTCGTCTACCAGAATATCGCGCCGGCGCGATTTCTCTTCCAGCGCGGTAATATCGTCAATCAGCCGCTGGTTGTGCTGTAAAAAGGCATCATTGCTGCCAAGCTCCTGATTAACCAGCGCTTCGCGTACAAAGATACTGTGACACACCGCCGGATCTGTTTTGCTGTACAGCACCGCACGTTTGGGTACGATCACCAGACCATATAAACTGACCTGCTCCCAGGCAATTACAGCGCCGCGCTTTTTCTCCCAGTGCGGTTCGCTGTAGCTGCGGCTGACCAGATGCTGCGCCAGCGGCTCTATCCACTCCGGTTCAATTTTCGCCAGCGTACGGGCATACAGCTTGCTGGTTTCTACCCATTCGGCCGCGGCGACCCATTTCGGTTTGCGCTTAAATAAATGGCTGCCAGGAAACACATAAAACCGGGTCTGGCGCGGACCTAAGTAATCGGCTTCTGAGTCTTTAAAACCGACCTGGCCCAGCAAACCGCTTAAAATGGCCTGATGCACAGCCTGATAACCGGCAGTTTGCTGTGTAAGCTTATAGCCCTGCTCCTGCATTAACTGGCTAAGCTGGCCGGTAAGGTCCTGCCACTCACGCACCCGCAGGTAGTTTAAAAACTCCTGCCGGCACAAACGGCGAAACTGATTATTGCTCAGTGTCTCCTGCTGCTCCTGCAGGTACTGCCACAATTTAAGCCAGCTGGCAAAATCAGAATCGGTATCGGCAAAACGTGCATGGCACTGATCAGCCTTTTGCTGTTTGTCCAGCGGCCGCTCACGCGGGTCCTGTATCGACAGCGCAGCGGCCAGCACCAGCAGCTCGTTTAAGCCACCGTTATCGGCGGCAAACAACACCATGCGGGCCAGACGCGGATCTATCGGCAGACGCGCCAGTTTCTTACCCAGTTCGGTTAGCTGCAAGCCCTGCCTGGCACGGTTAAGCGGTATGGCACCCAGCTCTTCCAGTAATTTAATACCATCATTAATAAACCGGCTGTCCGGCTTTTGTAAAAACGGGAAGGCGGCAATATCCCCCAAACCAAGCGCCAGCATTTGCATAATGACCGAGGCTAAATTGGTGCGCAGAATTTCCGGATCGGTAAACTCGGTGCGGCCGTTAAAATCTTCTTCGCTGTACAGCCGGATACAAATACCGGCCGCTACCCGGCCGCAGCGGC
>CAZEGA010000387.1:0-2480 GCA_964511675.1 uncultured Rheinheimera sp.
CCTCCAGTCCCCACAACACCCTGCATGCGGATCCGCACAGGGCGTTTCACTCAGAGTAGTGAAGCTTGATCCATCCCTCGCGAAGTGTCACTAAACCTGCCTTCGTCAAAAATTCATTAGATAATGCCTGATTGATCCCGGGGGTTTTAGAGCTTCGCCACGGACCTTTGCTAGTAACTCCACACGCAACTGCGGCTTGAACATGTACACCCAATCTCATTAAGTTTCTTACCTTGGTGCGTGGTTTTCGCCATTGCCGCCAATAAGCCATTCGTACTCTGCGTCGGATCCAGTGATCCAGATCACAGCACAGCTGATAGCTATTGGCGATACCAAAATAGTTGATCCAGCCGCGTATGTACTGGCTGGTTTTAAAGAGCTGGTAGCTCATGCTGACGCCCCAGTTTCGGTTGGTCAGTTCCCGTATTCGCTGTTTAAATTTCAACAGCGTGTTCGGGTGCCATTTGATATGTCCGTTCTTGAATGTAAATCCCAAGAACTTACTCTCACTGGTTTTCACCACCTTACTTTTCTGTGTGTTTATTACAAGCTTTAAGCGGTTTTGCAGGTAGTGAGTGACGCTTTGCAATACACGTTCTCCGGCACGCTGACTTTTCACCAGAATGATGAAATCATCAGCATAACGAGCAAACTTGTGGTTACGCCGCTCCAGTTCCTTGTCCAGAGGGTCAAGCATGATGTTTGCCAGCAGCGGTGATAATGGACCACCTTGCGGTACACCTTCTCGCGTCTCGTGGAAAAGCTGGTTATCGATAAACCCAGCTCGAAGATATCGTGCAATCAGTTGCTTTAGTTGTTTGTCATGAACCCATCGGTTCAACAGCGACATAAGCAAATCGTGATTGACACGATCAAAGAACTTAGACAAATCAACATCCACGGCAATACGCCGTTTCTGTTTAATGGTTTGCTGTACCTGCTTCACCGCTTGTTGCCCATTTCGTCCGGCTCGGAACCCGTAGCTGTGTTCTGAGAAGGTTGGATCGAAAATGGGCGTGAGCACTTGAGCAATGGCTTGTTGAATAACGCGATCCGTCACCGTTGGGATGCCAAGCAGTCGCTTGCCTCCATCGGGTTTCTCGATGTCAACGCGCCGAACGGGTTTGGGTTGGTAATCGCCGGAATATAACTCAGACTTTACCGTCTCCCAGCCACCGGACTTTACCCATGCAGGAAACTCATCGACGGTCATGCCATCAACTCCTGCGGCTCCTTTATTGGCCCGAACTTGTCTCCATGCCTGCTGTAAGTTTGCCGGTTGGAGCATTTGTTCGAACAGATTGTTGCTAAAGGCTGGCTTCAGGCCAATACGCTGAGTCACGTCATTGCCGGTCGGCATTCGTGTATTCAAGTTTGACAAGGCTCCTCCTTCTCTGAATGTTTAGGCCTTCACCTTGTCCAGCCCATTACGGCTGGTATTTGGCTACTATGCCCTCTGCTGACTTCTGTTTACTCACGTTCAGAGTTACCCCTGAGCGCGCTATCGGTTTTCATCTAGTTTGCTCCCTCAGAGCGATGACTTCTGAAGGCCGAGGCACTTGTATACCAGAGCCTGACTGGTTGCTGGGCCGATCGCACGGTAAACAGATCTCCCCAGATAAGAACATGAACTATCACTGCGCAACTGCCTCATTTACGGTGGCCGTTAGATCACTTGGCTTCGCTGTCTTGTGCCAGCTCGCCTTCAGCCTACGCCTCATATGAGGTTTTTGTTCATCAGCTCGCAGTTTTGCTAGCGGCTTCCTCCAGACAAAACCTCGCGATTTTGCCCTTGCCATTCACTAGTAGTTATCGTTTACTTGTATTGATCCAATAAGGTAAACGGTGATCTTCCTACAGAGGACTTTCACCTCATAAGTTCATGCCCATGCTGGGCGTACACAACGCCATCAACTCGGACGTGCAAAAGCGCCGCTTCGCTCTGCTTTTACACGCCGGTTATGGCAAACGTTATGCCTAAGGAAGTCAGGTGAGTCGTCGAGAAAGGATTTTGAGAATCGTCTTAACGTTGGTCTTAGTTGTAGCCGGTTTGCTTTGCTTGAACCAAAGTATGTATTCTTTTTGGGTTGCTGGCGGGCCACCGACTGATTTTCCAAATGTTTGGTATCAAAATGGCATCATTTGGGGTTGGCGTGGATTAGCGTTATTAGTTTTCGGCATATTTTTTCAGTTTAAATGGCATAGCTTACGCTCAAGCTGGTTAGCTAAATTAATAACAGTAATTGTAATTTTGGGTATGCTGTATCCCTATGCAAGGGAGCAGCTTTTAATCGACTCGTGTCTTGATGGTGGTGGTGCATGGTCAGCACAGCACTTCGATTGCAGAAAGTAAGGCATAACAAGGCAAGTCAGCATCGCACCTTCGGTGATGGACTCGCTAAGGCTCGCCGCTGCTTGCGGCGTCTGGTATGACTCCCCACGTCAAGCAGGTTGAGTAAATTCCTGCTCATTTAAGAGCC
>CAZEGA010000388.1:0-2479 GCA_964511675.1 uncultured Rheinheimera sp.
ATTGTCGGCCAGAGCAGCCAGCTGGCACCGGCCGACAATCACGCAGCCCAGCTGCGGCAATAGCTGCCGGATCTTGTCCAGCGGCTGGGTGCAACTGTAACCGGGGATGGTTTCCAGTTTGTCTACTGTGCCACCGGTATGGCCCAGGCCGCGGCCGGCAATGCTGGGCATAAAAGCGCCACAGGCCGCCACCATAGGTGCCAGCATCAGCGTGACTTTATCCCCGACGCCGCCGGTGCTGTGTTTATCCACCACCGGGCCATGCAGCTTACCCTGCCAGTTCAGTACGCTGCCGCTGTCACGCATGGCCAGTGTTAAGGCAACCGTTTCATCCACACTCATGCCATTTAAGTAAATGGCCATCGCCAGCGCGGCCACCTGGCCCTCACTGAAGCTGTCGTCGGTCAGACCACGGACAAATTGCTGAATTTCGGCCTGGCTTAACGTGCCGCCATGGCGTTTGGTTTTAATAATTTCCTGCGGGATCATGTATTAAGCTCCAACTTTGCTGCTGTTAGCTAAATAGGTTGGGGTAAAGGCTGCGGGCAACAGCTCGCCTAAGGTCCAGTGCTGTTGCTGCTGTAAATGATTGCAGCTGGCCAGCGGCGCATCTGGTGTAAAGAATTCGGCGATCACCTGGCGGCAGATACCGCAGGGCGGCGTCAGCTGCGGTTGCGGGGTATACACCAGCAGCGCGTCAAACTTACGCTCGCCCGCTACCACGGCAGCGGCTATGGCATTGCGCTCCGCACAGACAGTACCGCCGTAAGAGGCATTTTCGACATTACAACCGCTGTAGATTTTACCGCTGCCGGCCAGCACAGCCACACCGACAGGAAACTTGCTGTAAGGCGCATAAGCCTGCGCCGCGGCCTGCTTTGCTGCCTGTTGCAGGGCAGCCCAGTTAATTTCGCTCACTGACTCAACTCAGGTAAGTAATGGGCATACAGTGTTACTGCGAAGTGCCTGCGGGTCAAGCCCTGCCTAAACGACGCTGAAACAACCACAGGCACAGCAAGAGCCAGAGACTGGCCAGCGGCACTAACCAGAACGCTTGTGCAATACCGGCCTGCTGCGCCCAAATACCGGTAAACAGACCGGCAAACTGAAAGCCAACCGAACTGCCAATACTGGCGATACCGGATAACACCGGGCCATTGTCGCTGTCCAGATCCATCGCCGTGGCCAGCATCAGCGGAAACAAACCGCCCACACCCAGCCCCAGTAACAAGTTACCCAGGGCCAGCAGCTCTGCACCTGATGCCAGCTTAACGACAAAAGCGCCGGCCACCGTAAAGGCACCCAGCAACAACATCAGTTGTGCCGCCTTCAGCCAGCGCAGCAACAGGGCAAAACCAAGCCGGCTAATGACCATACCACCGGTAAACCAGGCCAGCAGCAGGCGGGCGGTTTCGGCCTGATACCCCAGGCCGTCCACGGCATAGCTGACAAACCAGTTACCCTGGCCCCACTCTGCCGCGCCATAGCCCACCATCACCAGCAGCAGCAACAGAAAAACCGGCTGACGCAACACAGCAACGTAAGACAGGCTTTTGCCTGCACCAGGCTGACTGTTTGCCAGTACCGGCTGCATTAGCGCTACCCGCCAGCTGTACAGGCCCACCAGCAACAGACACAGTGCAATAATGCGCACCGGCCAGCGCCAGTCATCCAGCACCCAGTACAACATAACCACCCATAACGGTGCGGCCAGGGTGCCGAGGCTAAACATAAAGTCCATCAGCCCCATCATCGCAGCGCGCTTACTGGCAAACAGCCGGGCAATCAGGGTATGGCCTATGGTAAACATGACCGAATACGTCAGGCCCACCAGCACAATCAGCGCTAACAGCCAGCGCCAGTCCGTCAGCACAGATAACAGGCTCAGCAACAACGCTGCCGTAATGGCCAGCGCAGCGAACAGACGCAAAAAGTGGAATTTCTGCACATATTTACCGCCGATCACGGCGCCGGCAATAGTGCCAAGTGACATTAAACTGAAAAACGCCCCGCTGACAGCCGGCGCCATCTGCAGTGCCCGCGCCATATCCGGCAGCAGCATACCCCAGAGAATAATCAGGTTACCCAATAAGAAGAAACCGCTGAAGATCACCGCGGTCGGGTGTAAGCGCGACATAGCCGCTCCTTGTAATAGCGGAAAATTAACGCAGCAGGACTGTAAAAAGCTTAGCTCAGCACAAAGGTATCAGCGTCCAGATGAGCCGGAAATTGTTGCCGGTACTGCGCCAGAGCAGCATAGTCTAACGCAGCACGCAGTATTCCGGCCTGGGCCGGGGCACTATCTGCGACAGGTTGCCCCAGATAATCGACGATCAGGCTGTCGCCACTGTATTCAATACCGTTACCGTCCATACCAACACGGTTACAGCCCAGCACAAAGGCCTGGTTTTCTATCGCCCGCGCCTGTAATAAGGTACGCCAGGCATGGCGCCGGGCCGCTGGCCAGTTTGCTACATAG
>CAZEGA010000389.1:0-2478 GCA_964511675.1 uncultured Rheinheimera sp.
TGCCATGGCCGTAGAAATAGTCGCCGGTTGTGGCGTCCCGGCTGCGTTTACCCAGCACTATCAGGTTGTTCCAGGCCTGTTGTGTTTTAAAGTCATAGTCCAGAATGCCGCTGATCACGGCAGTGTTGCTGTACAGCGCGGCATTATTCAGGTTTTCAAGATAACTTTCTGCCAGCGGTTCTAACTGCGGGATCGCGGCCTCGGGCCAGATCACCAGGTCAGTCTGAAAATATGGCCGGGTTAAGTCCAGGTACTTGAGCATTGTTGGCCATTCCTGTTCGGGGGCCCAGCGCAGCTCCTGTTTGATATTGCCCTGTACCAGCAGGACAGAAAGGCTGTCGCCGCTGTATTGCCAGCCCTGCAGCCGGCTTAGCTGCGGGCTTAGCGCAAATAAAGCGCCGGCGGCAACAGCATAGCCATAACGGGGCAAGGCGCGCTGCATATTAAACAGCTGCGCCAGAGCCGCCGCACTGCACACCAGCACAAAGCTGATACCGGTTTCACCGATCAGCGGGGCCAGCTGATTCAGGCCGGCACTGGTCTGGCTGTAACCGAGCGACAGCCACGGAAAACCGGTCAGCACAGTGCTGCGCAGCCATTCGGCCAGGGCCCAGCAGGCGGCAAAAACGAACGGGAATGTGGCTGTGCTGGCTAAACGTGCCGCAAGATAAGCTGCCAGCGCAGGGTATAACGCCAGATAGGCTACCAGCAGGGCCATCAGGCCCAGACTGCCGGCCAGCGGCAGGCCGCCAAACTGATCAATACTGACATGCACCCAGCTGACACCGGCAGCAAACCAGCCAAGGCCGAAGCTGAAACCCCGCAGCAGTGCCTGGCGGGCTGTTACCGGCGTTTGTATGGCATACGCCAGCACGGCCACGGTTAGCAGTGGCAGCCACCACAGGCTATAAGGCGCATAGGCGAATGTTGTCAGGCCACCTGCTGCCAGCAGTAACAGGTGGGGTAAGGCCGGACGTAAGCGGGACAGTACTGCCGGCACAGGGTCAGCTTTCGTCCGCTGCCGCCGGTTCTTTGGCGCGGATCACCTGCAATTGCACCAGACGGCGGCTGTTGGCTTTACTGACTTTAAAGGTCAGGCCTTTAAGTTCAATGCTTTCGCCGCGCTCCGGCATATGGCCAAAAGCGTGCAGCACTATGCCGCCAATGGTGTCGGCATCTTCTTCGTCAAAATCGGTATTAAAGGTTTCGTTAAATTCATCCAGCGGTGTCAAGGCACTGACCTGAAACACGCGTGAGGCCATTTTTTTGATATCGTGTTCTTCTTCATCGTCGTGCTCATCTTCAATGTCGCCGACAATTTGCTCCAGGATATCTTCAATGGTCACCAGGCCGGACACGCCACCGTATTCATCAACCACTACCGCCATATGGTAGCGCTTCTGGCGAAACTCCTTTAACAGCGCGTCTACCCGTTTACTTTCCGGAATGATCACCGCCGGGCGCAGTAAGTCGCGCAGATGCCAGCCGGTTTTGCCGGGGTCAAGTGCGTACTGCAGCAGGTCTTTTACCAGCAGTATGCCTTCGATATGGTCTTTGTCTTCATTGACCACAGGGTAACGGCTGTGATTGTGTTCCAGCAGGACAGGCAGCATGTCTTCGACACTGTCGTCGATGTCTATGGTGGCCATCTGCGAGCGAGGCACCATAATATCGCGTGCCCGCATACTGGATACTTCCAATACGCCCTGCAGCATGCCGTGGGTGTCGGTATCGATCAGGTCACGCGTCTGCGCTTCGTTGATGATGTCCTGTAAGTCGGATAAGTCTTGTGGTTCTGCGTTGAAGATGCTGGCTATTTTATCCAGCCAGGACTTACCGGCAGAACCGTTTCTAGAGTGGGGATTATCGTCACTCATGGGTGAACTGTTGCTCCATACAAATAAAAAAACCTATTCGTCGTCCAACAAATAGGGGTTAGTGAAGCCGAGTTGCTGCAAGATGGTAATTTCTTCTGCTTCCATTTGCGCGGCATCGTCGTCATTTATATGGTCAAATCCCAATAAATGCAAGCTTCCGTGTACAACCATATGTGCCCAGTGCGCGTGCAGGCTTTTATGCTGTTCAGCCGCTTCTGCTGCGACTACGGGCGCGCAGATCACCAGATCGCCCAGCAGCGGCAGCTCAATACCGGGTGGGCACTGAAACGGGAAACTCAGCACATTGGTCGGTTTATCCTTGCCGCGATAGTCGTGGTTAAGCTGCTGGCTTTCGCTGCTGCCGACAATGCGCACTGTAACCTCAGCTTCTGCCTGAAAGGGCAATATTGCTGCTTCCAGCCATTGCTGCAGCTGGGCGGCTGCCGGCAAACCGCTGCTGTCGCTGGCCAGCTGTAAATCAAGCGTAATGGCCATTATTCACCCCTGGCTGTGGTTGTTGCTGCCAGCCTGGCGGCTTCAAAGGCTTCATACGCCATCACAATCCGCTGCACTATCGGGTGGCGCACCACGTCTTTGGCGG
>CAZEGA010000390.1:0-702 GCA_964511675.1 uncultured Rheinheimera sp.
CTTAAATGCCAGATCGCGCAGCACATAGTTAAAGTTGCCATAAATAATATTGCTCAGGCGCTTGGCATCTTTGTTGTAAAACATCAAGGAGAGTAAACCGCCGGTTTGCACTAAAGCGCGCAATTGCCGGATCGCTTCTACAGGTTCATGCAGCCATTCCAGTACCGCATGGCAAAGCACCACAGGAAAAGGCGGCCACTGCTGCTCTGCCAACTGCTGCAAAGCCAGCGCATGGCAGTGGATCTGCGCTTCGACACTCCGCTCTTTGGCATCCTGCAACGCCATATCCAGCATGTCCTGCGACAAGTCGGTTAACGTGACCTGATGGCCCTGCTGTGCCAACGCCAGCGCCAGTTGACCCTGTCCTGCCCCCACATCCAGAATTCGGCACGGCTTTTGTAAATCGGCACATTCGGCAAAATCGCGCAGCAATACCGCCTGGCGTAAGCGGCCTTTGGTGGTCTGATAGATATTTTTCTGAAACTTGCCCGCTATGCCATCAAAATTGCGGTCCTGCTGTTTTTTACTCACCTTTTTTTGCTCACCTTTGCCCCTGCCCGCTACGCCGGATTATCGATATCAATAAATTCGCAGATCACCCCGGTACGCTGCTGAACAAAGTCTGCCAGCGCCTGGATGCCATAACGTTCCGTAGCATGATGTCCAGCTGCGATAAAATCGATGCCAAGTTCACGGGAGCTG
>CAZEGA010000390.1:712-2465 GCA_964511675.1 uncultured Rheinheimera sp.
TTGTTCAGACACTTCGCCGCTGATAAAAAGTTCAGCGCCTGCGGCATAAGCCTGCTCGATATAGGACTGGCCGCCGCCTGTGCACCAGGCCAGTTCAGTCACTGGCTTATTCAATACTGCATGCAAAAGTGGTGTACGGTTTAATTCCAGTTGCAAACGATCCGCGATCTGCCGGCTGGTCACAGGGCTTGCTAAAGTGCCGCGCATCAGGACACCGGCAGGGCTGACACCAGCCACAGCCTGCCAACTGGTTAAGCCCAGCTTTAATGCCAGTTGGGCGTTATTGCCCAGCACAGGATGCACATCCAGCGGCAGATGGTAGGCGATCAGGTTGATATCCTGTTGCAGCAAGGTTTGCAGCCGGCGTTTTTTAATACCGGTGATTGGATACTCTTCATTTTTCCAGAAGTAGCCATGATGCACCATCACCGCATCAGCACCGGCGGCCACAGCAGCATCCAATAAAGCTTGTGATGCGGTAACACCGGCGACAATTTTTTTGATTTGGCTTTTGCCTTCAACCTGTAAGCCATTGGGGCAATAATCTTTAATCAGGCCATTTTGTAATTCCTGATCCAGCAGCTGTACCAAAGCCTGACGGCTTATTTCACTCATTGATCCGTCTCCTGTTCACCAGCCTTTAACTGAGCCAGTTTAGTTTTTGCTTCAATCCACTGTGCCATAAACTGGGTGCTGCGATGTTGATGATGTCTGAGCATAGCGCCAGTGAAATTTGTTAATCTGTGCTGTGAAAGCTGCTGCTGCACAGTGATCAATTGCTGCCAGACCCTGGGTTGATGTTGTTTTTGCGCAAAACATTCAGCCAAAATAGCAAAACCCTGTTGCTGCGCCTGTAGCCAAAGCTCTTGCTGCTGATACAAAGAGACCGCAGCAGCAGCCAGCTCTTCGGCACTTTGAGCGACCAAACCCGCCCACTGTCCATCCAGCAACATCCCCTCAGCCCCAACAGCAGTGGTAACATTCGGAGTGCCTTGCAGCATAGCGTCGATAAACTTGCCTTTCAGGCCAGCGCCAAAAGACAAAGGCGCCAGCAACACCCTGGCTTCCCGCAGCACCTGTGCCGCATCTTCGGCCCAGCCTTTGACCAAAAAACCGTCCTTAGGCTGATGCAACTGGGTCGCTTTGGGCGGCGGATAAGCACCATAAATATGCAGTTCGGCTTTAGGTAATTGCTTACGGATCAAAGGCCAGATCTGCTGTTTCAACCACAGCACCGCCTGCCAGTTCGGTTCATGCCGGAAATTGCCGATAGAGACAAAATGCTGACGCTGCTGAAAATCCGGTAATTCCACTTTGGGTTGCATTTCCAGCCAGAACGGGCTGTAACATAAAAGCTCTGCCGGTACTTTAAAATGCTCTGTCAGAAGCTGCATTTCGGCCTCTGAAATAATCAGCGTCAGATCAGAGCGGTAAATAGCTGCGATCTCACGCTGCGCCTGCTCACTGTGCAAATCAGCCAGTGTCACAGCCCGGCCCGCTTTAAACGCCTGCTGACGGGCGAGACGTAAAAAATGCAGATCTTCAGTATCCAGTAACCGCAAAGCATTCGGGCACTGCTGCTCGACACGCCAGCCAAACTGTTCTTCGAGCATAAAGCGGTCGAACATCACCCTGTCGGGTTGCCACTGCTTTAACTGTTCGTCAAAACTGCTGTCATTGAGCTGTATTTGTACTTCGTCGATCTGCCACTGGCTGAGATCAAAACGGTGTGGGCTTTTTTCTGCCGGACTGG
>CAZEGA010000391.1:0-2459 GCA_964511675.1 uncultured Rheinheimera sp.
ATCAGTCTGGTATGGAACTGAAAAAACGTGAGGGTTATTTCTGATGTCGGCGTTAGCTACTTCTGCAGTCACTTCGTTAAACGAACAACTGAATACGCTGGGTATTCGCGGCTATTTGCAGCAACATCAGGACAAAGGCCTGCTGCGGGTGCTGACCTGCGGCAGCGTTGATGATGGTAAAAGCACCTTAATTGGCCGCCTGCTGCACGACAGCCAACAGCTGTATGATGACCAGCTGGATGCATTAAAGCGTGATCATAAAGGCCGTAACAGCGACGGCGAGCTGGAACTGGCAATGCTGGTCGATGGCCTGCAGGCCGAACGCGAGCAGGGTATTACCATAGATGTGGCCTACCGCTATTTTTCCACCACCGAGCGTAAGTTTATTCTGGCCGATACGCCGGGCCATGAGCAATATACCCGTAATATGGCCACCGGTGCTTCCACTTCTGATGTGGCGATTCTGCTGATTGATGCCCGTTACGGCGTACAGACCCAAACCCGGCGCCACAGCTTTATTTGCGCCCTGCTTGGCATTAAACACCTGATTGTTGCGGTCAATAAGATGGATATTATTGGCTACGATGAGGCCAAATTTAACCAGATTAACCAGGATGTGCAGGCACTGATGGCACAATTACAGGTGCCAACGGTAGATGTGGTGCCGATCAGTGCGTTAAAAGGCGAGAATATCCTCACCCTGTCGGCCAATATGCCATGGTACAGCGGCACGGCCTTGTTACCCCGGCTGGAAACTCTGCCGATCCCACAGCGCGGTGGCGCAGCTACCCGCTTCCCGGTACAGTATGTTAACCGGCCTGATCTTAACTTCCGTGGTTTCGCCGGTACTCTGGTCAGTGGCCGCCTCGCTGTGGGCCAGGCAGTAACGGCTTATCCATCCGGTAAAAAAAGCACCATTAAACAGATTGTTAGCTTTGCCGGTGAGCAGCCGTCAGCCACTGCCGGTCAGGCCATTACGCTGACGCTGAACGATGAAATTGATATCAGCCGCGGCGATTGGCTGGTGCCGTCTGATGATACGGTCAGCCTGAGTAACCGGGCTTTGGCACATCTGGTCTGGTTTAATGAACAACCCTTGCAGGCCGGCCGTTTATACGATTTAAAACTGGCCAGCCGTAAAACCAGTGTCAGCATTAACCGGCTGGATCATAAAGTAAATATTAATACCCTGGCACAGCAAGCTGCTGAGCAGGTGGTGATGAATGATATAGCGCTGGTTGAACTGGAACTGACCGAAACCCTGCCGCTGGACAGCTTTAACAGCCAGCCGGGTACCGGTAATTTTATTCTGATTGACCGTTTAACCAATGCCACTGTTGCCGCCGGCTTAATTCAGACGGTACTGGCAGAGGAAAAACAGGCCAGCGCAGATATCAGTGCCTTTGAGCTGGAATTAAATGCGCTGATCCGTAAACACTTCCCGCATTGGGGGGCGCGTGATGTGCGTGAGCTATTCAGTAAATGATGTAACACTATGAATAATATTAAATGGCAGCAACACGATACCGGCGTGCCGCAGCGCGAAGCGCTGTTTGGCCATAAAAGTGCGGTGATCTGGTTTACCGGTTTATCCGGTTCAGGCAAATCTACCGTCGCCAACGCGCTGGAGCAGGCGTTAGTGGCTCAGGGTAAACATACTTACCTGTTGGATGGCGATAACGTGCGCCACGGCCTATGTGCCGATTTGGGTTTTAGCGCCGAGGACAGAACCGAAAACCTGCGCCGGGTTGGTGCGGTGGCTGGTTTAATGGTCGATGCCGGCCTGCTGGTATTAAGTGCGTTTATTTCGCCGTATCGTAGTCAGCGGGAACTGGTACGCAGCCTGATCCCGGCTGGTAAGTTTATTGAAGTGCATATTGCTACGCCGTTGGATGTATGCGAACAGCGTGATGTAAAAGGCCTATACCAAAAGGCGCGCCGCGGTGAGATCAGCCAGTTTACCGGCATTTCCGACCCCTACGAGCCGCCGGCAGCGGCCGATTTAGTGCTGGACACCTCAGTCACTTCGCTGGAAGAGAGTGTGCAGCAGTTGCTGGTATTGTTGCAACAACGTGGCATTATTCGCTGAATCGGAACCATTAGCGAAGTGGCAAGGTGTACTTTCGCAGCAGCGGCAGGGATGCCGCGCAGGCTGAGACAGCACAGGGACATGCTGTCGAAGGCGGCGAAGAAAGTATTTCCTTGCCGCTGAGCTTTACACCGAGCTAAAGGCTTCGACCACAAACTGCACACAAGGACGCCGTAAATACATCCTTGTAGGCTCCTCTCCAGCATCCCTGCTGGAGACGCCTTGTTTAGCAGTTTGCGGTCTTCGCTGGAAACCTTGGTGTATTGGATGGCACAAGCGAATAACGTGAAGTTACAACGAAATCAGCAGCGAAGTGGTAAGGTGTACTTTCGCAGCAGCGGCAGGGATGCCGCGCAGGCTGAGACAGCAC
>CAZEGA010000392.1:0-2459 GCA_964511675.1 uncultured Rheinheimera sp.
TGCTGCCGCGCGGCTGGTCATCACGCCGGCTGCTGCTTCGGCCGGTATAGCGTTCAGCGTACTTTGCGCCCGCGGTTCCAGGTATTGCGCCAGATCCACCGCCTGCTGTTCCAGCGCCAGATAGTGCGCATTGTTGTTACTCTGGTAAGGCGGCAGCCCCAGGCTGTCGGCCCCCACATACAGAATATCGGTTTGCAGCAGTTGCCTGTAGTCAATATCATCGCGTACCAGGCCAATGACAGTGGCCGTGTAGTCATTCAGCGGTTCAAATACGTCCAGATCCCGGTTAGTAGCCGCCGCGCTAAACACTTTTAGCGTGGTACGGTAAAAATCCGGGTGCTGCATGGCCAGCATGGCCGCACCGCTGGCGTCACCACTGTCTATCAGTGCCTGCATCCGGCTTAAGGTGGCCGCATCTGCCGGTACGCCGGCCAGCCGGTCATGCAGGCGCCTGGCCTGCTCCAGTGAGCCGGCCTGTACCACAGTACCGTACAGTACTGCAGCCATAGCCAGCACAGCCGTTGTCATCAATTTAGCCATTGTCGTTTACCTCCGGTTTAGCCCGGTAAGAACTCCACGGTCCAGGTGGAGCGGGTCAGCGCTACATTGGCCGCGCCAAAGTTAACGGCGCGCAGCCGCAGCATCAGTTGCCGCTCCAGTTTGCTGTCGTTTAACTCACTGCGTACTATGCTGACATCTGCCAGACTGCCATCAGGGTTAATCACCAGCTCGAATACCACTTTGCCTGTCAGCAGCGGGTTACTGCGCAATGCCCGGCTGTACAGCGTATACAGGCTGCTTTTGTTGGCTTCCAGCACACGGCGGATCTCGGCCTCAGACCGCCCCAACCCGGCAGAGCCGGTGTCGCTGTTACTGCGCGGCAGGGCATCACGCTGCCCGCTGGCAGACAGCCCTTGCAGTTCCGTTTCTGCCAGTGCTGTGCTGCCGGTATCTGCCAGCTCAGAACGGGCAATATCACCGGCCAGTGCTGCCGCTTCGGCACTGGCAAACTGCTTGCTGGCCTCATTGCGCAGCAGTTTGCGTTCGACCTGGGTGGCCTGTTGCTGGCCCGTGCTTTTTACCTGCGGTGGCGTATTGTTCAGCTGAAAACTCTGCCGTAGCGCGGCCAGTTCATCCCGCATGGCCATCAGCCCGGCCTGCTCCGCCTGTGCCCTGGCCTGTTGCGGATCGGGTTTAACCTGTTCGGCCGTGGCCGCAACCGGTTCAGCCACAGGCTCCGGTTTCACCACCTGCTCGGCTACAGGCTCGGGCTCGGGTGGTGGCGGCGCTTTGCGCTCTTCCAGCAGCACCCGCGCCAGCTGTGGCGGCAGTTGCTCCTGCAGCTGGCGGCTGCGCTCGGGCACTGTCAGCGCCGGCACTACCACAGCCACAAGCAGCCAGAGCAGCAACCCCGGCCATAACAGCCGGTAGAAATATTGGTCTTCATTCAGCTTATACAGCGCAGCCGGCCGGCCCTGCAGCGGCGCTGTCAAGGTCAGTATAGTCATGGCTCCTCCGCCGGGCCGGCGCCGGCCAGTTCGACCGCCAGCGATAAATCACGGTATTCGGTGGCCGCACAGATAGCCATCAGCTGGCGCAGTACCACATAGGGTGTGGCCGCATCGCCAAGGATCGTCAGCGCCCGCCCGCTCAGCTGCTGTGCCTCTGCCAGTGGTGCGCCGCGGCTGGCCAGATAGTTCAGTTCTGCCGTTAATACTGCGCGCAACGGCGCTAACCAGACACTGCTATCCTGCTGCCAGTCGCCCTGCCAGACAGGTTTACCCTGCACCAGTAAACCAGTGGCGGTAATGGTCAGCATCACTTTTTCTGTCGGCAGTTGCTCTGATAACGAACGCGGCAGGCTGATGTCTTTATTGCTCTGCAGCACCTTCACTTCAGACTGGTTTACCATCAGGAAAAACACCAGTATGGTGAAAATGTCCATCAGCGCGACCAGATTCAGCTTGCTGACCTGCGCCAGACGCTGGTTTTGCCGCTCTAAACGTTTGGCTCTAAATGACATTTTCATTCTGTGCCCTCCGTTTGGACCAGCTCACCCAGGGCGATCTGCGGAAACAGCTCGGCATCGACCAACTGTGCCGCTACCACAGCCTTGAATGAACGTACCGTGTCCATCACCGTGACCAGCGTCTGGTAATCCAGATCGTCCGCTGCCAGTATGCTGATATCCTGCTTCTCTATCTGCTTTTGCTGCCAGGTCAGTTTTAAATCCTGCAAAAACAGGCTCAGTGCCGCGAAGTCATGCTGGCCCTGTTCATTACGGGGGAATACCCGCAGCGGTTCGCCCGCCGGGTAATTCAGCCGTAACCGGTCCGGGTGAATTTCCAGCTCCAGTTGCTGTGGCTGTTCCTGCTCCAGCTGCAGTTGCTGCTCCGTTAACGGCGGCAGCTGGATATTCAGCACCCGGATCTGGGTAAACACCAGGCTTAGCAGCAATA
>CAZEGA010000393.1:0-2457 GCA_964511675.1 uncultured Rheinheimera sp.
GTATCATATGGCGCACGCCGCCCTGCAGCGTACAGCCCCGCTGGGGTTGTTTAAAAACTTTATTCTGGAGCCGGACGGCAAACACAAAAAAGGCCTGGATCTGAAAAAACGTGGTATCGCTCTGGTGACGGATTTAGTCAGGGTGTACGCCTTGTCTGCCGGCATTTATGCCGTCAATACCCGTGAGCGGCTGGAAAAACTGGTCAGCGGGGGCATTATCGACAGCAAAGACAGCCAGAATTTGCACGACGCTTTTGATGTACTGGCGCAACTGCGCTGGGAAAAACATCAGCATGATTTATTGCAGGGCCATAACGTCACCAATCTGCTGGACCCGGCAGAGATTTCCGGCCTGGCCCGCCACCAGCTGAAAGACAGCTTTGCCGTCATTAATGAAGCTCAGGCCCGGCTGAAGCAGCGTTTTTGCCGGGAGCTTTAATTATGCTGGGCTGGTTATCCGGTAAACGCCGTACCATTCATCAGGCTGTCAGCCATTTTAGCGCCATTCCTTTGCCGCCAGCCAGCACGCCCGCCAGAGACAGCCCGTTTCTGGCGCTGGATTTTGAGCTTACCGGCCTGAACCCACGCAAAGATCATATTGTCAGTATCGGCTGGGTACCGATACGGCAGCAGGAAATCGTATTGGCAGAGGCGCGGCATTACCTGATCAGCAGCCCGGTAAGTGTGGGTCAGAGTGCAATTTACCATGGCCTGCATGATCGCCAGTTAAAAGACGCGCATGAGCTGGCCGAAATACTGTCCGAGCTGTTAACCCAATACGCCGGCTATGTGTTTATTGCCCACCACAGCCAGCTGGATGAGCAGTTTCTGCGGGCAGCCTGCCAGCGCTGCTTTGGCAAAACACCGCGTTTTCGTTTTATTGATACCATGCAAATTGAATGGCAGCGCCTGCTGCGTCAGGGCAAGGTGGTGAAACACGATGCGCTGAAACTGCCAAGCTGCCTAAAACGCCACAAGCTGCCGGACATGCCCAACCATCATGCGCTGGAAGATGCTTACAGCACCGCCCTGCTGCTGCTGAGCCAGCTCAAGCCCGGCGGTAAAAATATGACATTAAATGATCTGTATCTGCTATCACGGTAGTGTTTTATAACCGCCCCTGTTTGTGCCAATAAGTCATTGAGCCTTGTACCGCCACCAGTGCCAGTGTGCCCAGGCCAAGAGCAGCAGCATAAGCCTCAGCATGACACAGTAATAACTGCGCCAGCCCTGAACCACGCGCCATTTCACTTACTGCCATATCATGCAGATAAAGCACTTTTGCATCGGCATAGTGTTTAAACGGGCTGCCCAGGGCGGCAATATAGCCAGAGCATGAAGGATAACTAAACAGATAAGCCAGCAGCTGCTGATCAGCATTTTCGGCTAACCAGCAACTACAGGGGTGTGATGCAAGCCTTTGCTGTAATAGCTGTGGAGCTTCGTACAATGCATCTGTGTAACAGCTGTCCTGCAACTGGCATATTGCGGCAAGATCAGCAGGTGTCATGGGTCTGATTAAATACTGCATCAGTTTACTTTGCTGTAGTTAGGGTTTTAATAACCCGGCAGGGGTTACCCGCAGCAACAACACCGGCTGGTATATCTTTGGTTACCACACTACCGGCCGCAATAACGCTGCCCGCGCCGATACTGACGCCGGGCAGAATAATGGCACCACCACCAATCCAGACATCATCGGCGATATTTACCGGCGTAGCCTGCTCCAGCATAGTACGGCGTTTAACTGCATCCAGCGGATGATTCACAGTGTAAACCTGCACAGCAGGGCCAAAAAACACATTACTGCCGATAGTAACCGGTGCGACATCCAGCACCACACAGTTAAAATTAAAAAACACCCTGCTACCGGTGCGGATATTGTAGCCATAGTCACAAAAGAACGGCGGCTCGATCCAAAGCTGTTTACCGCTGTCAGGCAACCACTGCTTTAGCAATTGTTTACGTACCGCGGCATCATCCGGTGCACTGTCATTAAATACTTTTTGCCACCGGCGGGCCTGGGCCCGCTCCTCGGTTAGCTGCTGATCCAGCGGGTTATACCACTGGCCCGACAGCATTTTGTCTTTTTCACTGCGCATTTGTATTTTCCTGCCAATAAAAAAGGCGCCAAAGCGCCTTTTTTAACCAGCCAAAGCTTATTTGGCGCGGCTGCGGTACTCGTCAGTACGGGTATCGATTTCAATTTTGTCGCCTTCTTCAACAAAGGCTGGCACCATCAGTTCAAAACCGGTTTCGATTTTGGCTGGTTTCAATACCTTACCTGAAGTATCACCACGGGCTGCCGGCTCAGTGTAGGTTACCGTGCGTACTACAATGGTTGGCAGGTCAACAGAGATTGGCCGTTCGCCATAAAACACGACAGAACACTCCATACCGTCTACCAGGTATTTCAGCGCTTCGGTCATGTTTTCGGCTTCAACTTCAAACTGGTTG
>CAZEGA010000394.1:0-2430 GCA_964511675.1 uncultured Rheinheimera sp.
ACGATGGTAGTGTGGCATTCGCCATGCGAGAGTAGTTCACCGCCAGGCACCCAATTCAAGCAAAAGGCCTACCTTCATCGGTAGGCCTTTTTGTTTTTCATCTCTTAAATTCCCCGCCTGAACGAAATCATAGCTCTGCCTGTAGTTATTCGGCTAGTATCAGACTGCACGTATAACTATAAAAACGGGTACTCAGATGAATCTAAACAAAATAATAAGCCGTCTGTGTGTGGCATCTGCTTTGCTGTTCACTGCGCAGGGCTTAGCCACTACTGCTAAACCATTGCAATATGATGATGTATTTGAACTGGAGTTTGTCTCAGACCCACAGCCGGATGCCAAAGGCGAGCAGATCGTGTTCGTGCGCAACTGGATGGACCGGCAAACTGACCGCCGGCGGATGACGTTATGGTTAAGCTCTGCTGATGGTAAAACGCTGCAAGCCTTAACGGATAAAGATATTAATGCCAGCTCACCGCGCTGGGCACCGGAGCAGAACCGGCTGGCGTATATTGCCAATGGCCAGATCCACGTTAAATGGCTCGATAGTGGCCGCTCTTCGCAGTTAGGGCAGTTACCGCAAAGCCCGGCTAATTTAAGCTGGTCGCCGGATGGTAAATGGCTGGCGTTTACCATGTTTACTCCAAAGCCGGTTAAACCACCGGTAGCCTTACCGGGTAAACCGGAAAAGGCGGATTGGGCACAAGCGCCGGTTTATATTGATACTAAACAGTACCGTGCCGATGGTGCCGGTTATCTGAAAGCCGGCTATCAGCATATTTATATCATGCCTGCCGATGGTGGCTCTGCTATTCAACTGACCGAAGGTGATTTTAATCACGGCGGAGCGCTGAGCTGGGCTAAAGACAGCCAGGCGCTGTATTTTTCGGCGAATCGCCACGCTAACTGGCAAGCGCAACCCGTTAACAGTGAGATTTTTCAGCTGACGTTGTCAGATCGTAAACTAACCCAATTAACCGATCGTAACGGGCCGGATGCGCGCCCGGCATTGTCACCTGATGGCAAGCTGATTGCGTATCTGGGCTATGATGACCGTAAACTGGCACATCAGGCCAACCGCTTGTACGTGATGAATGCTGACGGCAGTAATATCCGTAATCTTACAGAAGATCTGGATAGGGCTATTGGCGATTTTCAGTGGTTAGCAAATAGTAAGGCGCTGTATATTTCTTATGATAATGAGGGTAAAGGTATACTGGCTGAGCAGCCATTAAGCGGTAAACGCACAGTACTGGCCGAGGATTTGGGCGGTGGCTCCTACAGCCGGCCATATAGCGGTGGTCAGTTTGCGGCTTCTGCTAATGGTGTCATTGCCTATACCCAGATGAATACACAAAGGCCAGCGGAGCTGGCTGTCATTGCCAAGCGTAAAAAGCACACACTGACCGATCTTAATGCCGATCTGCTATTTGCCCGCGATATCGGCAAAGTAGAGGAGTTCTGGTACAGCTCATCGGTTGACCAGCGCAAGCTGCAGGGCTGGATTATGTATCCACCGCAGTTTGATGCTGCGAAAAAATACCCGCTTATTCTTGAGATCCATGGTGGCCCGCATACTGCCTACGGTCCGCATTTTGCGATGGAGCTGCAGCTGATGGCAGCGCAGGGCTACGTGGTGTTGTATACCAACCCGCGTGGCAGCACCAGCTACGGTGAGGACTTTGCCAACCTGATCCACCATAACTACCCGAGCCAGGATTTTAATGATCTGATGGATGGGGTGGATACGGTGCTGGCGAAAGGCTTTATTAATGACAAAGAGCTGTTTATTACCGGTGGCAGCGGCGGCGGCGTGCTGACCACCTGGAGTATTGCCCATACCGATCGCTTTGCCGCAGCGGTGGCGGTAAACCCGGTAATTAACTGGTTCAGCTTTGTATTAAATGCGGATATGTACAGTTATTTCAGCCAGTACTGGTTCCCTGGCTTACCCTGGGATATACCAGAGCATTATCTGAAACATTCACCTATAGCCCATGTTGGCAAGGTTAAAACGCCAACCATGTTGTTTACCGGTGAGGCCGATCATCGTACGCCAATTTCTGAAACCGAGCAGTATTATCAGGCATTGCAGCTGCGCGGTATTGATACGGCTATGGTACGGGTGCCGGGCGCATCCCATGCCTTACATACCCGGCCAAGTAATATGATGGCCAAGCCGGCGTATATTATTCACTGGTTTGACAAATACCGGCAAAAAACGGCCAATTAAAGCTGAATAAGCCCGGTAGGCAGACTGCCGGGCTTATGCTAGGCTGCACGGATAATAAAACAGGATGTTCGTTTTCTATGCAGTTGAATGTATCAGCACAGCTTTTTGCTTTACCTTTGAACCGGCTTTTGTATAATGGCGCGACCAGCTACAGGGGCATAGTTCCAATTGGTAGAACAGCGGTCTCCAAAACCGAT
>CAZEGA010000395.1:0-2428 GCA_964511675.1 uncultured Rheinheimera sp.
CGTCACCACCTGATCGAACACGGCATCGGCGTCGCAATACAGGCTTTGCCAGTACTGTACGGCGGCATCCCAATGTCCGGCCTGGGGCGCATGGGCCTTACCTTTTATATAGTCAAAGGTGATCTGATCCGGCGCGATCAGCCCGGCCTTGGCACCCATTTCAATACTCATATTGCATAATGTCATGCGTCCTTCCATGCTCATGCTGCGAATAGCACTGCCACAGAATTCTGCGACATAGCCGTTACCGCCGGCCGTACCTAATTTGCCGATCACGGCCAGGATCAGGTCTTTTGGCGTAACATGATGGCTAAGTTCGCCATTGATTTCGACTTTCAGTGTTTTGGCCTGCTGCTGTGGCAGGGTTTGTGTGGCCAGTACGTGCTCTACTTCCGAGGTGCCGATACCAAAGGCCAACGCACCGAAAGCACCGTGGGTAGAGGTGTGTGAATCGCCGCACACGATAATCATGCCCGGCTGGGTTAAGCCCTGCTCCGGGCCGATAACATGCACTATGCCCTGATCCGGATGGGTCAGGTCCAGCAGTTCAATACGGTTTTCCGCACAGTTGGCCGCCAGCGCTTCCAGTTGTTTGCGTGAGGTTTCACCGGCCGCATCCAGGCTGCGGCGCTGGGTGGAAACGTTATGGTCCATGGTGGCAAAGGTTAAATCCGGCCGCCGTACACTGCGTTTGGCCAGCTTTAAGCCGGAGAACGCCTGCGGCGAGGTGACTTCGTGAATTAAGTGCCGGTCAATATAAAGTAAATCGGTACTGGGGTTTAACTTGCCTACCGCATGGCTGGCATAGATTTTCTGGTATAAGGTCCGGGCCATGTTAATGTGCTCCCACTGCCCTGGCAGACAGTTTTTCAATAGTGGCAACCACAGCCGCGCCTACCGCCGCTGTGCCGTAAGTCGATTTGGCGTCAATATCACGCGTTACTATATGCTGTGCCAGGCAGTGCTCTACTGCCTGCTCTATCAGCCGGGCGGCCTGCTCCTCGCCAAAGCTGAAACGCAGCATTAAGGCAGCACTCAGAATTTGCGCTATCGGGTTGGCAATACCCTTGCCGGCGATATCGGGCGCACTGCCCCCGGCGGGCTCGTACAGGCCAAAACCGCTGCCGTTCAGGCTGGCAGAAGGCAGCAAGCCCAGCGAACCGGCAATAGCGGCAATTTCGTCGGATAAAATATCGCCGAACAGGTTATCGCACAGCAGTACGTCAAACTGCTGCGGGCTGCGGATCAGCTGCATGGCGGCATTGTCGATATACATATGTTCCAGCGTTACATCGGGGTAATCTTTGGCGACCCGCTCTACCGTTTCGCGCCATAAAATACTGGTTTGCAGCACATTGGCTTTATCAATGGAGGTCACCTTGTTGCCGCGCTTTTGCGCCGCGTCAAAGGCAACACGGGCAATACGCTCAATTTCGCGCACGCTGTAACGCTGGGTATCAAAGGCGGCATCGGCGGTGCGGCCTTTTTCGCCAAAATAAATACCTCCGGTCAGTTCGCGCACACACAATACATCCATGCCCTGGCTGCTGACACGCGGGTGCAGCGGCGATAACTCCGCAAACGCCGGGTAAATTTGCCCGGGGCGCAAATTACAGAATAAATCGAAGGTTTTGCGTAGCGGCAGCAAAGAGCCGCGCTCCGGCTGTTTATCCGGCGCCAGGCCAGTCCACTTCGGCCCGCCGACCGAGCCGAATAAGATGGCGTCACTGGCTTTACACAGCGCCAGTGTATCTTCAGGTAAGGGTTCGCCGGTGGCATCTATGGCCGCGCCGCCAACCAGCGCAGGTTGCAGCGTTAAACTGAAACCACATTTAGCCGCCACTACGGTTAATACTTTTACCGCTTCGGCCATCACTTCCGGCCCGATGCCGTCACCGGCCAGTACGGCCACTTTGTATTGTTTAGTTGGCTGTTTTGTCATTGTTGTCCACCTGCTGCAATTTTAATTGTGTTCTGCCGCGCGTGCTTATGCGCATCTATGGTCTGGGCGCGCTGGATCATATTCAGCACATGCACATAGGCCAGCACCGAGCTGCGCACTATGTCGGTGGCCAGGCCGGCACCATGAAAACGGCGGCCTTCGTGTTCGGCAATAATATCGACCTGGCCCAGCGCATCTTCGCCGCTGCCCTTGGCCTGCAGGTTAAAGTCCACCATCTTGATCGCCAGCTTGCTGATGCGGGCAATAGCGCTAAAAGCAGCCTCTACCGGGCCATTGCCGGTGGCCGCTTCGGTAAACAGCTTATCGCCGCAGCGCAGGCCCACCGTAGCACTTGCCACATGGCCGGTATGGGTGGATGAACTTAAAAACTCCAACTGGTAGAATTCGTCGGCTTCCTGCAGGTTCTGGAAAAACACCAGCGCTTCTAAATCGTAATCAAACACCCGGCCTTTCTGATCGGCAAGC
>CAZEGA010000396.1:0-2411 GCA_964511675.1 uncultured Rheinheimera sp.
TAATAATAGGTGTGCTGATCCAGTAATAGCCCTGCTCATGGAAGAAACGGTGCACGGCCTGCGCCAGGCAATGCCGCACACGGGTAACCGCACCCATAATGTTGGTGCGCGCCCGCAGGTGAGCGTGCTCGCGCAGGTATTCCATGCTGTGGCGTTTGGGCGCCATCGGGTAGGTATCCGGGTTGTCAACCCAGCCTAATACTTCAACACTGCTGGCCTGGATCTCAAATGCCTGGCCTTGACCTTCAGAGCGGGCTATAGTGCCGCTGACGATGACTGAACAGGAGGTGGTTAAACGCTTTATTTCAGATCCGTAATTATTCAGCTCTGCCGGCGCCACAGCCTGCACAGCGTCAAAGCAGCTGCCATCATGAATAGCTAAAAAGGAAATACCGGCTTTTGAATCGCGGCGGGTGCGGAGCCAGCCTTTTACGGTGACAGTGTCACCCACGGCATAGCGACCAGCTAAAACGTCTTTAATCACGGCATGCGTCATGCAACAAACTCCAGAGGATATAAACTTAGCAAACTGCGTAAAGCCTGTAATGATACTGAGCCAAACGCACAACACAAGCAAAAGTTATCAGGGCGCTAAAATTGACAGCAAGTAACGAAAAACCGATAAAAAACGAGCGGCGCAAAGGGCCGGATCTGTTGTGCCGCACCGTTGCCTGGCTGGCAATAGCGGCCTGGCTGCTGTTTCTGCTGGCACTGGTTGTGGCGCATTATGCCAGCCCGGAACTGGATACCGGTTTAGTACGTTACTGGGGCATTGAGATCCGCAGTGACTGGCACCCGAGCCTAACCCTTTATTTACAGTACCTGTTATGGGCCGCCGCCTTTGTCAGCGGCCTGAGTTTATGGCTGAACCGGCTGCGTTTACGCCGGCGCGGAGATCAGCTGCACTTTAATATTGTGCTGTTGCTGTTAACCAGTGTGGCCCTGTTGCTGTATCTGTACTGGTGGGTTTAAACGCCTGCGACTTCTCGCATGGCGGCGGTCAGTTTACCCAGCTGCTGTGGTGTAATAATAAAAGGCGGCATTACATAGATCAGCTGGTTAAACGGGCGCAACCATACGCCCAGCTCGACAAACTGCTGCTGCAGCGCGGCAACATCTACCTTGTTATGCATCTCCAGTACACCGATAGCCCCCAGCACGCGGACCTCTTTTACCAAGGCAGACTTTTTACAGGGCTCAAGTTCGGTTTTTAACTGGGCCTCTATCCTTGCTACCTGCTGTTGCCAGTCGCCCTGTGCTATCAGGGTTAAACTGGCATTCGCCACGGCGCAGGCCAGCGGGTTGGCCATAAACGTAGGGCCATGCATTAAACCACCGGCAGCGCTTAAACTGATGCCACGTGCGACTTTATCAGTACACAGCGTGGCCGCCAGTGTAATGTAACCGCCGCTGAGCGCCTTGCCCACACACATAATGTCCGGCTGAATACCGGCATGTTCACAGGCAAACAGCTTGCCGCTGCGGCCAAAACCGGTGGCAATTTCATCGGCAATCAGCAGCACCTGGTATTTATCACACAATGCGCGGGCCCGGCGTAAATACTCCGGGTGGTAAAAACGCATACCGCCGTAACCCTGTACTATAGGTTCTAAAATCAGCGCGGCAATTTCGCTGTGTTTTTCTGCCAGCAGCTGCTCCAGCGGCGTGATATCCGCTGCGATAAAGTCAGCGTCAAACCGGCTTTGCGGCGCCGGTAAAAAATAGTGCTGCGCCAGCAAGGCAGCAAACATATCGTGCATACCGTCAACCGGATCGCATACCGCCATAGCAGCAAAGGTATCGCCGTGATAGCCCTTACGCAGGCTGACAAGTTTGTGTTTTTGCGGTGTGTCGCTGGCCAGCCAGTACTGCAGAGCCATTTTAATCGCCACTTCTACGGCGATAGAGCCACTGTCGGCGAGAAAAACCTTGGTCAGATTTTGCGGTACCATCGCCAGCAAACGCTGACACAGTTCAACCGCAGGGGCGTGGGTAATACCGCCGAACATTACATGCGCCATTTTGCCCAGTTGCGCAGTCACTGCGGCATTAAGCAGCGGGTGGTTATAGCCATGTACGGCCGACCACCAGGAAGCTGTGCCGTCAATTAAACGCTGGCCATTCTCCAGTACCAGTTCACAGCCTGCGGCGGCCACCACCGGGTACACCGGCAGCGGGTTCAGCATTGACGTGTAGGGGTGCCAGATATGCTCGCGATCAAAAGCCAAATTAATGCTCATTATTTAACCTGCAGTAAAGTTTTAAGTCTGGTCAGCGTTGACAACGCATAGGCGGCGGTTAGACTAGCCGAAAACCATTTTAACCTCAATTTAATCAGGGATTTTTATGCAGGCTGTTGTCCGCCACGACTGGACCCTCGCACAGGTCAATGCGCTTTATGCACTGCCGTT
>CAZEGA010000397.1:0-2407 GCA_964511675.1 uncultured Rheinheimera sp.
AGCCGTTTACCGTTATACGGTTGGTTCAGCTCCAGCCCGGCGGCGTGTAATAGCAACATTTGGATCTGACCCCCAACGGTTAAGCATTGCATTTTAGTTTAATATTGTAGTAACGTTATTACATTGTTGGGCGGAGGCAATATGGCAATCACTACAGTAACCAGCCGTGAATTTAATCACGATGCAGGCTTTGCCAAAAGGGCAGCAAAAAAAGGCTCTGTGGTCGTTACAGACCGGGGCCGGCCGGCTTATGTGTTTATGACGTATGAAGAGTACGTAAAAATAACCAATAGCGGTATAACACTGGCTGATGCGCTGGCCATGCCTGATGACAGTGCTGGCATTGATTTAGCCCTGCCGCCCAGGAAAAAGTCAGCAGGGCGTCTGGTGGATTTAACCTGATGTATTTGCTGGACACCAATGTTATATCCGAAATCAGAAAGATTGCCTCAGGGCGCTGTGATGAAAACGTCAGTCGCTGGGCCCGGACGGTAGGCCCGGGGCAGATATTTTTATCCGCAATGACAATACAAGAGCTTGAAACCGGCGTATTACAGGCCGAAAACTCTAACGATAAAGCGAAGGCTGCTTTGCTGCGCCGCTGGTTGAACGAACAGGTCGTCGGGGCATTTCAGGGCAGAATAATTCCGATGGACGAAGCGGTAGCCATTAAATGTGCCGCCTTGCATGTGCCTGATCCGGCCCCATTGGAAGACAGCATTATAGCCGCAACGGCATTAGTGCACGGCCTGACCGTAGTCACCAGAAACACCCAGGATTTTGCGCGCACAGGGGTTAAATTGCTTAACCCCTGGCATTACGCCGGTTAATGCTTTAACTGGCCCTGAGCCGTAACAAAGTCGCTGTCGGCATCAAAACGCAGCCGTTTACCGTTATACGGTTGGTTCAGCTCCAGCCCGGCGGCGTGTAATAGCAGCCGTGGTGCAGCGTTAAGCGCTGCCGGGTGGGCGTAGAAGCTATCACCCAGGATCGGGTGGCCCAGACTCAACATATGTACCCTGAGCTGGTGCGAGCGGCCGGTGACCGGTTTTAGTTCCACCAGGGCGCAGTCCGGCAATTGTTGCAGCACTTTGTAGTGTGTAATCGCCGCTTTGCCATGCTCAAAGCATACTTTTTGTTTTGGCAGGTTCGTGTTGTCGGCCAGCAACGGCAAGTCAACCGTGCCTTCGCTTTGCTCAGGTGTGCCGTAAACCACGGCCAGATAACGCTTGGATACGATACGTTCGGCAAATTGCTGTTTCAGCGCGGCTTCTGCTTTACGGCGCAGGGCCATCACCACCACGCCGGAGGTGGCCATGTCCAGCCGGTGTACCAGTTGCGCCAGCGGATACTGTTGCTGTACGCGGCTGAGCAGGCAGTCAGATAAATGCGCGCCACGGCCTGGGTTGGTCAGTAAACCACTGGGTTTATTCAGTACGATCAGATCTTTGTCCTGATACAGCACATCCAGCCAGGGCTCAATAGGCGGGTTATAAATAAAATGCTCGTTCATTACTCTGCGGGTTTATATAACAAAGGGTCTAGCTTAGCTGAATTTAACCAGCAGACGAAGGGCTTTTACGGCATAATAGCGGCCGTTTAAATTGTGGAGAAGCTAATGGCTAACAGCACTGAAGATCTGGCCGTATTGCCGGCAACCAGCGAGCCATACCAGATAGTGTATGAAGACGATGTGTTACTGGTGGTAAATAAACCGGCGCAGCTGCTTACCGTGCCGGGCCGGCATCCGGCGAACCAGGACTGCCTGATCCGCCGCGTGCAGCGCGAGTTCCCCTCAGCCGAGGTGGTGCACCGGCTGGATTATGACACTTCTGGCCTGGTAGTGCTGCCGCTGACCAAACGGGTGTTGTCAGATATCAGCAAGCAGTTTCAGGCCCGCACGGTACAAAAACACTATATTGCGGTGCTGCACGGCAAACTGGCAAAAGCCAAAGGCGTCATTGAGCTGCCGATAGCCGCTGATACCGCACAGCGGCCGCTGTATAAAATTTGCCGGCAGGACGGCAAGCCTGCGCTAACGCATTATCAGCTGCTCAGTTATAATGCGGCAACTAACCAGAGCCGGGTACAGCTGGAGCCGGTAACGGGGCGTTCGCACCAGTTGCGCGTACATATGCTGGCACTGGGCCATGCCATGCTGGGCGATACCTTGTATGCCACAGCCGATATCGCGGCGCTAAGCCCGCGTTTACTGCTGCATGCTGAATATATCCGTTTTACCCATCCGCTGGATGGCAAAGTGCTGGCGTTTACGGCTGCCGCGCCATTTTAACTGCAACACTTACTCACTCTGGCTGCTGTTGCGCTTAACCGCAATTAACAGCAGGCCCAGGCTGAGCCCACAGCACACCCCATATAAATGCGCATCTGTTGCCACACTGGCGTT
>CAZEGA010000398.1:0-2391 GCA_964511675.1 uncultured Rheinheimera sp.
TGCCACACTGCCATCGCCTTTAAACTGGGCGGCAATCTCCAGCAGGCGCTCGGTGGCATCATCACGGCGGTTTAAAATTACATCTTCAACCCGCTCGCGCAACAGTTCAGGAATGTCGTCATACACTGCCAGCTGGCCGGCATTAACAATACCCATATCCATGCCGGCGGCAATGGCATGGTATAAAAACACCGAGTGGATGGCCTCGCGTACCGCATCATTGCCGCGAAACGAAAACGACACGTTCGACACCCCGCCGGAGATTTTGGCATACGGACACAGCCGTTTTATCTCGCGGGTGGCGTCAATAAAATCGACCGTGTAGTCGTTATGCTCTTCAATACCGGTGGCGACGGCAAAGATATTCGGGTCAAAAATAATATCCTCGGGCAAAAAGCCGATTTGCTTAGTCAGGATGTTATAGGCACGCTGGCAAATTTCGACTTTACGCGCTTTGGTATCGGCCTGGCCTTTCTCGTCAAACGCCATTACCACCACGGCGGCACCATAGCGGCGCAGCAAACGGGCCTGGTGTAAAAACGGCACCTCGCCTTCTTTTAACGAAATGGAGTTAACGACAGCTTTGCCCTGAATACATTTCAGTGCCGCCTCTATGACTTCCCATTTCGACGAGTCAACCATAATCGGCACCCGCGAAATATCCGGCTCGGACGCCAGCAGCTGCAGATAGCGCACCATGGCGGCCTTGCTGTCGAGCATAGCCTCGTCCATGTTGATATCAATGATCTGGGCACCGTTTTCCACCTGCTGGCGGGCCACATCCAGCGCAGCTTCAAAATCGCCGTTTAAAATCAGTTTTTTAAACTTTGCCGAACCGGTTACGTTGGTACGTTCACCGACGTTGATAAATCTGGCCTGTTGCTGCATCACCACTCCAGAGAAAAGGCTTCAAGGCCGGCTAAATAAAAACTATGGCTGGGCGCTTTAGGCGTGCGCGGCGGCGCATCTTTTACCGCCTGCGCTATGGCTTTGATATGCTCCGGCGTGGTGCCACAGCAGCCGCCGACAATATTTAAAAAACCCTGCCGGGCCCAGTCGGCAATTTCCGCCGCCATCTCATCGGCGCCTAAATCGTATTCACCAAATTCATTTGGCAGACCAGCATTAGGGTGCACCGAGACATAGGCTTCCGACACGCCGGATAAGGTTTCCACATAAGGCCGCAGCAGATCCGGCCCCAGCGCGCAGTTTAAGCCAAAACATACCGGCTCGACATGGGCCAGGCTATGGTAAAAGGCTTCTGTCGTCTGGCCGGATAAGGTACGGCCAGAGGCATCGGTAATAGTGCCGGAGATCATTACCGGCAGCTTAAAGCCGACTTCATCAAATACCTTAAGCACGGCAAAAGCGGCGGCTTTGGCGTTTAACGTATCGAAAATGGTTTCCAGCATAATAATATCGGCGCCGCCGGCAATTAAGGCATGAGTCGATTCCGTGTAGGCATCAACTAACTCATCAAAACTGACATTACGAAAACCGGGATCGTTAACATCGGGCGAAATCGACGCCGTGCGGTTAGTTGGCCCGAGCACTCCTGCCACAAAGCGCGGCTTGTGCGGCGTTTGTGCGCTGATTTCATCACACACTTTACGCGCCAGCGCGGCCGACTCGCGGTTAATCCGTGCCGACAGGCCTTCCATCTGGTAATCGGCCATGGCGATAGTGGTAGCATTAAAGCTGTTGGTTTCAATAATATCGGCACCGGCCAGCAGGTACTGGCGGTGAATATCGGCTATCAGCTCTGGCTGGGTCAGTACCAGTAAGTCGTTATTACCTTTCACATCGCACGGCCAGCTGGCAAATTCGTCACCACGATAGGCCGCCTCTGCCAACCGGTGTTGCTGGATCATGGTGCCCATAGCCCCATCAAGAATAAAAATGCGCTGGGCTAACAGCTTACGAAAATGCTCTGGCGTCAGTCTTGCTGTCATAACATGCTCTTTATCTTAGGCCGTACGGCCAATCTGGCTTAACTCAAACGGCGTGGCCTGGTACACATAATAGTTCAGCCAGTTGCTGAACAGTAAAAAGGCGTGACTCTGCCACAGTTTTTGCGGCCCCTGCAACGGGTCGTTATTACGGTAATAGTTTTCCGGCAGCTTAGGCGCAATGCCGGCGGCCAGGTCGCGCTGGTATTCTTCATCCAGCGTGGTTAAGTCATACTCCGGGTGGCCGGTAACAAATACCCGGCTGCCACTGCTGTTTTGCAGCAAATAGGCCCCGGTCACATCGGCCCCGGCCAGAATATGCAAGTCATCATGCTGCTGGTATTTTTGCTTCGGCACCTGGGCATAGCGCGAGTGCGGCACTAAAAATTCATCATCAAAACCGCGCACCAGCGGGCACAGCGGCTGGCTAACCTGCTGCCAG
>CAZEGA010000399.1:0-1905 GCA_964511675.1 uncultured Rheinheimera sp.
TGTTTCGAACACCTGAATACCCATGTCATTGATCATTCTGATAATGTCTTCAATCTGATCAGAGTCGATGATATCTTGTGGAAGGTGATCATTGACTTCGGCAAAGGTTAAATAACCTTGTTCTTTACCTTTCAGGATCAGGAGTTTTAACTGCGACTGAGGATTTTGCTCCATAGAGACTTATCTTCCACCAAGGTTGATTAATGTAAAAATTGCGAACTAGCGATTATAACAAAGCGTGGCTTTTCTAGCCAGCCGCATTAGGTCGCAAGCTTCGGTTTTTTGCTTTTCAGCGCCTGTAGCAGCAACTTGTACTCATGCCATTCGGCTTTACTGAGTTGCTGCAGTTTATCTTTTCGTTCCAGCGCTTCCAGCCGTTGTTGCAGATACTGATCTTCGATTGAATGAAACGTATCGACAAAATCCTGGGTTAATTGTTCCGGCGTTATCTGGTGATCCCAGCTGGCCAGCGTCAGTAAAATGTTGTGCTCGGGTAACTGGCGCCAGTGTTCTATCAGCTGGGCCGTGGTCAGTGCCGGATTGTCCTTAAGCCGTTGTTGCAGTGACAGCAATAACCCCATACCGGGAATATTCGCCTCTGCCAGCTCCGGGGCATCGGGCATTACCGTAACTAAATGGGGATACTGCAGCAATAATGCAATAGCCCGGCGCATCGGCGTTATTTTCAGTGCCGGGGGTTTTACCCGGTTAGCTGCCCGCGCCGGTGCGGTTTTAAGGCGTTCGCGCGTTTTGCCCAGCAGGTTGGCCAGTTTGTCGCTTAAGCTGTCGCGGTAAAACTCACTCGGGATCTGTTTGATCAGCTCTGCCGCTTTTACTGATAACGCCGATTTACCGGCATCACTGCCCGGATCGAATTCCTGCACCAAATGCTCAAAAAAATACTGGTTCAGCGGCATGGCATTAGCAATACGCTGCAAAAAGGCGGTTTTGCCTTCTTTTTGCACCAGTGAATCAGGGTCTTCACCATCGGGCAAAAACACAAAATTCAGTTCAACGCCGTCTTTCAATTGCGGCAGGGCACTTTGCAGCGCCCGCCAGGCGGCATCACGGCCGGCGCGGTCGCCATCATAACAGCACACTACCTTGGGAGTGTAACGAAACAGCGTATGCATATGATCTGAGGTGGTAGCCGTGCCAAGGCAGGCTACGGCAAAGCGGATATCATGCTCCGCCAGCGCCACCACATCCATATAGCCTTCTACTACCAGCACCTGCTCCAGGTTGCCGGGTTGCTGGCGGGCTTCATACAAGCCGTACAGCTCGCGGCCTTTATGAAACAGCCGGCTTTCCGGTGAATTCAGGTATTTTGGCGTACCATCGCCCAGCACCCGGCCGCCAAAAGCGATAACCCGGCCACGTTTGTCACGGATCGGGAACATCAGGCGGTCACGGAAAAAATCGTACTCGCGGCCATTGTCGTTGCGGTTGATCAGCCGTAGTTCAACCAGTTGCTCACGCAGGGCTCTGTTGTTATTCGGGCTTAACTGTTTTAACAGGTTGTCCCAGCTTTCGGGTGCATAACCCAGGGCAAAATCCGCCACCGTCTGCGCGCTGAGGCCGCGGCGGCTGATGTAATCCCGTATCCGCTGGCTGTCCGGATGTTGTTGCAGCTGCAGTTGGTAAAACGCAGCGGCCTGTTGCATCAGGCTGTAGTCGTCGGCTTGTGCTGCCGGGCGGTTTTTGGCTGCGCCCTGTTCTCGCGGTACTTCCAGATGATGCAGCTGGGCCAGCTCTTCAATGGCTTCGACAAACTCTAATTGTTCAAACTCCATCATAAAGCTGATGGCGTTGCCGTGGGCACCACAACCAAAACAATGATAAAACTGTTTGTCCGGGCTTACCGTAAAAGAGGGCGATTTTTCGCTGTGAAACGGGCAGCAGGCG
>CAZEGA010000399.1:1915-2385 GCA_964511675.1 uncultured Rheinheimera sp.
CAGCAGGCGGCGTAATTTCTACCGGCTTTTTTTAGTGGTACGCGCTGGTCAATCAGTTCAACGATATCAGTGCGGGCTAATAACTCGTCGATAAACTGTTTTGGGATTTGTCCTGCCACCTTTTTCCTTCGGCATTATTCAGAAAAAGACAAACCGTGCCTTGTGAGCACGGTATGCAGATGTCGACTTTATGAGCTTACTACGGTATCTGCGCGATAAGTGTAGCGCAGCAACACCGTGTCGCTCAGCTGGTACAGTAATTAGTACAGCTTGATGCGACGAGCGTTTTCGCGAGACATTTTCTTCGCGTGGCGCTTAACAGCAGCTGCCTTTTTACGCTTACGTATCCAGGTTGGCTTCTCGTAGAATTCTTTAGCGCGAACGTCAGCTAATACACCAGCTTTTTCGCATGAGCGCTTGAAACGACGTAAGGCTACGTCAAACGGTTCGTTCTCTTTTACTTTAACAAC
>CAZEGA010000400.1:0-652 GCA_964511675.1 uncultured Rheinheimera sp.
GCCCCCAGGGATGGGTTCACGGCGTGTTGGTGTGGGCAAGCCTGTTCGTGCCAAAACGTTAACTGACTGGTATTACTGCTGCGGCAGGGTTTTGTTTTTGGGCATGATCTATCCGGCAAAACAGGGGTGCTGCAACTACACTTAGCGCGGTTACCCTGAACAGGCAGCAACATCATGGACAATACTGCTGTAGTTACTTTACAACGCGCACTGGGCATTACTGCTGCCGGCTCCGGCCTGGACAGCAGCACGGATACAATAAGGCACTATTTGCAGCAGCATAGTCCGAGACTGCTGGAGGCTTCTGGTTGGCACAGCTGGCCGGTACAGCGCCAGACGGTGCTTTGTCTGCAGCTTTGTTGCCGGCAAGCCGGCCTGAACCCGGGCAAACTGGATGGCTGGTGGGGGCCGCAAACCGCTTATGCCGCTGAACAGCTGGCCAGTGTGCAACAACAGGGCAGGGCTCCTGTAGTGTGGCGTGACAGTTTTACCACGCCATCGAACCCGCATCAGTGGCCGCTGGACAGAGAAGCTGAGTTAAAGGCATTTTATGGCGAGCCGGGTTCTGCTCTGGTAAAAATCACCTTGCCTTATCCGCTGCGCCTGGCCTGGGACATCTCAACCACAGTGTTAACGACACAGTGCCATCAGA
>CAZEGA010000400.1:662-2380 GCA_964511675.1 uncultured Rheinheimera sp.
AGTTTGCAAAAGGTGTTGCAGCAGGTAGTGCAATATTATGGCTTTGACGCCGTGCAACAGCTGCGGCTGGATTTATACGGCGGCGGCTTTAACTTGCGGGAAAAACGCGGTGGTAGCAGCCTGTCGACCCATAGCTGGGGTATAGCTTTTGATTTTGATCCCGAGCGCAACCAGCTGAAATGGAACAGCAGCAAAGCCAGCCTGGCGCGGCCGGAGTACGACTACTGGTGGCAATGCTGGGAAGATGAAGGCTGGGTCAGCCTGGGCCGCAGCCGCGACTATGACTGGATGCACGTGCAAGCGGCGCGGTTGTAATCAGATCAGGCCTTTTAAAAACGCCACTACGCTGCGCCCCAGTGCACTTAAGGCATAGCCGCCTTCGAGTACGGCAACGATACGGCCGTTGCAATGTACTGCGGCCTGCTGTTTCAGTTGCTGTGCTATCCAGTGGTAGTCATCTTCCGTTAGCAGAAACTGCGCCATATCGTCTTCGCGGTGACCGTCAAAACCGGCTGATACCAGAATAAGCTGTGGTTTAAAGGTGTTGAGGCGCCCCAGCCAGTGCCGGACGATGTGCTCGCGCCAGATGGCCGGTTTGCACAGGGCGGGCAGCGGCAGATTCTCAATATTGCCGGCGCTGGGATGTTCGCCGGTATTCGGGTACAGCGGGTACTGGAATGACGAGCAGAACAACACCCGTGTATCGCCGCTGAAGATATCTTCGGTGCCATTGCCATGGTGTACGTCAAAATCGACAATTGCAACGCGTTCCAGCGCATAGTGCTCCAGGGCATAGCTTGCTGCTACGGCGACATTATTAAAAATGCAAAAGCCCATGGCCTGATCGCGTGTGGCGTGATGGCCGGGCGGGCGCACATTACAAAATGCCTGCTGGTTAGTGTCGCTCATCACCTGATCGACGGCATTGATCGCCGCGCCGGCAGCATGCAGGGCGGCATCCAGGCTGTGCGGCATCATTTGGGTATCCGGATCGAGCCAGATATGGCCATCAACAGGCGTTTTGGCAAAAATTTCATCAACATACAACCTGCTGTGGGCGCGATATAAGTCATGTTTTTCTGCCGGTGTGGCATCGCGCTGCAGCACAATAAACTCCATGCCGGAGCGGATCAGTTGATCATTAACGGCACTGAGCCGTGCCGGCTGCTCCGGATGGTCATCACCGGCAATATGCCGGTAACAACTGGGGTGACTAAACAAGGTAATGGCCATCAACTGCCCTCTGCTGTGTTAGTGTGGCGTGGCAGACTAAGTTGCAGGCAGACTTCGGCCGGGTCGTCGCCGGGCAGGCGGTTGAAACCGGCTTTCTGGAATACCACCAGCATGGCTTTGTTTTCGGCCCGCACACAGGCAACCATGCTGGTTAAGCCACGCTGCTCGGCAATGCTGATCATGTCCTGCAGCAGGCGTTTGGCCATGCCTTTGCCCTGATATTTTTCCCGCGTAACAAAGGCCACTTCACAGCTGGTGCTGTCAGCCAGCAGGTAGTAACGGCCAACCGCCTGAATTTGTGCTACTGAGCCTTTTTGTTTCACGATACACAAGGCCAGATCCCTGGACTGATCCACCCCGACCAGGGTACAGGATTTTTCCCGGCTCATCTGGGTCGGCACGGCACTGTAGCGCAGCTGCAGGGTTTCTTTGGGTGCGCCGGGCATGGCGCGCAGCGTCTTGACAGGCGCTATCTGTTGACTGTG
>CAZEGA010000401.1:0-2376 GCA_964511675.1 uncultured Rheinheimera sp.
CATGAATAAGCCTTCGGTTTCATCATTTCCCAGATTAACCCTGCAGGAGACGCGGGAAAAATCACTTAAACGGCTGCATCCCTGGGTTTTTTCCAAAGCCGTAAAAAGCGTCAGCGGTAACCCGGCCAATGGCCAGACAGTCGAAGTGGTCAGCAGTAAAGGCGAATGGCTGGGCTATGCCGCCTATTCAGCAGAATCACAGATCCGGGCCCGGATCTGGAGTTTTGACCCGACAGAACAGATAGACGCTGCATTTTTCCGCCGCCGTATTGCCCGTGCCTGGCAGCTGCGCACTGAGCTGTTCGATCTTGCCCACACCACAGGTTTAAGGGTAGTTGCCGCCGAATCTGACGGTTTACCCGGTGTGACCATAGATAAATACGATACCGTGCTGGTATGCCAGCTGTTATCTGCCGGGGCCGATGCCTGGCGCGATGCGATAGTACAAGCCCTGGTTACGTTGTTCCCACAGCACAGTATTTATGAGCGCTCAGATGTGGATGTGCGCAAAAAAGAAGGCTTAACACCGGTTACCGGCTGGCTGCATCTGAGCCGCGATAGCGGCGAAGTGATCATTAAAGAACATGGCATGCCGCTGCTGGTAGATGTCATACAAGGCCATAAAACCGGCTTTTATCTGGATCAGCGCGCCAGCCGGGCCGCCGCCAAACGCTATGCCAAAGACAAGACAGTGCTGAACTGTTTTAGCTATACCGGTACTTTTGGTGTGGCCGCGCTGCAAGGTGGTGCTGTATCCGTCACTAATGCGGACCTCTCCGGGCTGGCGCTTGATACAGCGTTAAAAAATGCTGAGCTTAATCAGCTGGATTTATCCAAGGTTGATAACGTTAAGTTCGACGTCTTCAAGCTGCTACGCCAATACCGCGAACAGGGCAAACAGTTTGATATGGTGATCCTGGACCCGCCAAAGTTTGCCGACAGCAAGGCGCAACTGATGGGCGCCTGCCGTGGCTACAAAGACATTAATATGGTGGCGATGCAAATTGTCAAACCCGGTGGCTTGTTACTGACGTTCTCCTGCTCGGGCCTGATGGAAGACAGCTTGTTCCAGAAAATCGTGGCCGATGCGGCTATCGACGCCAAACGCGACTGCCTGTTTATTGAAAAATTAAGCCAGGACAGCGACCACCCGGTAGCCAGCTTTTACCCGGAAGGCAGTTACCTGAAAGGTTTGGTATGTAAAATCTATTAAAGTCAGGGATTTGGTGTCGGCACGGCTTTAAGGTATGCTGACATAAAAATGTCATTATTGGAGAAACAGCGTGAAAGTATTCGCCCTTGCCTTAGCCTTCAGCAGCAGCCTGGCATCTGCCACCAGCTGGCAACTGGATAACAGCCAGTCCAGTTTGCATTTTGTGTCGGTAAAAAACGATGTGATTGCCGAAACTCATCAGTTTAAACAATTAAGCGGTAGCTGGGACGGCAGCAAGGTCAGCATCAGTATTCCGGTCAGCAGCCTGGAAACCCATATTCCTATTCGTAATGAGCGGATCTGGCAATATGTGCTGCAGGCTGAGCAGTTTGCCAACATTCAGGTTAGCGCAGAGCTAAAAGCCGCTGCCGTGGCCTCACTTGCAGTACAGGATTCTGTCGTGCTGGATTTACCGCTGGCCGTAACTATCGCCGCAGAGCGCGTCACCCTGCAGGCTAAAGTACGTATTACCCGCTTAAGCAGCAGCGTATTACAGGCCAGCACAGAGGCCCCGTTAATACTGGACAGCAACAGCGTTAAACTGACCGCCGGTGTGGCCAAACTGCAGGAACTGGCCGGTTTAAACCGGATTGACCCATTAGTACCGGTCAGCTTTAACGTGCGGTTTGCCCAACAGTAAAACTGCAGGCAATAAAAAAGCAGCTGCGGCTGCTTTTTTATTGCTGTTTTGGCGCAAACTCAGTTCAGCTCCATAAAAGCCAAGCCCAGCTGGTAAATATCTTCACTTTCCTGGCTGCAGCGCATCACCTTGGCACTGGCATCCAGCGGCGGTACGCTGGCATTGGCAGAATCAAGCCGTACCCGTAGCAGGGTACCCATTTCCAGCGGCTCATCCACCTCGATCGACATTCCCGATGCACTTAAATCGCGGCAAATACCGTCTATAACACGCCCGGTTTCCGGATCATTAATCATCAGTTTTACGTCGGCATTGACCATCATCCTGAAATAATGCCGGTTATCACCTTTTGTCAGCATAATACCTCCCCTAACGTCAGGGTTAGTTATAGAACTTTCCGCTGTCGCTGTAAAGACCACGTCAACATGCACAAATCAATAATATTAAGTTTTAATCTCATTTACAGCGTGCAGTACACGTTTTACTGAGATCGGATAGGGCGTACCCAGCTGCTGGGCGTGCA
>CAZEGA010000402.1:0-2374 GCA_964511675.1 uncultured Rheinheimera sp.
CCAAGGTGCTGGGCCCGTTGCTGGTGGGCGAAAATGCCCGTATCGGCTCTAATGCTGTGGTGGTAAAAGATGTCCCGGCGGGGGCTACCGTTATTGGTATTCCGGGCCGTATCGTGGCCAGGGCTGATGCCGAAATCAGTGCCGGGCGCAAGCAGCTGGCGCAAAAATTTGGCTTTGACGCCTATGCGGTGTCGTCTGACAACCCGGACCCGGTAGCGAATGCCATTGGCCGTATGCTGGACCATATTCAGCTGCTGGATAACAAGGTAAACGAGCTGTGCCACAGTGTGAATCAGCTTGGTGGTGATGTATGTGAAGACGTCCCCACGGTAAATATTGAAGAAGAAGACTTTAAACTGGCAGAAAAACGGGCTGCAGAAGCACGTAAACGTGAAGTTGATGCCTTTGACCCGAATATATGAGCCGGCATACTCCAAACGGCATAGTATTGAACCTTAATACGTAATACCTGACTAAAATACTAGGTTATTAATACTTGACTAAAACAGTCAGGAAAGTACAATAGCGCCAGTATTTTCAGGGGGCAAACTATGCGACTGACATCGAAAGGCCGCTATGCGGTAACGGCAATGCTGGATGTAGCCTTACATACCGCGACAGGCCCGGTGCCACTGGCTGATATTTCTGCGCGCCAGGGTATTTCGCTGTCTTATCTGGAGCAATTGTTTGCCCGCCTGCGTAAGCAGGGCCTGGTCAGCAGTGTACGTGGCCCGGGCGGCGGTTATCAGCTGGGGCGTGATGCTGCGCAGATTTCAGTTTCAGATGTGATCAGCGCCGTGGATGAGTCGGTCGATGCCACCCGTTGCCAGGGTAAGTCAGATTGCCACAGCGGTACCCGCTGTTTAACCCACAGCTTGTGGACCGATCTGAGTCACCGTATTGAAGATTTTTTAACCAGCATTACGCTGGGTGAGCTGGTAAACCAGCATGATGTACAGAATGTGGCAAAACGGCAGAACAACCGTATTGTAAAGAACCCGGCAACTGATATCGAAGTCAGCTGCCAGCTGTAGGCAACACGGAGCAAACAATGAAGCTACCTATTTATCTGGACTATGCTGCAACTACCCCGGTCGATCCGCGGGTGGCAGAGAAGATGATGCAGTATTTAACGATGGACGGTGAGTTTGGTAACCCGGCATCGCGCTCGCATCGCTTTGGCTGGCAGGCAGAAGAAGCGGTGGAAATTGCCCGCAGCCAGATTGCTGAGCTGGTCAATGCCGACCCGCGTGAAATCGTATTTACCTCTGGTGCCACGGAATCGAATAACCTGGCCATTAAAGGCGCTGCCGACTTTTACCATAAAAAAGGCAAACACCTGATCACGGTAAAAACCGAGCATAAAGCGGTGCTGGATACCATGCGCCAGCTGGAGCGTGAAGGCTACGAAGTCACCTACCTGGAGCCGCAGACCGATGGCCTGGTCACTGTTGCCATGCTGGAGGCGGCTATCCGCCCGGATACCACAGTCGTCAGCGTGATGTTTGTTAACAACGAAATTGGCGTGGTGCAGGATATCGCCGCCATTGGCGAGCTGTGCCGCAGCAAAGGCATTATTTTCCATGTTGATGCGGCGCAGGCGGCCGGTAAGGTGGAGATTGATCTGCAAACACTGAAAGTAGACTTAATGTCGTTCTCTGGCCACAAAGCCTATGGCCCCAAAGGTATTGGCGCGCTGTTCGTGCGGCGTAAACCGCGTATCCGCCTGGAAGCGCAGATGCACGGTGGCGGCCATGAGCGCGGTATGCGTTCCGGCACCTTGCCGACACACCAGATTGTGGCCATGGGCGAAGCCTTCCGTATCGCCAAGCTGGAAATGCATGACGAAATCAAACGCATTACCGCACTGCGTGACAAGCTGATTAACGGTGTGAAAGACATTGAACAGGTGTTTTTAAACGGCAACCGCGAGCAGCGGGTGCCGCATATTACCAATATCAGCTTTAACTATGTTGAAGGTGAGTCGCTGATCATGGCACTGAAAGACATAGCGGTATCGTCGGGCTCTGCCTGTACCTCTGCCAGCCTGGAGCCGTCGTATGTGCTGCGTGCCCTGGGCATGAGCGACGAGCTGGCACACAGTTCAATCCGCTTCAGCATTGGCCGCTTTACCACAGAACAGCAGATAGACCATACCATTAGCATCGTGCACCAGGCGATTGAAAAACTCCGTGCTATGTCGCCATTGTGGGACATGTACAAAGACGGCATCGATTTAAACACTGTGGCCTGGGTTGCGCACTAAGCGCGCTGGCTGCATAAGAGGTAACTACCATGGCATACAGTAATAAAGTAATCGATCACTACGAAAACCCGCGCAATGTCGGTTCGTTCGACAAAGACGATGCCGGCG
>CAZEGA010000403.1:0-2370 GCA_964511675.1 uncultured Rheinheimera sp.
CAGCTCGGGGCCGTATTCGTCCCAGCGGCCGGATTCCTGCCACAGCTCGGCCGGTTGCACCATCGGCATTAATACTTCAATGGCACCGGCTTTGTTCATTTCTTCGCGCACAATTTGCTCTACTTTACGCAGTACCCGCACGCCGGTGGGCAGGTAGGTATACATGCCGGACGCTACGCGGCGGATCATACCGGCGCGCAGCATTAATTTATGGCTGATCACTTCGGCATCGGCCGGGGTTTCTTTTACGGTAGAAAGTAAGTACTGACTGCTGCGCATCGTATTCTCGTGTTCGGGCTGAAAAAATTGCCGCCATTCTAGCAAGGCGGCAGGGTCAATTCTATTGGAGTTTTACCGGGTGTTTAATCAGTTTGCTGCTCACCTGCTGGCTGTTTGTCATGCCGCCTGCGGAGTAAACTTCACCGTTTATGTCTACCAGAGAGCGTAAATCCATCACGGCGGTGGTATCGGCAGCCTTCAGCCAGCGTTTTTCCTCTGCTGAGAACACCCAGATTTTGCTGTCGGGTTCTGCCGGCGTGCCGTTATAGCCTATGCCGTTGTAGCTGTATGGCTCGGTGCTGCCGCCGATAAACACCATCATCTCTTTACCGTCCACTTTGGTATTGATACCTGCCATGCGGTAACGTGCACTGCCGGTAGGGTGCGCAATAGGCTGCCAGTCTATCTGGTTGGCGTTACTGCCCACAGTACCAAGGTAACAGGCCGCTGCGGCCTTGAGCTCGCGCTTTTTATCGGCATGGTATTGAAGTGCAACACCATCACACAGCAACATCTGGTTGTCTACCATGGCACCGGCTAAGCCAGATACCGGTTTGCCGGGGAAGGGCGTGGCCTGCGACCAGCGCTGGGTAAAGTTATCAAATAGCTGCACCAGATTAACGTTGCCGTGGTCGCTCCAGCCGCTGACCAGATAGATATAGCGGTTCTGGTAGGCCAGGGCTACGGCATTGTCGACCGGTACCGGCATATCATTCAGCTTGGTATAGCGGCGGGTAACCGGGTCCAGCCGGTAACTGTCGGTGGCGGTTTGTGTACTGCCGTCGGCATGCACGCTAAAACCACCAAAGACAAAAAAGTTGTTATTTAGTGCCACCGCACTGGCGGCAATGCGGCCGCTGAGTTTCTGCTGGCTGGGCACCGGCGGCAGGGTTTGCCAGCCAAATTCGCCCAGGGTATGCATAAAGACTTTACTGTGAATATCGGCATGTTGTTTACCCGGCCCTATACCCATAAAACTGGCGATATAGGTTTTACCGCGAATGTTGGTGCTGGCTACAGCATTATTGCTGACCGGCTCGGGCAGATCAGGCAAAGTGGCCGCGGATACGGCAACACAGGCCGCTGCAGCGGCCAGACTACTCAGGTAGCCGGTGTATTTCAGTAACATGGTTATGCTCTCCGTTCACGGTCCATTTAATATTGTAGTTATACAGTGTCATACCATAGCTTTGTGCGCCATCGCGTTGTTTTTTGTAGGACGGGCGCGGGTCTTGTTTTAGTACTTTCTCAATAAACTGCTGTAAATCAGGGTATTGGCTTTGTTGCTGGCAAAACGCACTGGCAGCGTCACTAAAGCTGACCGTCATGCTGGTTTGCGGTGCCGCATCGGCAAAGCCGCCGCCGGCGTCAGGCAGTGCGTCGGAATAAGGTAAATAGGGTTTTATATCCACTACCGGCGTGCCATCAAGTAAATCAATACCGCTCAGTTTCAGCATCAGCTTACCCTTTTTCCGCTCAATCCCTTCCAGTTTTACCACTGATAATCCTATCGGGTTGGGCCGGAAGGTAGCCCGGGTGGCAAAGACTCCTTTGCGTGTATTACCGCCAAGACGCGGCGGCCGTACCATTGGTGACCAGCCTTTGCCGGCAGTTTCATGAAACACAAACAACAGCCATAAGTGGCTGAAACTGTCGATACCGCGCAGAATGGCGTCGTCGTTATAGTCACTTTCCAGCACCAGGTAGCCGGTGGCTTCCGGGATCAGCCCCGGCTGGCGGGGGATGGCAAACTTTTGCTTGTAGGGCGACTGAATATAGCCCACCACATTAAACTGATAAGACGCCATATACTCCCAGGCTGCGCTGATAAAATATTACTGCGGGTATTATGCGGTTTTTTGCCGAAACAACAAGTTAAGTCGAAGACGTCTGAATGTCTTTGACGCTGTGCGGTTAAATGCGGTAAAACAATCAGCCTGGTATAAGCAAGTGAAAACAGTTTATGGAACGTAAGATTTTACTCACCGAATGTCCGGATTCAAAAGGCCTGATCGCGCAGATCACCAATATTTGTTACAAGCACCAGCTGAATATTATCCGCAATACCGAGTATGTTGACCCGGTAAGCGG
>CAZEGA010000404.1:0-2370 GCA_964511675.1 uncultured Rheinheimera sp.
GCCCGACACCAGATGGCGGGCAATGCCCGCATTATGGATGCCCTGATGCTGCTGTTTAAGCTGTATTTTGGTGCTTTCCTCGGTATCGCTATCGGTTTTGCGCTGTTTGGCACTGTCGATTTTGTTAAACCCGCACCGATTTCACACCATTTTGCCTGGCTGGCGGTCGGCATTCTGGTCAGCTCGCTTATCGTGTTGTTTAAAAGCCGCGGTAAATATACGCTGTGGTCACTGGCATCGGGCTTTATTGCCTATGGTGCCAGTATTACCGGTGCCAGCCTGTTTGACTACACCATAGGCGCCTTTCTCGGCGCGTTTGCGGTTGGCATTTACAGCAACCTGTTTACCCGGCTGGCCAAGGCGCCGGCGGTTATCGTCGCCATGCATGGCCTGATTGTGCTGGTGCCGGGCAGCAAAACCTATATCGGCCTAAACTCGCTGATTTCCGGCCAGGATTTTGTCGTATCCGATGGCGTAGGCCAGCAGACCTTTCTGATTTTAATGTCGCTGGTTGCCGGGCTTATTTTTGCCAATGTGGCACTACCGCCAAAGAAAAGCCTGTAGCAGCAGGCGGTTGCAGATTGTCAGGTGCCGGCGTTAGCCAGGCCATAACAACGGCGGATTTCTGTGATGGCATCTTCGATCAGCTTTTCGAGCATGAACACATCTATATCTTGCAGCCGTTTAAAGTACAGGCAGGACTTGCCCCTCTTTTAATAGCTAACCGCATATGCTGTAACTCCCTGTTATAGTATTGGCAACAGCTTAGCGACAGTTTATGTCGTATAAATAAGATACTTATCCGCTAATACCGGTGTCATTCTCTATTGAATACGTATGCAGTAACGTTGTCAGGCTTGCTGCACACGGCTGCAATACTCTAGGGTTAGGGCACCGGACCAAACCAGAATAGTTAACGGATGTTTTTATGCCTATGCCCACCCTGTTGCGCCCGAGTCTTGCCCTGGCCAGTCTGTTTTCTGCCCAGCTGCTGGCGGCCACGGTTAGTGTCAGCTCACCGGATGGCAATATCCGCCTGACGCTGGATGACAGCAACCTGAGCTACAGCGTGCAGTTTAATGGTAAGGAAGTAATAGCCCCGTCCGCGCTCGGCTTTCGCTTTGTGCAGCTGCCCGCCATCGGCGCCGGTTATAAAATCAGCGAACACCGCCACAACAGTGTAAACCAGCAATGGCAGCAACCCTGGGGCGAGCGCAGCACAGTGCAGGATCAGCATAACGAGCTGGCCGTAACCCTGCGCCACCCACAGCGCCAGCAACCGTTTACGCTACGCTTCCGGCTGTTTAATGACGGCCTGGGCTTTCGTTATGAAGTACCGGCTCAGGGCGTGCCGCAACTGGACATTACCGACGAGCTGACCGAGTTTCGCATTAGCGACAGCAAAAACAGCACCGCCTGGTGGATACCCGGCCGCGGCTGGAACCGTTACGAAATGCTGTACCGCACCACTGCACTTAACGAAGTGGATCGCGCCCATACGCCTTTTACTTTTAAGCTGCCGGACGGCGTACACCTGAGTATTCATGAAGCGGCGCTGGTCGATTTTGCCAGCATGGTGCTGGATCAGCAGCGTGACGGCGTATTAAAAAGCGATTTAACCCCCTGGTCGGACGGTATAAGGGTAAAAACCAGCGGCAGCTTTACCTCGCCCTGGCGCACCGTACAAATTGCCGCCAACGCCGTTGGTCTGCTTAATGCCGATTTGATCCTCAACTTAAACGAGCCGAATAAACTGGGCGATGTCTCCTGGGTAAAACCGGGTAAATACGCCGGGATCTGGTGGGGCATGCACCTTGGCACCCACAGCTGGGGCAGCGGCGATAAACACGGTGCCACCACCGCTGAAACCAAACGGTATATTGACTTTGCCGCCGCCAACGGCTTTGACGGCGTGTTAGTCGAAGGCTGGAACCTGGGCTGGGACGGCGAATGGTTTGTAAATGGTGCCGTATTTAATTTCACCGAGGCCTACCCGGACTTTGATCTGCCGGCACTGGCCGCCTATGGCGCAGCAAAAGGCGTTAAGCTGGTTGGCCACCATGAAACCTCAGGCCATATCAGCAACTACGAAGCCCAGATGGAAGCCGCTTATGACTTATACGCCAGGCATGGTATCAGCCAGGTTAAAACCGGCTATGTCGCCGACGGCGGCCAGGCTACCCGTATCGACGGGCACGGCATTGAACGTAAAGAGTGGCACGACGGCCAACTGATGGTAAATCACTACCTGCACTCGGTGCAGCAGGCGGCCAAACGCCAGATTAGCATTAATACCCACGAACCGATTAAAGACACCGGCCTGCGCCGCACCTACCCGAACTGGCTCAGCCGCGAAGGTGCCCGCGGCCA
>CAZEGA010000405.1:0-2347 GCA_964511675.1 uncultured Rheinheimera sp.
GTAAGCGTCCGGCGATCACAGGTAGGTGCTCTAATTTAAGTGCCCACTTAATTTTTAGTGGACACTTAGTGTATTAGATGGCATCACCTGGCTGGGCAGATAAGTCGATGTTCCAGGGTAACAGTTCATCAATGCGGTTGATCGGATGATTACCGATACGTTTTAGCACTGCAGTCAGATACGCATTGGGATTAATCCCATTGAGCTTGGCGGTGCCAAGTATCGAATAAAGCACGGCTGCCCGCTCCCCTCCGGCAACAGAGCCAGCAAACAGGTAGTTTTTCCGACCCAAGGCGATGGGCCGTAACGAGCGCTCTGCACTGTTGTTATCTATCTCAGCATAACCATTATCCACGTACGCCACCAACGCATTCCATTGCTTCAGCGCATACTGGATGGCTTTAGACAAGGCAGAGCCTTTTGATAAGGTGCGCAGGGTTGTCTGCAACCAGTTGTTGAAGTGTACCAGGATTGGTTTGGCCTGCAGGCTTCGCAGACGCTGTCGTTCATCCGGTGGTTGGCCACGCGCCTGTTTCTCAATCACATACAGTGATTGGATGATGGCCAGGGCTTCTTCCGCTAACGGTGACGGGCCGGATTGGGTAATTTCATAGAACTTACGCCGCACATGGGCCCAACAACCATGTTGAGTGATATGGTTTTGGTATAACCCGTTGTAACCGGCATAGGCATCAGCCTGCAGTGAACCTTTATACCCTGTTAAATGGGCAGTGGGATGCAGACTTTTTCTATCTTCACTGTATTGCAGCCACACTGCAGGCGGTGTGGTATCTCCCCAGGAGCGACCATCACGCACATACGTCCAGTACCGGCCGGTTTGCGTGCGGCCTTTTCCCGGTGATAAGGTTGGAGCTGTCGTGTCGTCAGCATAGATATGCTGCCCCGCTTTGACATGGCGTCCAATCGCGTCGGCAAGGGCCGTTAATAATGCACCGGATTGACCGACCCAGTCGGCCAGCGTCGAGCGCTCGATATCAATCCCTTCCCGCGCCATCCGCTCAGCCTGACGGTACAGGGGTTGGTGGTCGAGGTATTTATCGACAATCACTTGTGTCAGTAATGCTGCGCTTGCCAGGCCTTTTTTAATCACCCGCTCCGGAGCCTGACCTTGTACCAGCGTGTCGCAGTGCTGGCAGCTGAACTTAGGGCGTACAACGCGGATAACCCGGTAAGAGGCTGGCACCACATCCAACATTTCAGAGACATCATCACCGATATGGGTTAATTCGCCCTGACACGCCGGACACTGGCAAGGTGCGTCAACGCGTTTTTCTTCACGTGGCAATTGTGCCGGAAGGGTCACACGACGACGCGCAGTGCCTTTCTCTTCGACGACGCCATCGGTGAATTTCGGTAATGCGGCCGTCTGCATTTCCAGCTCTTCTAACTGCAACTCTAGTTGATGGATTTGCTTATCCAGATGCTCCGAGGAGCGACCAAAACGGGCACGCTTTAATACGGCTAATTGATGGCGTAATGACGCAATAACCGTGTCTTGCTGGGCAAGCGTTTCCTGCAGTTGCAGGATAATCGCCTGCAACTGTTTCGGGTCATTGGGTAAGGTAGGGGCCATCGTTTTCATGCGGCGTATTATAGCGAAAAACGATAGCTAACTCATTGATTAATTGTATTTAAGCTGTGTTTTTTGGCGTGCTTTTTCTGGCAGGCGGACGCCAGTCTAAGCCTTCAAGCAGTAGCGCTAACTCCGCTTGCGTTAAATGCACAGCACCGGATTTTGCGACTGGCCAGACGAACTGTCCCTGCTCCAGACGCTTGTAAAATAAACACAAGCCCTGACCATCCCACCAGAGTAATTTCACCCGGTCACTGCGGCGGCCGCGAAAGACAAACACATGGCCACTGAAGGGGTCTTTTTGCAGTACGTGCTGCGCCATGGCAGCCAGGCCATCAAACCCTTTGCGCATATCGGTGTAACCGGCACAAAGCCAGATGCGCACATCATGCGATAACATCATCATGATAACGCTGCCACCAGTTGCGCTAACATGGCCGGTGTCGCGTCATGTAACATCAACTGATGACCACTACGAAATGACACAGTGATGGCAGGTTGAGGCAAAACTGGCGCAGCATTAACCGGACGGACGCTGACAGGCAGAAAAGCTGAAGCAGTCATAGGAGCATCCGACTCACCTTTAGCGCGTTTGACCCACAAAGCCTGACCAGCTTCAGCTTCGCGCACCCAGCGAAATACCTGGTTGGTGTTCACATCGTATTTGCGGGCTAACTCAGAAACGGACAGCGTCCGCTCTTTTGATTCACGGACAATCTGCCATTTAAACTCAGGGGAAAAGACCCGGCGCAC
>CAZEGA010000406.1:0-2334 GCA_964511675.1 uncultured Rheinheimera sp.
TCAGCCGCATAATGCCGTTCTCCAGCGCGCTGTTATTTTCCGGGTACGACAAACCGACATAGCCCTGCTGGCCACTGAGTAAAAACAGGTGCAATACAGGCGCCCGTTTATTTTCTTTTGGCAGCAACACCCCGGCCTTGCGCAATGCCTGGCGTAGCGGCACCGTCAATTTACGCGCCAGAGTGGATAAGGTTTTGCCGTCATTGGTGTCCGGGTATTCCACCCGTATTTCGCCACAGTGGCTGATTTCCGCACTGAGCAAAGCTTCCAGCACAGGCTCGATCCGGTCGGCAGCCGCTAACTGCAGCAAAGGCGCCTGCAGCAGCACCCACTGGCGGATAAAAATAAAGCCGCTAAAGTCAAAATCGCGGTAAAAAACGCCAAGCGCATCGCTGTCATAAGCTTCAAATACCACAAAAGCCGTATCTGCTGCCAGTTTGCAATAGCCATACAGGTTATGCTGTGCTGCAGTATGCTGGATTTCTGCGGCGCAATCTTTCTCAAAACCCGCCCGGCAGTACAGTAATAATTGTTTCATATCAGCTCCGCCGCCAGGCACATACTGCTAACAGCAGCCAGGCGGCAATAAGCAGCTGGCCGCCAACGGGCGCCAACTGCGGAAAATATAACGGCAGCGTAAACACACCTGCCAGCAAGGTCCAGACAAAACACCACAGCCCCAGGTGCCATAACACTGCCACTAAACGCTTAAGCCGGCCATGACTGTGATGCAGGCCAAGCGCCAACAGTGCCAGGGCATGAAAGGCCAGTATCGACAGCGCACTAAGCACCCGGCCGACGGCCTCAGCCTGCAGCTGCCCCTGCCACAGGTGCATCAAGACAGCAGACAAGCCCACCACTGCCGCGCCATACAGGGCTGTTATGCTATTACTGATGTGCCAGAAGTATTTCATCTATTGTCCTGCGGCGATTCTTTCATCTATTGCCCTGCGGCAATATTGCGCCGCCTGAGTAATTAAATCCTGCTGTGTCAGGCCGCTTTTTACCCTGGGCTTAAAATCATGATCAGCATCAGGCAACCAGTATAGCCTTACCTCAGGCCAGGTCATGTTTTCCAGCTCCTGCCGGTTACCAAAAGCATCGCGCCCACCCTGCAGAATATACAACGGCCGGTTAAGTGAACTGAAATGCTCAGTGCGCCACTGGTTTTTTTTCGGCGCATGAAACGGATAGCCAAAGGCAAATACCGCCCGCACCTTACTATGCTCACCCAGCATGCTGGCTACCCGGCCACCCATAGACTTACCGGCAATAAACAGCGGTAAATCTGTCGGGCACTGCGCCAGAGCAGCTTCATACCCGGCTAATAATACCGGCATTCTGTCCGGCAGGTTACGTTTGCCTGTAGCCATAAAGCGCTGCATATAAGCAAAATTAAAGCGCCATACTTCGATCTGCTCTGCACAAAGCTGCTGCGCCAGCATTTGCATAAAGCCGCTGTTGCTGCCAGTGCCGGCACCATGCGCCAGCAGTAAACGGGCTACCGGCTGTGCCGGCCGGTCAATAATAAACTCAGTCAAGCGCCACCGCATTGGTAAATTGCTGCTCGGCAAAGGCCGCCTGCTCGGCTTCGACCATTTGTGTCATCCATTGGCGAAACGCAGTAATTTTGCCCAGTTCGGTCTGGCTTTCCCGGCAGACCAGATAATAGGCATCTTTGGAGATCAGCACATGGTTAAACGGCACTATTAAACGGCCGGAGTTAATGTCTGGCCGCGCCAGTACATTGTGTGCCAGTGCCACGCCCTGGCCGTGAATAGCGGCCTGCAGCACCATAGACGAATGGCTGAAGATAGGCCCCTGGTTCACATTAAAATGCTTAAAGCCCTGGGTGGTAAACCAGGCTTTCCAGGCCCGGCGTGAGCCGTCATGTAACAGGTTGTGGTAACGTAAATCTGCCGGCTCCGCCAGCGGTTTGCCGCTGTTTAACAATAACGGTGAACATACCGGCAGCAGGTATTCGGTATGCAGTTTATCTGCATGCAGGTTACGCCAGGTACCACGGCCATAGTATATCGCTACGTCAACATCATCGGTTAATGAGCCTTCATCCAGATCTACCGCTTTAATGCGTACGTCTATATCCGGGTGCTGCTCACTGAACTGGTTAAGCCTTGGCACCAGCCACTGAATAGCAAAACTCGGTTGCAGGCTGACGGTCAGTGAACCTTTAGCGCCACGCGCCAGCAGTTTTTCGGTTGCTTCATGCAGTTGCAGAAAAATTTCTTTAATATCAAGAAAGTAACTTTGGCCTTCTTCTGTCAGCAGCAAAGAGCGGGTTTTACGCATAAACAGTTTCAGCCGCAGATGGTC
>CAZEGA010000407.1:0-2324 GCA_964511675.1 uncultured Rheinheimera sp.
CAACGTCCCAGCCCGCATTGTGATGAACGCCCTACTGGCGCAAGCATCAGCCTGCTGGTGATCCACAATATCAGCCTGCCTGCCGGGCAGTTTGCTGCTGTGCCGCAGCACAGTTTTGTCGATGCATTATTTATGGGTACGTTAGATTGTAATGCCCACCCGGACTTTGCTGATTTGCAGGGGCGCAGGGTATCTGCCCACTGCGTGATCTGGCGCAACGGCAGTATTTTTCAGTATGTGCCTTTTAGCAAACGGGCCTGGCATGCCGGTGTCAGCAGTTTTGCCGGCCGGCAGCGCTGTAATGATTTTTCTGTTGGTATTGAATTAGAAGGCACCGACAATTTGCCGTATACTGAGCAGCAATATCAAAGCCTTATTGCGCTGACCTGTTTTTTAATGCGGCAGTATCCGGCTATTACGCCACAGTGTATTGTCGGCCACTGTGATATTGCGCCGGGGCGAAAAACCGACCCTGGCATCGCGTTTGACTGGATGCGCTACCGCAATGAGATAAAAAGTGCGATCAAGGAGTTTTCTAAATGACGTTAATCAGTATGTTGCTGGCCTTAATCATAGAGCGCCTGGCGGTGCGCAGCGATAAGTGGCAGGCCGCTGGCTATTGCCGTGCTTATGTGCGTTTTACGGCTGGCTCACAGCTTGGCAGGTTGTCGGCCCATGGCCTGGGGCAATACCTGTGGCTGGCGTTGCCCGGCGCTGTGGTGGCGTTGCTACTGTGTCTGGCCGACAGCCATTTGCTCAGCCTGGTGGTGAATACGCTGGTACTGCTGCTGGGTATTGGCTGCTGGCACTTTCGCCAGCAGTATAAGCAGTATTTAAATGCCATGGCGCGGGGCGATGAAGAAGCCGCCTTTATTACCATGCAGCAAATGCGCACAGATATGGGCAGCCGCCATGAGCAAAGCAGCTATGGCCAGTTGCTGGTATGGCTGAATTTTCGCTATTACGCTGCTGTAGTGTTCTGGTTTTTACTGCTGGGTGCTTTTGGTGTTATGACTTATGCGCTGGTGCGGCATTTACAGGAAGCGGTGCCGGAGGACGATGCGGCTGATTACGCCACCTGCCTGGGCAGTGACAGCAAGGCAGCTTGTGTGGCGCACTGGGCGGAGTGGTTCCCGGCACGGTTATTTGGTTTGGGCTTTGCGCTGGTGGGGCATTTCTCCCGTGCTTCAACCGCATTGCTGGGGTATTTTCTTGATTTTGCCGCTGACAACGAGCAGGTGGTGGTGGATGTGGCCACAGCAGCAGAGCCATTGTCGGCAGAGGGGGTAAATACGCTGGAAGACACCAGCTATATGGTGCAGCTGGCCAAGCGTAATATGCTGTTCTTTTTAGCCTTTACCGCCATTCTGACGTTAAGCGGCTGGTTGGGGTAGTCGTGTGCTCCGTAGCACGCCTGCGCTACGGACATTTTTTACGACACACGCCGTAAATACGGGGGAGCAATCTGCAGGCTTTACCGCGAAGGTGCTGCAACCGTAGCCTCCAGCTTAACCTGAATTACTCTGGTCAGACCAATTCTTCTGGTGCTCTTTATACCATACTTCTCTTGAGTTATTACTCTAACTATTTTCCGCTTTTGCCTTTGCCGGCATTCTCTGCTTTATTTACTTGCTACACAGAAACTGGTACCTTATCGCCACTAAAAATAAATTGGTAAGACCAATTTACAGTGAGTGCGAGTTGGCTCTGTAACAGGAAAAACACCTAGCGGCATGGCAGATTTTAAAATTAAACCGGCAAAACTCTCTGATCGCATTGTCGAGCAACTGGAAAACATGTTGCTGGAGGGCAGTTTTGCACCGGGGCAAAAGCTGCCGCCCGAGCGTGACTTAGCCGAAATGTTTGCGGTGTCACGGCCGTCACTGCGTGAGGCAATTCAAAAGCTGGAAGCCAAGGGGCTGGTGAGCCGGCGCCAGGGGGGCGGCACCTATGTGTGCGATAATCTGGCGGTGGGCCTTACTGATCCGTTATTTGAGCTGATTGCGCGCCATCCGGAATCACAATTTGATTTGCTGGAGTTTCGCCATGCGCTGGAAGGCATTTGCGCCTATTACGCCGCACTGCGTGGCACAGCGGCCGATTTCGAGCAGATTAAGCGCCACTATGATGCTATTTGTGATGCGCAGCAGTTAAACGATCTGGATACGGAAGCCAGGGCGGTTGGCAGTTTTTATTTAGCGGTGGCAGAAGCGTCGCACAATGTGGTGTTACTGCACCTGGTGCGTGGTTTAACACCACTGGTGGAGCAGAATATCCGGGTTAATCTGGAAACACTGCAACAAAAAGAAGGTATTGTCGGCCAG
>CAZEGA010000408.1:0-2323 GCA_964511675.1 uncultured Rheinheimera sp.
AGCAAACGTCCAGGTGGATGTCTTTGCACAGTGCTGATTTAGTTTTGAAACTGTTACCGCAAGTACAGGTTGCAGTAATTTCTTTATATTCCGGGTGAATACCTGGCTTCATGGCTTACCTCGTTAGGCCGTATCGCTATCTGGTCAATTATTTGCCAGACACCATACGTAATTACAGTTAATTTAGGGCGCGTAGCTTAATAGATAGCGCCAGAAGTTGCAACAGCTGAAGCATTTTAGCACCACATTTTGTTTTACTTGGCATTTAGCAAGCCTGTCCTTACACTGATCGCCTGCAGCAGAACGGGGACCCGTCGTGACCATAGTACGAGTGGCATTGCCAGTACCACTAAGACAACTGTTTGATTATAAACTGGGATCAGAACAATTACCCCAGCCAGGTTGTCGGGTGCTGGTACCGTTTGGCAGCCGCAAACTGGTGGGTATTATCTGGCAGGTCGCGCCGGATGATCAGTTCAGTGGCAGCACGCTCAAGCCGGTATTGCAGCTGCTCGACCAGCAGAGCGTGTTACCGCCCCATTTGTGCCAGTTGCTCAGCTTTGCCGCCGATTACTATCATTACCCGCTGGGCGAAGTGCTGATCAGCGCCTTACCGGCCCTGCTGCGCGAAGGCCGCGAACTGGCCGCCTATCAGCCAAAAGCCTGGCAGCTGACCCCGGCCGGGCGCGGTCTCGACGCTAATGCCTTAAAACGCGCACCGAAACAGCTGGCATTATGGCAGGCACTGCAGCAGCAAGCGCTGAGCGAGTCGTTGCTGTTGCAACAGTTTGGCCGGCCGGTACTAAAGCAACTGCAGGATAAAGGGCTGGCAGAGGAAATCTGCGTGCCTGCTGTCCCGTTCACGCCGCCGCTGACAGCCGCTGCAGGCCTGAAACTGACACCGGCGCAGGCAATGGCCGTTACTGCGGTACATCAGGCCTGTGGACGGTTTGAACGCCTGTTGCTCGAAGGTGTGACCGGTTCAGGCAAAACGGAAGTCTACCTGCAAAGTATTGCCAGCTTGCTTGGCCGCGGCCAGCAGGTACTGGTCATAGTGCCGGAAATTGGCTTAACACCACAAACACTGGCGCGGTTTCAGGCCCGGTTTGACGTACCGGTGTTATGCTGGCACTCTGCCCTCAGCGACAGCGAGCGCTTGCACTGCTGGTTACAGGCCGGCAGTGGTGCTGCCGCTATTGTTATCGGCACCCGTTCCGCCCTGTTTTTGCCGTTCAGGCATCTTGGCCTGCTTATTATTGACGAAGAACATGACCAGTCGTTAAAACAACAGGATGGGTTTCGCTACCATGCCCGCGATTTAGCCATCAAGCGCGCGGCTTTGCAGCACTGCCCTGTGCTGCTGGGCTCTGCCACCCCCAGCCTGGAAAGCCTGCACAATGCCCTGAGTAAAAAGTTTATTCACCTGCCCCTGCCGGATCGCGCGGCAGGCCAGGCTCTGCCCGGCTTTGACCTGATCGATTTAAAACAGCAGGTGCTGCAGTTCGGCCTGGCCGGACAAACCCTGGCGCAGATCCGGGCCGAACTGGATAAAGGCCTGCAGGTGATGCTGTTTTTAAACCGGCGCGGTTTTGCCCCGGCGCTCAGCTGCCAGGAATGTGGCTGGCTGACCGAGTGCCAGCGCTGCAGTGCTTTTACCACCTACCACAAACAAAGCCGGCAACTGGTTTGCCATCATTGTGGCGCCAGCAAAGCCATACCACGCCAGTGCGGCGGTTGTGGCAGTACCCGGCTGAAACCACTGGGCCAGGGCACGGAACAACTGGAAGAAAACCTGCAACAGCTGTTCCCCGATATCGCCATTACCCGGCTCGATCGTGACAGTACCCGGCGCAAAGGCGCCCTGCATGATGCCCTGAACGATATTCACCGCCATGGCGCCCGGCTGATTGTCGGCACCCAGATGCTGGCCAAAGGCCACCATTTCCCCAATGTCAGCCTGGTGGTGATTGTCGATGTTGACGCTGCCCTGTACAGCAGTGATTTCCGCGCGCCGGAACAGCTGGCACAGCTGGTTACCCAGGTAGCCGGCCGCGCCGGCCGCGGCAGCAGTGGCGGTAAAGTATTGCTGCAAACCCAGTATCCGCAGCATGCCGTGCTGCAGGATATTATCCACAATGGTTATGCCGCTTTTGCCCGCAGTGCACTACAGGAGCGCAAGCTGACACGGCTGCCGCCCTATCAGTATCTGGCCATGTTCAGTGCTGAAGCCCACCAGTCAGAGCTATGCCACAGCTGGCTGCAACAACTGGCCAACACCGCCGCTGCCAACCTCACCGCCGGATCTCACACGATCGTGCTGGAG
>CAZEGA010000409.1:0-1292 GCA_964511675.1 uncultured Rheinheimera sp.
CCACCCGCTGGCAGGGCAGACGCTGACCTTCAGCGGGTGGTTAAAATCTATCGTTACCGACTCGCCAACCACTTCACGCACCAGCCCCGGCATTTCGGAACCGTCCGGCATGCCAAAGCCGATAATCATCCCCGGCTTAGCCGGCGCATCTGCCGAAAACTTGCTGCGATCAACATAGTAAATGTTGTCCGGGTTTGGCATACCGTAGGCGTCTTCCGGCGCCAGCGTAAAGGTTTTCTTAGCTCCGGCACCAAGACCGGCCAGCTGCGCTTCAAAGGCTGGCGAGACACTGCCATCACCCATTTGCAGCTTGGCCGGTTTGTTGTGTACCCGGGTGCTTTCTGCCGCGCTGCCGTCGGCCAGTTTAATATCAAAGTGAAAAATAACCGTGCTGTCTGCACCTATTACCGCTGTTGTCATTTTTTCACCCCGTTACTGCTGAAGCTGTCCCAGATAAGCAAAGCCGCACCCAGGCAAATAGCAGAATCGGCAATATTAAACGCCGGATAATGCCAGTTCTGATAATACAGGTGCAGAAAATCTATCACGTAGCCATAAATACTGCGATCAATCAGGTTACCTATGGCACCGGCCAACACTAAACTCAGCGCCAGGTTCAGTTTAAGCTGTGCCCTGCTGTTACGCGCCAGCCAGACCGCCAGTACGCAGCTGATGGCCACGGCAATAAAGGTAAAGAACCAGCGCTGCCAGCCCCCGGCGTCACTTAAGAACGAGAACGCCGCACCATAGTTACGCACATAGGTAAAATTAAAAAACGGCAGCAGTTCGATAGAATCAAACCACTGCATATTGGCTATCACCACCTGCTTGCTGATCTGATCGGCTACCAGCACCAACAGCATCAGCCACCACAGCCGCCAGCCGGTTTCTTTAAACAATGTCATTATGCAAATGCCCGCTGTTCGCCTTCGCCTTCCACGTTAGTAACGCAGCGCAGGCACAAATCGGCATGCGCCGTATTCGCCCCGACATCATGGCGGTGGTGCCAGCAGCGCCCGCACTTGGCCGCGTTTGAGGCCACAACCTGTACACTTAACCCGGCCAGCTCTGTTGTTACCGCATCAGACGGTGCCGCTGCAGTGCTGACCTGCGCCGTAGAGGTGATCAGCACAAAGCGCAGTTCGTCGCCCAGTCTGGCCAAATCGGCTGCCAGTGCAGCTGACGCATATAAGGTCACTTCGGCCTGTAGTGACGCACCGATTTTATCTTCGCGCCTTGCTGCTTCCAGTACCTTGTTGACTTCATCACGTACCTGCAGCAACTGCTGCCAG
>CAZEGA010000409.1:1302-2323 GCA_964511675.1 uncultured Rheinheimera sp.
TGCTGCCAGAACGCATCGTCGAACTTACCGGCCGTTAAGCCGCTAAAACCGGTATACCAGACATCGGTAAACACAAACTCCTGCTGCTGGCCCGGCAGTTCCTGCCAGATCTCCTGCGCAGTAAAGCTCATAACAGGCGCCATCCAGCGCACCATCGCCTGTGCGATATGATACAGCGCAGTCTGGCAGGAACGGCGCGCCACACTATGGGTATGGGCGGTGTACTGGCGGTCTTTAATCACATCCAGATAGAAACTGCCCAGCTCCACGGTACAGAAGTTCATCAGTTTGCTGCTGACCTGATGGAACTGGTAGTTATCGTACGCGTCAACAATTTCCTGCTGCAGTTTAGCGGCACGGTTTACCACCCACAGATCCAGTTCAACCATCTGTGCAAACGGCACCAAATCCGTCGCCGGATTAAAGCCATTCAGGTTGGCCAGCAGGAAGCGGGCTGTATTACGGATACGGCGGTATTTATCTGCCGCCCGGTTCAGGATTTCATCCGACACCGTCATCTCTGAGGTGTAATCGGTCGTGGCCACCCATAAGCGCAGAATATCGGCGCCCAGTTTGTTCATCACATCCTGCGGCGACACCACATTGCCCAGCGATTTGGACATCTTGCGGCCATCGCCATCGACAGTAAAACCGTGCGTCAGCACCTGCTTGTACGGCGCTTTATGTTTGATACTAACGCCTGTCATCAACGATGACATAAACCAGCCACGGTGCTGATCCGAGCCTTCAAGGTATAAATCAGCCTGATCCGCGCCACCAAACTCCGGACGCACATCCACTACGCAGGCATGGGTAACACCGGAGTCAAACCAGACATCCAGCGTATCGCTGACTTTAACGTACTGGCTGGCATCTGTACCGAGCAGGCTTGCCGCATCCAGATCGAACCAGGCCTGAATACCGCCCTGTTCTACCAGTTTTGCTACCTGCTCCATCAGCTCTGCCGTATTCGGGTGCAAGGCACCGCTATCTTTATCGACAAACAGCGCAATAGGCACGC
>CAZEGA010000410.1:0-2320 GCA_964511675.1 uncultured Rheinheimera sp.
TCGCCACCAGCGCCATACAGGCCAGGCCGCATTCAGCAGCTTCGGATTGGTAGATCATATTTTGGGATATGGGGTGCCAGTTGCCTGAGAGTAATGTTCAATAACACGGGTTATTTACCAAACTTACTGTCACAATAATGGATGTTATGTACGTTGTTTAACTCAAACTCTGCTTTTTTAGGCAACCAGAAAACCGTTTCCCCCGCAGCCAGTCGCTCGCGTACAACAGCTGGCGGATTGGTCAGAATATCCATATTAATCTTACGGTCATGGTAAAACTGTGCAAAGCGAAGGTTTTCACGTATTAAATTAATCTTATCTTCATCTGAAGAGTCAAAATCAATAATATCCCTAACAGGTATTGGCCCACCATGAATAGCCACAATGCCATCATGGATAATGTATTTATTTTCTGCCTGCATAAATAAAAACTGTGCACAGGCAGAAAGACAGTGATGTGTCACATATATATTATAATTATCAAGATATTCCGTAATATCTATCGACGGGTTAACAACACCGCCATCACTGTTTGCCACCAGGTGTAGCGGTCGGCTACGGTCGATCGGTAGCGTCTTGATTAAATCAAATGTATTGTGATCGATAGCGCCATTAAAACAGATAGTGTTACTGGCTTCATCCAATGACACACCTTCAACTGGCTCACAAGCTGTTGCAATCTGAACCGGTTTATCGCATTGTGCCAAACCGTAAAACGGTATCATTACAAAAATAACTAACACATTAAACTTTATCATTACTCAACCTTGAACAACATTCAAAAAGTATTAATTAAAAAACACCGGGCATTGCTGAAAACTATTTACCAAATTCACTATCGCAATAGTGGATATTGTGTACGCCATAGTGCTCGAATTCAGCTTTTTTAGGCATCCAGAAAATAATTTCGCCTGCACGCAATCTGTCATGCAAATGTACAGGGGGAGTTGTCAGAATATCTATATTAATCCCACGGTCATGATAAAATTTTTCGAAGCGAACTCCCTCGAGTATTAAAAGATTTTTATCTTTATCAGGAAAATCCAGAGCCATAATATCCTCTTTCGGAACCGGCCCACCATGAATAGCAACAATGCCTTGATGAATAACATATTTATTTTTTGCTTGCATAAATAAGAACTGAGAGCAAGCGGAAAGGCAATGCTGTGTTACATAGATATCATATGAATCCAGATACTCAGCAATATCAATGGATGGGTTTACAATGCCCCCATCGCTATTGGCCACCAGGCGCAGGGAGCGGTTGCGATCAATCGGCAAAGCCTTAACCAGAAGCGGCGTGCTGTGATCTATCAGGCCATTGAAACATATCGTATTACTGGCTTCATCAATAAATATCCCTTCGGTAGCTTCACAGATTTTGGCAATATGCGCAGACTCCTGACATTGCGCTGAACTATAAAAGGCTATTACAGTGAAAACCAGGAGTATAGTATTAGTTTTATTCATAATAATTCTTTATAAAATGCATTAATAGCCACCTTAAAATATCTATATGCCACTTAAATACTTGCACCATCAAACAGACCATGAATAATCTGTTTGATGGGGGGTTGTAAGTGGTAGTCATTACGGACTATTTTTTTACACATTTTATTTCCATATTACCATCAGCATTTTTTGATGATTCCGTTTTATATCCATCAGGGCAAGTGCAATGCGCTCCTACTATTACAGGAGTACACCGTGGAGCGGACTCACCGCTGCCGCCAGATACCGGCACCTGTCGAATAATAACAGTGCATTTAATATACACTGTTATTACTGATGTTCTATCTATCAGCACAAAAAATCGAATTGCGCCAGAAATCATTATTCTTAGCTGGCTGTGTCTTGCCAGTATAAAAATCCTTTTTCGTTACGGGTGCATTTTTTTAACTGACTAACCTGTTTTAGCCTGGAGCCTTCGGAAAACGCTTTACCTTCGTAATAACAGAACTTTTTGAAATCATCAGTACTATCTACTTTTATTGTTAAAGCATCCTCCTTTGCTGTAATAGTCGTGCTAATCAGCAAAGCGGTAATAGCCAAAAGGCATCTGTAGATCATAAATTACCTCTAAGTAAATTAATGTTCGAAGAGCATTTAATAATGCTCTTCGACTGCAATGGTTGGCTGCAGAAAATTATGCAGAGGCAACCCATTTGCCACCAACACACTCCATGACTACACCTTCCTGCTCTTTCCGTGAGCCTTCAGAATAGCTTTCACCGGCATAAGTACAGCCACTACCACCAACAACCACTTCCACTTGCTCAAATGTTAACTCTTGCATACTATCTCTCCTTGAGACGTTTTA
>CAZEGA010000411.1:0-2307 GCA_964511675.1 uncultured Rheinheimera sp.
CACCTGATGCAGGCGGCCGAGAAAGCGCCCCAGCATCAGGTGGGCAAAGCCAAACCGTTTCAGCACAGGCCCACGTTCAGTACAGACAGTCACCTGTTACAAAGCCGCACTGTGCTGCAACAACTGGCGTTGATCCCGCCCTATTTACATGACGCCTTTTATACCGCGCTGGATCAGGTTATTACCCTGGCAGCAGAGCAGTACCGCCCGGCACAGCTTATCCGCCTGCATGGTGATTGCCATGCAGGCAACCTGTTTTACGCCGGTGCCGCACCGTTTTTTGTCGATCTGGACGATTGCCGTATGGGGCCTGCGATCCAGGATTTATGGATGATGTTATCCGGCGACCGGTATGAACAGCGTGATACGCTGCAGCTGATGCTGGACGAATATGAGCAGTTTTGTGAATTTGACCCGGCTGAATTGCGGCTGATAGAGCCGCTGCGTGCTATGCGGATGGTGCACTATATGGCCTGGCTGGCCAGCCGCTGGCAGGATGGCACCTTCCAGCTGAACTTTCCGTGGTTTGCCACGGATAAATACTGGGAACAACAGTGCCTGGCACTGAAAGAACAACTGGCATTATTGCAACAACCTGCGTTTACGCTGACCCCCGGTTACTGATCATTAACTACGCCACAGCAAAAACATGCCACTGTACTATCTGGTGGTTGCAGACGATAACAGACAAGACAGGAAAACAGACACAGCAATACAGGAGCTGTGTCTGTTGTTTAACGTCAGAAGTACAGGCTTTCAGTAACGTTATCGTCCAGGGTAATATCGCATTTATCACCCGCTTTTGACTTGCTGGATTGGATAGCACCGGCAATGATACCAACAGCACCGCCTTGCTTACCCAGCACTGAGCCAAAGTAACAGTGCGTTTTAACATTAATATTGCTGTATTTTGCGTTTAAATTCAGAGTTGGTGTAAAGGGAGGAAAGCTGCCTTTCATCACCGGGTCACCATTAATAAACAGTGCCAGCTCATTTTTACGTTCATTATATGAACCGCCAAGCACGTAATTCTTCCCTGCAATTTCAACAGTCTTATTCTGTGCCATTTTAGGTGGTTTCGCTGCACAACCAGCTAACAAAACTGTGGCCAATACGGCAGAAAAAACTAACTGTAGCTTCATTTAAAATCCTTTACATTGGTTAATTTTGTGCGTGCATAATATACAAAAAATTATCATCAGGCAAATCAGGCATAAATTTATTGCTGCTGTAACTGAACCTTAAACAAGTCAGCACAGACAAATAGCGGGAATAACAGTGTCAGCCTGATGAGTTTTTGTTAAGCTAACCGCAGTCATTTACCAGCTTTAGGATATGTGTACGATGAAAAAGCTTCTTTCTGTTTTTGCCCTGGCTATGTTACTGCCACTGGCCGCCTGTGCTGATGATAAGTTTCAGCAGGGCAAGCACTATGATGTAATTGCCGAAACCACCACTGCCAAGCCCGAAGTGAAAGAGTATTTCTCGTTTTACTGTGGTGGCTGTGCTGCCTTTGAACCCATAGCGCAAAGTGTGGCGAAAAAACTGCCGGACGGTGTTGAGTTTAAAAAATCACACGTCGATTTTATCCGTGGCGCCTCACCAGACGTGCAAAATGCCCTGGCCCGGGCTTATCTGGTGGCAAAGAGTGCAGGTAAAGGGGATCAGATAGCCAGTGCTATCTTTAATCAGATCCACCGTAACAGAATACCGTTTGCTAATGAAAACGATATTCGTAGTTTAGTGTTAATCCATGATGTTGATGCAGAGACCTTTGATAAAGCGATGAAGAGTTTCTCTGTCCGTGGCGCGGCCAACCAGATGAAAAGAGAGCAGGACGAATTGTCTGAGCGTCGTGTGCTGACGGGTGTGCCTATGCTGGTGGTTAACGGTAAATACCGTATCCATAATGAAGCACTGAATCAGCGTAACTTTGAAGCCGAGTTACAGCAGTTAATCAGCTACCTGCTGGAAAAAGATGCCTGAGTTATCTTAACGGTAAAGGCAACTGATAGTGATTACTTAAGCAGAACAGGCTTGCCTAAGCCAACCGTTGCAGGCCAGGATGGCCGAATCGAGCCTACATGGACGTATTTACGGCGCGTTGGTGTGGGCAAGCCTGTTCGTGCAGCAACGCTAACTGATTGGCGGCTTGTTTTATCTAACGCGGCACGTCAATCCGCTGTTTTACGTATTTCAGCTGCGCCACTATGGTAAAGGTCATAATGACCAGCAGCGACCACGAACTCCACTTACCTAAATGCACCACCGACCAGGCTCCCAGCTGGTTCGGGTAACTCCACAGCC
>CAZEGA010000412.1:0-2274 GCA_964511675.1 uncultured Rheinheimera sp.
GCTTAAGTTTGGCGGTAATTGCGCCAGGGCATGCTGGGCACTGGTCTGGTCCGGGAATGCGGCGAACACACTGGCGCCAGTACCCGTCATTTGACACGGCGCGTATTCTACCAACCACTGTAAGGTTATTGCAACAATAGGGTAGAGTTGCTCTACCAGTGGCTGACAGTCGTTACGCCAGTGGGCCGTCAGCAGCTGCTCAATGCTGATCGGCACTGAATTGCGAATTAAATCAGGGTGCTGGAAAATTTCTGCCGTGCTGATATGGCAGTCTGGCGTGACGACTAAGTACACTTTTTCTGGCAGTTTTACCGGCAGTAATTTTTCACCGATACCCTCGGCAAAGGCAGTATAACCGCGGACAAACAGCGGTACATCGGCACCGAGTTGCAGGCCCAGCCCCGCCAGGGTATCAATGGGTAAATTCAGCTGCCACAACTTATTTAAACCGAGCAAGGTAGTGGCTGCATCGGACGAGCCACCGCCTAAGCCGCCGCCCATCGGCAGGCGTTTATCCAGGTAAATATCGCAACCCTGGGTGCTGTTGCTGTGCTGTTGTAGCAGACGGGCGGCACGCAGCACCAGGTTTTGCTGGTTTATCAGCTCACTATTATTGCAATCAAGCCGGATATCACTGTCGTAGCGCAAGCTGAATGTCAGCTCATCACCAACATCCAGCAATTGAAACAGCGTTTGCAGGTTATGGTAGCCATCCGGCCGGCGGCCGGTAATATGTAAAAATAAATTCAGTTTTGCCACAGCGGGCAAGGTAAGAGTTGTCATTGCCAATTTCGTATCACCAGTTTTATTTGGGTGTCGCTGCTGGTTAGCAGTAAAAGTTTAGGTAGCGACAAAGTGTCAGGAAAAAAACTTCGATATTGCAACTGCCAGACAATACCGGTGCTGTCAGTGAGACTAAAGCTGGTAACACGGCCAAATTCATCGCGTACTACATTGCGCCCTCTGGTACCTGGCAAGCCGCGTAACCATAGCGGCATGTCATGCAGTGGTACCGACCAGCCAGCCAGCTGCAGTAACAATGAGCTGGTGTCTACCGCCGTATAAGTGTCGCCGCGGATAGTAATAGCGCTGCCACTGCTGTTTTGACTGAGTTCAAACAGACTGATACCAAGACCAGTACTACGCAGCTGTGCCCGATACTCTGCACTGCTAAGCTGGCGCCAATGTAAATTGCCGCTAATGCTGTCATTAGGTGCTTTTATGCCCAAAGTAGCCTGCAATTCAAACTGTTGCAGCGCCATAATGCGCTGTTCGCGTTCGTTAGCAGCCAGTGGCTGCGCCGACGTAACAGGCCGCTGCCACAGGCTACAGCCACTGAGTAACAAACAAAATAATACTATCAGCCCAGGCTGATAAAACCGGTTGCGCACACTAAAGTCCTTCACAGAGCTTTCTTAGCTTTTCTTAATATGGGCTTTTTCGTACAATTCGCCCCTGATAATTCTGAACACACAGGTGATGGCCATTTTCGCACTCGGCATAAATCATAAAACGGCACCGGTTGCCCTGCGCGAGCAAGTTGCTTTTGCGCCAGAGCAAGTGTCGCAAGCCCTGCGCGAGCTAACCACGCTGACCAGCATAACCGATGCAGTGATCCTGTCTACCTGTAATCGCACTGAACTGTATTTTAACGGCAGCCCCAGCCAGGCGGAACAGGTAATTAGCTGGTTAGCGCAATTTCATGCCCTTAATGCCGGTGATTTGCAGCCGCACCTGTACTTGCACCAGGATCAGGCCGCCGCCGAACACCTGATGCAGGTGGCTGCAGGGCTGGACTCTTTAGTGCTGGGGGAGCCGCAAATTCTGGGCCAGGTAAAGCAGGCATATAACCAGGCGCGCAATGCCGGTACTATTAACCCCCAGTTTGAGCGGCTGTTTCAGAAAACGTTCGCGGTAGCAAAACAGGTACGCACTGACACCGATATTGGTGCCAATGCCGTGTCGGTGGCGTTTGCTGCCGTGGGCCTGGCCCGGCAGATTTTTGGTAACCTTGGTAATGTACGGGTATTGCTGATTGGCGCCGGTGAGACGATTGAACTGGTCGCCAGGCATTTACAGGAACAGGGCGCCGGCCAGCTGACCGTCGCTAACCGGACTTATGAGCGCGCCGTACAGCTGGCAGAGCAGTTTGCGGCCTCGGCGATTACGCTGTCGCAGGTGCCGCAGCACCTGGTGGCGGCCGATATTGTGATCAGCTCCACGGCCAGTACCCTGCCTATAGTCGGTAAAGGTATGGTAGAGCAGGCCCTGAAA
>CAZEGA010000413.1:0-2257 GCA_964511675.1 uncultured Rheinheimera sp.
TATAGCATTACGCGCTCTGGCTGGCGCGTTTTACACAGGCAAACAGCGCATTGCCGGAGGTGTTGTCCCACGGCAGTATTTTGTCGTAGTCGTGCGCTAAAATATGTACGTCAAAGTAAGGTTGCAGCAACGCGGCAAGTTCGGCAAAGCTGATGGCGACCATAGGGTGTTCATCCTGCCATAATTGGGTGCTGTGGCCTGTGGTTCTGGCGATACGCAGCTTAAGCGCCTGCTGCTCACCACTGCCGCTGTAATACCAGCCGGATTCAAACACAAAGTGGCTGTCGTTATGCACTGTGCTGTGACGCACAGCTGTCTGGTTGCAGATTTTGTCTTTATCTACCGCATTAAAACAAAATACGCCGCCGGCTGTTAAGGCCGTATGTACACTGGCAATACATTGTTTTAATTGCGTCATGCTGGCCGTGTAGTGAATGGAATATAAAAAGCAGGTAATAAGATCTACCGGCTGTGCCAGGCTGAAGTCGCACATATTCTGCAGCATAAAGCTGGCCTGCGGGCAGCGCGCCCGCGCCAGCTCCAGCATGGGCGGGTTTAAATCCAGCCCGCTGCTCTGGTAACCGGCAGCAATAAAATGGTGCATATGCGGGCCGGTGCCACAGGCTAAATCCAGGTGGGTTTTGCCGCTGTTACCCAGCATCTGGTGCAGCCGGCGCACACTGCTGCTTTGCGCCTGGTAGTTGATGTCGCAACACATTAAATCATAATAGCCGGATAAATCGGTATATAAGGCGTTGGATGACATCATAGCGGCAGGCTGCCAGGGTGAAATTCGGGTGGCGCATTCTATAGCAGTTTAACCTTTTTGCGAAGAGCCTGCTCCGCTGGCCAAACATTACCGGGCGGTGTCTGAGGGTGCGCCGGGCCGGGCCCGGCTTACAGGGTTCAGCGATGGTAAGCGCCTTCGCGTTCAGGCTGGTATACCACTTCGTCTACCGTTATGGTCGACATTTCGCCATTAGGCAGGGGCCAGTTAATGCTGTTACCGGCTTTAAGGCCCAGCAAAGCGCTGCCTACCGGTGCCAGTACCGAAATTTTACTGCCGCTCTGGTCCAGATCTTTGGGGTATACCAGGGTTAAGGTACTGGTTTTACCATCAGCAAAATGAAAACGTACCGTGGAGTTCATACTGACCACATCCGCTGGCAGCTGTTGCGGGGCAACCAGTACGGCGCGCTCCAGCTCCTGGCGCAATATGCCGCTAGCAGCATCAGCCGCCGGGCCGGCCAACAGGGCATCCAGCCGGTCATAATCGGTAGTGGACAGGGTTATATCGGGGGTTTGCATTACAGGCTCCTTATTTTGCCGTGGTTAACATGAAGTACAGTCAGTACGCGCAGGCGCAGACAATGACATAGCAGTTGCACAGTGATATCGGTTTCTGCTGTTTTACCCAGCAGGGTGCTGCCAAGCGGTGACAGCAACGAAATGCGGCCATGGCGGTAACTGGCCTGCGCCGGGTTAACCAGCTGCAGCCAGCCGCGCTCGCCGGTAGCCATATTTTGCAGTTCAACCGTACTGCCCGGACGGATACCATTGCTGTGGTGATCCGGCCGGCTCTGGTGTTTATCATCAGCCATAAAATGCACAATACGGCTTAATTGCAGCGCAGTCAGCGGCAGCAGTTGCCGGCAGGCCAGTGCGGCCACAATACGGGCAACAGCCTTGTTCGACTGTTTGGGATAACAGAAATACATTACAGCTCCGGCTTACAGAGACAAAAATGGTTTGGGTGAATAGCAGGTGTCAGGCCGGTTTCGCGCAGGGCAAAACCGGCCTAGGAATGGAAGGCGATAGCGATATTATGCTGGCAGTAAACTTTACGGTTTAGCGCCTGTGACAGAGTATAAGTGTGCATGGCGTAACCATAATGCATTGCGCAGCTAACTGCAACAGCCGGGCGTTATGGATCTTCCGCCTGCATGGCCTGGCGATATTGTATCAGGTAGTCATTGTGCTGCTCTGGTGCAACCACGGCCAGATGCAAATCGATATAGGCCTGCTGAAACCGTTTGGCCTGTATGGCACGATCCAGGGTGTGGATAATGGCCTGGCCGGCCGGACTGTTATTGCAGGCAATATAGGCCGTTTCAATGGCGGGTACTTCGGTTAATGGTAAGCTGAGGGTGGTCGCAGAGTGCTTATCTGCCATCAGAAACGGGTATTCCAGTATGATATCAACCCGGCCTTCTTCCAGCATACGCCACAGCGGCGCACAGATTGGTGAACTGTGGCG
>CAZEGA010000414.1:0-2248 GCA_964511675.1 uncultured Rheinheimera sp.
CCGATATTAACCACTTCCAGCATGCCGGTGGTATGGCACTGCTTATTCGTGAGTTACTGGATGCCGGCCTGCTGCATGAAGATGTACAAACCGTGGCCGGCCCGGGCCTGCGCCGCTATACCCAACAGCCGGCGCTGCAGGACGGCAAGCTGGTATGGGTGGACGCGCCACAAACCTCACTGGACCCGGATGTACTGGCAACAGTGCAAAAGCCGTTTAAAGCGCATGGTGGTTTAGAGGTGCTGTCCGGTAATGTTGGCCGCGGTGTGATTAAAACTTCAGCCCTGCGTGACGGCACTGAAGTTGTCAGGGCACCGGCAGTGGTGTTCTCCAGCCAGCATGAGCTTGATGCCGCATTCAAAGCCGGAGAACTGAATAAAGATTGTGTTGTGGTCGTGCGTTTTCAGGGGCCCAAGGCCTGTGGTATGCCCGAGCTGCATAAACTGACGCCGCCACTTGGCGTGCTGCAGGACAGAGGCTTTAAAGTGGCGCTGGTGACCGATGGCCGGATGTCGGGTGCATCGGGTAAGGTGCCTGCCGCTATTCATGTGACACCGGAAGCGGTAGATGGCGGCAATATCGCCCGTATCCAGACCGGCGATATGATGCTGGTAGACGGTAACAGCGGCCGGCTTGAAGTGCTGGTAGCAGATGCTGATCTGGCCGCCCGTGAACCAGCAACTATGGATATGGCCGCAAGCTACTATGGTATGGGCCGCGAAATGTTTGGTGCGCTGCGCGGCCAGTTAACCGGTGCCGAGCAGGGGGCCTGCAGTTTATTTGTTACCGAGGAGCACCTGCATGGCTAAGCTGCCAACTTACGCTATTGTCGCAGATATCGGCGGCACTAACGCCCGTTTCAGCCGGGTAGCACTTGACAGCCTGGCGCTGGACAAGGTGGCGGTATATCCCTGTGCTGAATTTGCCACCCTGGCTGATGCGCTGAGCCATTATCAGCGGCAACAGGAGCTGGCAGACATTAGGCATGTAGCAATAGCGATTGCCTGCCCGGTCACCGGCGATCAGGTCAGCATGACTAATTTTCACTGGCAGTTTTCAATTAACGCCATGCGGCAGCAGCTGGGGCTGGATGCGCTGCAGGTGATGAACGATTTTACCGCTGTGGCTATGTGCCTGCCGGCACTGACGGCAGAGCAAAAAGTACAAGTGGGCACTGGTGCAGCACAGGCCGGTAAGCCAATGGCCGTGTTGGGGGCGGGGACCGGCCTGGGCGTGGCCCATCTGCTGGCAGTGAACGGCCGGTTTATCCCGTTACCGGGCGAGGGCGGCCATGTTGACTGGGCAGCGCAAACCGAACAGGAATGGTTTATTCAGCAGGTGCTGGCCAAAGAGTATGGCCATGTATCGCCGGAGCGGCTGTTATCCGGCCCCGGCCTGGAAGCGATTTACCAGGCGCTGGCACTGTACCGCCAGCAAGTGGCCGAACCCTTATCTGCTGCGTGCATCGCCCAGCTGGCGTTAAGCGGTGAGCCGGGGTTAGCGCAGGACACGGTAATGCAGTTCTTTGCCAGCCTGGGCAGTGTTGCCGGAGATCTGGCGCTGACATTAAGCACCTTTGGCGGTGTCTATATTGCCGGTGGCATAGTACCAAAGTTATTACCTCTGCTTGCTGACAGCGAGTTCAGAGCCCGTTTTGAAGCAAAAGGCCGGTTTGCTGCGTTCAATCGCCAGATCGCTACCTACGTCGTGACTGCTGAGCAGCCTGGTTTGGTCGGTGCCGCAGTTTACCTGAAACAATATTTGGCGAGTAATGAATATGGCATTTGAAAATTGGCAGTTACAACCCGGCACTTTGTTTGAACAGGGGCCTGTGGTGCCGGTCATCGTAATTAAAGAGCTGTCTGATGCCGTACCTATGGCAAAAGCCTTGCTGGCTGGGGGCATTAAGGTGCTGGAAGTCACCTTGCGTACGCCGGTAGCGCTGGATGCCATTCGCCTGTTAGCGCAGGAAGTCCCGGATGCCATCGTCGGAGCCGGCACCGTAACCACAGCGGCACAGCTGCAGCAGGTTGTTGCGGCGGGGGCTAAGTTTGCTATCAGCCCGGGGTTAACCCGTGAACTGTTACAGGCAGGTAAAGATGCCCCGATCCCGTTGATACCGGGTATTGCCAGCATCTCTGAACTGATGGAAGGTACAGGTCTGGGCTACACCCATTTCAAATTCTTCCCGGCGGAAGCGGCAGGTGGTGTGAAAACGTTAAAATCTATCCATGGCCCGTTTTCTGAC
>CAZEGA010000415.1:0-2234 GCA_964511675.1 uncultured Rheinheimera sp.
GGATCTGCACTTAAAGCTATACCCTCATTTGCTGCCGCCAGTTCGACCACTTTACCCAGTGACGAATGGTTAGCGCCAAAGGCAATCATGTCGGCAAACGGATACAGCAACACCGGCATATCCAGGTTTACGTTAGCCACCAGTTTGTCTATCGGCCGGGTTGGATTGTGTGCAAAGTAATCGGCACCTAACAGGCCTTTTTCCTCACCGGTTACCACCACAAACAAAATGGAGCGTTTTGGTGCCTGTGGCAGTTGGGCAAACAAACGCGCTGTTTCCAGCAGAATAGCCACGCCGGCGGCATTATCCATAGCCCCGTTGTTAATTTTGTCTGCGCTGCGCAAATCATTGCTGTAGCCAATATGGTCAGAATGTGCCGTTACTACCACATATTCGTCTTTCAGCACCGGATCAGAGCCCGGCAGTACAGCGATAACATTCGGACTGGAGATTTCCTCATGGCTGGAACTGCGGCTTAACGTAGCCGACGCGCCCAGACCGAACCCGGTCGGATGTTGTTTATTTTCCAGTTGGCTGAAAATATCTGCCAGTGACTGCGGTGCTTTGGCAAACAGGGCCGCCGCCGCTTCATGGTGCACATAAGCCCCGGCTTTTAACTCCGGATAACTGTCTGCCGGGCTGCCGTCAGTATGCAGCCATTCCATGCTGGGCGTGTTCAGGTACAGTAAGCTGCTGGCATAAGGCCGCACTTTTTCCTGCTCCGGTGTATGCACGGTAATAATACCTACCGCACCGCGCTCTGCAGCCAGACGGGTTTTCTGGCTGCTTAAATGTGCCGCCTCTTCGCTTGGCAGGTGGTCTGGCCGGCCGGTGAGCAACACCACTATTTTACCTTTTACATCCAGGCCGGCGTAATCATCCAGGCCAAACGCCGCTGATACCAAACCATAGCCGGCAAAGACCAGCGGTGCTGTTATATCGGTTTGCGTGTACTGCATGCTGGGGCCGGTAAAGAAGGCTTTCGGGTAGTTCAGCTCAGTACTTTTACCGTCAACATGCAGCGTAAACTTAGCACTGTCCTGGGCTAAACGCGCCTGTCGCAGCGGTACACGCTGTAAGTAGCCAGCATTATCACCGGCCGGTTCAAGGCCTAATGCCTGTAGCTGGGTGGCAATATATAAAGCAGCAATTTCATGCTCTTTACTGCCGGTATCGCGCCCGGCCAGGGCGTCAGATGCCAGAAATTGCATATGCGCTTCTATTGCCTGCGCACTGGCAGCCGTTTGCGGTTTAACCACGGCTGATGGCGCAGTACCGGCACAACCAACCATCACGGTGAACGCCATAGCGCCCAGTATCAATTTTGTTTGCATAGTTTTCCTTAAAACAACAGTGCCAGCATAAGCTGGCACTGACTGTTACGGTAGCAGTGTTTAGTTTATCCGCTGCTGGTATTTATCATGTAACTGCTTATGGCGGTTGTTTAAATCAACCTCACGGCCGTCAATCCACAAATGCGTTACCTTATGGCCCAGATAGTCAAAGATATCGCCTTCAGACACCACCAGGCTGGCCGCCTTACCCACTTCAATACTGCCAATTTTATCGGCCACACCGGCAATTTGCGCGGCATTAATGGTAACAGAACGTAACGCCTGCTCAGGCGTTAAACCGTAGCTGATGGCCTGACCGGCAGCAAATACCAGATTGCGCGTATCCCAGTAGCCGTCAAGTGATAACGCATACCGGACACCGGCGTCCTGCAGCGTTTTCGGCACACTAAAGGCCTGGCTGTAGTTTTCATCACCGCGTGTCGGCAAGCCGTAAGGTGCAGTGTAAATCACCGCCACACCGGCAGCTGCCAGTTCATCAGCCAGGCGCCAGCTGTCACGGCCACCGACAATATTCAGCTTAAGCTGATATTGTTTTGCCAGTAACATGGCCTGGCGGATCTGCCGTTCATCATCAGCATGGACAAACAGTGGCCGCTCACCGTTGAATACGGCCAGCATTTCATGCCAGCGCGAGTCTTTACCCTTGTTCAGCCCGGCCAGTTCGGCATCATAGTAGGCTTTAGCATCCTTAAAGTGCTGCTGCAGCTGTGCCAGCTGTTTAGTATTGGCTTTACGCACTTCATCGGCCGGTTTCGGATTCCAGCGCGAGCCCAGCGTACTGGCGTTGGGCCAGCGCACATGCAGACCGGTGCCATCTGCCACCAGCGCGTCCTGATAATTCCAGGCATCCAGCTGCATTAAGCTGGATTGTCCCATCAG
>CAZEGA010000416.1:0-2224 GCA_964511675.1 uncultured Rheinheimera sp.
AATAAGCCGTGTCAGTGAAGAGCTGTTGTTAAACGCTGATACCGCAAAGTTGAGTGAATTTAGCGAGTGATACGGGTATTTACCAGTAAGGTATTAAACGAAGCGCTAACGGCAGAAGAGCGAAAAGCATTAGTTGCTGATTTTAAACAGTACAAGGCTGGGAGGTTGCCTGCCTTGTTTGGTAAGGATGTGCCCTATGATCACCCGTTTAACCTCGACATTATTAAGCAAGAGCAGGTAAGGCATATCCACCTGGCGGCAAATGGCACCGGTTTTCCGGTGTTGGTTACTCAAATGAAACGCACCAGTGATACGCATTTGGTTTATTGCCGTGGCTTTAGCGACGAGTACAGCTATTTACTAATGGCCATTCTGCAGCCCAATGCTCATGACTTAGCCAAGTCCAACCAATTGATGTATCGGCTCGGGTTGATGGCGCAGGCGTTCCGGCAGCAGTTTTGAACTTTCAAGACTTTTGGGTCGACTTTTCGGGGTCGGATCCAATTGTTAAAAAAGCTGATTTTACTCGGTATCAGCAGACTTAAGGTGTTTACGCTGTTCCTGTTTTAGCGCTTGTTCCATGATCTGTTCTTCTTCGGTCAGCCCTTCTTCAGACATCAGTAAACGTTCATAGCCACCGGCGAGTAACCCGCGCTCATCGTCTCCCAAACTGTGGTCATTCGTTAAATACTTGGCGGCGCGCTCTTTAGCACGCTTAAGTAGCCAAACATTAAATTCTGGTGTGCCAGGCTCTGGACGCGGTTCTGCGGTTCTGCGGTTCTGCGGTTCTGCTGTTCTGCTGTTCTGCTGTTACACTGTGCACCAGTGTCGGTTTTTCTGCTTTGTTGCCACTCATAACCATTTCCACAGATGTTCTGGATTGCTACCCAGGCTCTTTTGATAAATAAAACCTTTTTGCTGATACAACAAAATGAGCTTTTGGTTTAACGGCCGCATAATTTTAATTTGTGTTGCGCCAATAGCATCAGCATATGCCTCAAAGGCTATCATTGTCACCGGCAACGTTAAATACCTGACCTGTGAGGGGCGTTTTGTCTGGATTTGCTTCTATAACATCCAGCCGCATTGATTTGCCTGTTTTTGTTGGAATGCCGATTGCCAGCCCACACAATGTTGTCTTGCTCCAGGTGGCAACATCCAGCCTACTTGGGTGCCGCGCGCTCCACGCCGGATAACTTCTGACAAAAGACCAGGGAACTGTAGTTCCAGAAATTTGTCTGCGAGCTTCCCAGATTCTGGCCTGTTGTAGCGCTTCAGTATCAATATTTCTCAGTGACACGATATCCTGAAAGCTCGGCGGTAAAGAAGCTTGAGCCATCGCAAGCGCGTGCGTTCTTAGTGATTGATATTTATTTTCGGCAAATTGGTGAGCAGGCTGCATAACAGTTCCTTTGCTGGTATGGATAATTTAGGTTAAATATATTAAATAAAGTTATTGTGCCACACGGATTTTATACACCGCATGCTGCAGCGTGAGTTACTACAGCAGTTTGGCTAATTTGGGCTGTAGCTATAATCCGGCATTGTTGAAGTTAGTTTTATTGCCATATTGTTAAAGCTAAGAACGCTCGGGGTCAGATTCAATTGTTAAAAAAGCTGTCCGGTATCAGCAGACTTAAGGTGTTTATGCAACTTTCAAGGCCTGACCCTTAGACTTGCTTTTATGCAACTTTCAAGGCCTGACCCTTAGACTTGCTCTGACCCTTAGACTTGCTATTTGTATTTGCATTTATTGAGTATTTGCCGTGTCATCTGTATTGCTTTGGCCGTGTGCAGCAGCTGCTCCATTTTGTTTTGTTCTATAAGTGCTGCGTAAGCCATCAATATGTTCGTTCAGCTTGGCCGGAACGACTTGCCACATTGGATCGAGGATAAAATCGACTCCTTCGCGTCGGGCCAATTTTGCTGCTGGCACAAAATCAGAGTCTCCGGCAATAAGGATAATTTGGTTAACCTGCTGCTTTAACGTCAGTGTAGTGATATCAATACCAATACGCATATCTACGCTTTTTTGACGGGTACTGATAGTAACCTCTGACTCCAGTAACGGTGCAGTTGCTAAGTTTCGCTGACCTTTTAATATGGACTGAGCTACCAATGGTTTTATCACCCATTCCGAAGCCTTAGACAGTTCGCCAAGCCTTAAAGCTAGTGCTCTTTCCATTTAATTCTGACTGGTTAAAGTACCGTACGCCCGGTTCAG
>CAZEGA010000417.1:0-1088 GCA_964511675.1 uncultured Rheinheimera sp.
CGGTCTTTGTAAAGCAAAACTGCCAGTCTGCGCTGGTCAGACTGTACACTTTGCTGAACCAAATGTATGACTCACTACCATAGTGTTAGGTGGTTGACGTTGGCGTAAACGTAAATTTGGTGTAGGCTCTGGAACAACTTTTTAGCCAACGGCATTTCAGGAGAACTTTATGGCTGCAGACAATATTGTCATCGTAGCGGCAAAACGCACTGCGATGGGCGGTTTTATCGGCGGTTTAGCCGACGTTGACGCCACAGTGCTAGGGGCTACCGCGATTAAGGCGGCGTTAGAGCAGGCTGGCATCAGCGCTGATAACGTCAGCGAAGTCATTATGGGTAACGTGCTGCCGGCCGGTTTAGGTCAGGCTCCGGCGCGGCAGGCTACATTAAAAGCCGGTTTGCCGTTAACGGCAGGCGCCACCACCATCAATAAGGTATGCGGTTCAGGCTTAAAAGCGGTGATGCTGGCCAGCGATCTGTTAAAAGCGGGCAGTGCCGATGTGGTGGTAGCCGGTGGTATGGAGTCGATGTCAAACGCACCTTACCTGTTGCCCAAAGCGCGTGGCGGTTACCGGATGGGCCATGGCGACATTAAAGATCATATGATGCTGGATGGTCTGGAAAACGCTTACGATGGCAAAGCCATGGGTTGTTTCGCCCAGGATACGGCGGATGAAAAAGGCATCACCCGCGAGCAGATGGATGCGTTTGCGGTGCAGTCAACGACCCGCGCCCAGCAGGCCATTGCCAGTGGTGCTTTTACTGCTGAAATTACGCCGGTGACGTTCCAGACCCGCAAAGGCGAAGTCAGCTTTAGCGTGGACGAACAACCGGGCAATGCCAAAATTGACAAAATTCCAAGCCTGCGCCCGGCTTTTGCCAAAGACGGTACTATTACCGCTGCCAACTCCAGTTCAATTTCTGATGGTGCTGCTGCACTGGTACTGATGCGGGAGTCTGATGCCAAAGCACAGGGGGTTAAGCCGTTAGCCCGTGTCGTCGCCCATGCCACTAATTCAATGGCGCCAGCGTTATTTACCGTGGCACCGGTAGGCGCGATGCAAAAAGTATTGCAAAAAGCCGGGTGGG
>CAZEGA010000417.1:1098-2215 GCA_964511675.1 uncultured Rheinheimera sp.
GCTAGAATATTTTTTTATGCCGATACATTATATTAATTATAATGGTACGATAGTGCCAGGAGATATGGCTATTCTAAATGCCGACAATCGAAGCTTTCGCTATGGTGACCATGCTGGCGATTAATGAACTGGAACTGGATGCGGCCAAAGTGAACGTTAACGGCGGTGCCTGTGCGCTGGGTCATCCGATAGGTGCTTCTGGTGCCCGTATTCTGGTGACATTAATCCATGCACTGAGAAACCGTGGCCTGAGTAAAGGTGTGGCGTCACTGTGTATTGGTGGTGGCGAAGCCGTGGCACTGGCAGTTGAAGTTTTATAGGAAACACTTAACAGGCGAAGTGCGGAGCAGATTTAACTTAGCGAGCGATCAAGAGTGAGCCGGAGAACGGTGTAAGCCGACGCTTCCACCGTAACAACACGCAGACCCGCTCGGCTCTCCCAGCCTCGCTTTTGATCGTCTGCTTAGTTGTTCCGGTTCCGCTCTGGCCGGTTGGTCCGGATAGCACCAGACAGTGCAGCGTAAGGCGAACTAATTAGCGAGCGATCAAAAGTGAGCCGGGGAGCGGCGAACGGGCGAGCGTTTAGTTCGCCTGTAAGCGAAACGATGAATTAAACAAATCACTGCCAGCAACATTGAATTATAAGAGAGACAGCGTGCTGGCAGCACACCCAAACAATCGGGAGAAGCAACATGACACAACAGGTTCAACTTTTTATCGACGGCGAGTTTATCAACTCCGTCAGTGACAAACTGATCGCCGTTACCAACCCGGCTACGCAGGAAGTGATTGCCCAGGTGCCTTGCACCACAGCCGATGAAATGACCCGCGCTATCGAATCAGCCAAAGCGGCATTTAAAACCTGGAAAGAAGTCCCGGTTTCTGAGCGCGCGCGGTTAATGATGCGCTTTGCCCATTTGCTGAAAGAGCATCAGGGCGAAATTGCCGACATTATCTGCCAGGAACTGGGTAAAACGGTAGAAGATGCCAAAGGCGATGTCTGGCGTGGTATTGAAGTGGTTGAACAGGCTGCCAATATTCCATCGTTAATGATGGGCGAAACGGTAGAAAACGTGGCGCGCAGTATCGACACTTACAGCTATATTCAGCCGCTGGG
>CAZEGA010000418.1:0-401 GCA_964511675.1 uncultured Rheinheimera sp.
AGCCGGTGTAACTGGCGTACGTATCAAAGCTGACGTGCCATTGTCAGAAATGTTCGGTTACATCAGTACCCTGCGTACTATGACCTCTGGCCGTGGTCAGTTCTCTATGGAGTTCTCGCACTATTCACCGTGCCCGACTAACGTAGCTGACGCTGTTATCGCCAAAGAGAAAGAAAAGAAAGCCGCTGCTGCTAAAAACTAAGCAGTAAGCCAGCGTTAAAAAGCCCTGCCGGTGCAAACCGGCGGGGCTTTTTTATCTGTAGTGCCCCGTCACGCCTTTAGCAACGCATCGCATTGTGAAACAGCCGCTTTCACTGCTTAATTTTTATCCGTAACACAGCGCAACTTGATCCCTGTCATAGCAGGCACAGGCTAAACTGCTATGCTGGGCCCAGTTTAAA
>CAZEGA010000418.1:411-2210 GCA_964511675.1 uncultured Rheinheimera sp.
ATTACCCAAAGAGCAGATATGCAAGTAAGCAGTGCACAGCAAGCCCTGAGCATTATTCAGGATAACGACACTATATGGTGCCATTCGATGGCTGCCACTCCCTATTACCTGCTGCAGGCACTGGCTACCATGGCGCTTGAGCGGCAGAACCTGACCTTGCTGCAACTACATACCGAACATAGTGAGATCCTGAGCGACCCGGCGCTTAGCGGCCATTTGCGCCAGCGCTGCTTCTTTGTCGGCAGCAGTACCCGCAGTGCAGTTAACTGTGGCAATGCCGATTATGTACCGATGTTTTTATCCGAAATCCCCAAGTTATTCCGCAGCGGCGAGCAGCCACTGGATGTGGCGTTAATTCAGGTCTCAAAACCGGATAACCACGGTTTTTGCAGCCTGGGAGTGTCGGTGGAAGCTACCCGCGCGGCACTGCAAATGGCGAAAAAAGTCATTGCCTGGGTAAACCCGCTACTGCCGCGTACACATGGCGACTCCTTTATCCACTTAAGCCAGATTGATCGCTACGTTGAACATGCTGCGCCACTGCCTCAGCATTTACCAGCCAGGCAAGATGCCATTACCGACCAGATTGGCCGCCATGTTGCCAGCCTGATCCGCGACGGCGATTGCCTGCAGATGGGCATAGGCGCCATACCGGATGCCACCCTGGGTTATCTGGCTGATCGGCAAAACCTGGGTATTCATACCGAAATGTTCTCTGATGGCGTATTGCCGTTAATTGCGCAAGGTGTAATAACCAACCAGAACAAACGCAAGCACCGTGGCAAAATTGTCACAACTTTCGCCATGGGCAGCCAGAAACTGTATGACTTTATCGACGACAACCCGCAGGTGGTGTTTCTGGATGTGGAATACACCAATGACACCGCCGTTATACGGCAAAACCCGCAGGTCGTGTCAATTAACAGTGCGCTGCAGGTTGATTTAAGCGGCCAGGTTTGTGCGGATTCCCTGGGCACTAAAATTTACTCTGGTGTCGGCGGCCAGATGGATTTTGTCCGCGGCGCAGCATTATCAGCCGGTGGCCGGGCCATCATTGCCCTGCCCGCCACAGCCTCGGGCGGCACAGTGTCGCGTATCAGCTCACTGCTAAGCCCGGGGGCCGGTGTGGTCACTACCCGCGCCCATGTGCACTATATTGTTACCGAGTACGGTATTGCCAATTTAAGGGCCAGAAGCCTGGCTGAACGGGCCCGGGCCCTGATCGACATTGCCGCGCCGCAGTTTCGTGCCAGCCTGGCAGAGCAGGCCTGGCACGACTGGGGGCTTAAGGTGTAACCCCGGCCGGGTATTGATACTGCTTTACAGCTCGGTCAGTACCGGGTAGTGCAGGTAGCTGAGGCTGGTATGGCGTTCGACACAGTTTTCATGCTTAATCCTTTATTGTTATGGTTTTAATATTAAACACGCTGCAGTACAGCACCGGCATAAACAGCAGCGTTAACACAGTGGCAAAGCCCAGGCCAAACATAATAACCACTGCCAGGCTGGCAAAAAATACGTCTCCCAGCAGCGGCACCATACCCAGCCAGCCCCAGGCGCCGACCGTACCGGTGGCGGCGAGGCCGCCCAGCCAGGCGAGGGTGGCGCGAAGGTCGCGCCGGTGCACCACCGTCACCGCCAGCACGAGCAGCACGAGCACCGCGATCGGGACGGCGACGGACACCTTCGTGCTGAGGGCGAGCCCTGCTGCCGCTCCGGCGATGGCGAGCGGGAGCGGACGCCAGCGGCTCTCGATCACGAGCGCGGCGGCGGCGAGCAGGAGGCCGCTGCAGGCCATG
>CAZEGA010000419.1:0-2192 GCA_964511675.1 uncultured Rheinheimera sp.
GGCCTTGCTGGTCAGTACCGCATTCAACTCTTACCGTTACCTCGCCTGCCGGCTCCAGCAAACTTTCGCTTAACCGGGTTAAATTAACCAAGGGCACATAGCCTTCATAGTCAGAGCGTTTTTGCGCTGCTTTAACCGGATCTATAGTAACGGGCATTTTTACTTTTTGCATAAGGCGCGCATCATATAGAAGCGCCCCTTTACTGTCAAAGGGTTCTGGCAGTTTTTTGTCGTTTTTCTCGCACCTGTGCAGCATTCTGTTTATAGTAACGGCCAATCTGCATAATCCGGCTACTTTTCAATGACTCAAGGCCCTTTTCCAGCGTTGTGGCTGGCATCAACATCAGTATACCGCCAGCAGCTGTTAGCCAAACTGACCACACAATTTTATACCGCCCGGCCAGATGTCGATGAAACCCCGCTGCCAGGCGAAACCGCACAGCAACTGGTCAGCCGCTTAGCACTGGCCAAAGCCCAGGCGGTAGCCGCCACGTTGACGGAAGGCCTGGTCATAGGCTCAGATCAGGTGGCCGTCTTTAACGGCGCTATTATCGGTAAACCACATACAACGCAAAATGCTGAGGCCCAGCTTAAAGGTTTCAGTGGCAGTAAAGTCACCTTTCTGACCGGTTTGGCCCTGGTTAACGCGGCAAGCAATAACTATCAAGTAGTGGTGGAGCCTTTCGATGTCTGGTTCCGGCCATTAAGCGACGCTGAAATCCATGCCTATATCGCCAGAGAGCAGCCACTGGACTGCGCCGGCAGCTTTAAAAGCGAAGGGCTTGGCATCAGCTTATTCAGCAAACTGAGCGGTGATGACCCCAACAGCCTGGTTGGCTTACCGTTGCTGCGGCTGAACCAGTTACTGCTGAACGAAGGTGTTAACCTGCTGCTAGAGCACAGTTAGCAGCTGCGGTATAGAGTCAATAATGGCTTTAGGCGCAAACTGGCTTAATACATCACGGCCATGCACGCCATGGGTTACGCCGACACGCGGCATATGAATTGCCTGCGCCATTTTCATATCATGGCTGGTATCGCCGACCATTACCGCCTGCCCGGCTTTAACATCCAGCTCACGCAGAATTTGCTGCAGCATATCCGGGTGTGGTTTGGACTCAGCCTCATCGGCACAGCGGCTGGTGTCAAAATATTGCTCCAGCCCGGTTTCGGCAAACATCCGGCTTAACCCCTTGCGTGCCTTGCCGGTGGCCACCGCCAGCAGTACATTTTGCTGCCGTAACTGCTTAAGCACCTGCTCTACGCCGGCAAATAACGGCGTGGGCGTGGTATCGCGTAACATATAATGGTCACGGTAGTGGTCAAACAGCTGCTGGCGCTGAGTGGCGTTAATACCGGGAAATAACGTATTAAACGCCGGCTCCAGGCTTAAACCGATGATCTGCTTTACAGCATAAGCGCTCGGCACCAGCAAGCCGGTATTACGCGCGGCAGCCTGTACAGAAGAGACAATCCGGCCGACAGAGTCCATGACTGTACCGTCCCAGTCAAATACCACCAGTGACACTTTTTCTGTCGCGCCAACTTCTGTAACAGCCTGCTGCATCGTTTATTTTCTCGTCAAGTTAGCCAGGGTTTGCTCCAGGGCCGGGTCCAGCGGTGCTTCTATACGCAAGGTGGTCTCGGTTACCGGGTGCATAAAACTTAAGGTTTTGGCATGCAAAAACAAGCGGTTCAGGCCAAGCTGCTGCATCTGTGAGGTAAAGGCGTTATCGCCGTATTTATCATCACAGGCTATCGGGTGCCCTTTACAGGCGGTGTGCACGCGGATTTGGTGCGTACGGCCGGTAACCGGGAATGCTTCGACCAGCGTGCCTTGCTGGTAACGCTGCAAAATACGAAACCGCGTTTCTGACGGTTTCCCCCCGGCTTCATCGACCCGCACTACCCGCTCACCGGATTGCAGCGTGTTCTTTTTCAGCGGCTCGGTCACTTTACGGACTTTGTTGTCCCAGTCGCCGGCCACCAGTGCCCAGTATTTCTTTTCTACCGTTTTATTGCGCAGCTGTTCGTGTAAATGGGTTAGCGCCGAGCGCTTTTTGGCAATCAGCAGGCAGCCCGAAGTATCGCGATCCAGCCGGTGTACCAGTTCAAGCTGCTTGGCCAAAGGCCGCAATGCCCTTAGCGCTTCGATCACGCCAAACTGCAAACCGCTGCCACCATGTACGGCC
>CAZEGA010000420.1:0-1446 GCA_964511675.1 uncultured Rheinheimera sp.
CAAATGCAGCGCGCGCTGGGTAAAGAGAATATGCAGCCTGTCGCCGTAATCAATAACCGGCACCAAAACGGCGGCCTGGTATTGGTCAGAGTGCGGTATCGCCTCAGCCTTGGCGGCCGTTTGCAGTAAAAAACGCTGGCGAAACTCAGCGGCACGCATGTTTATTACTCATTTATGCTCAGTTCCGGCAGAATTTTATTTACCTTATCCAGCGTTTCCTGATATTCGCTGTCTGCTTCCGAGTCGGCCACTATACCGCCACCGGCCTGGCAGTGAATTTGCCCCTCGCTGCAAATTAGCGTGCGGATGGCAATATTGGTGTCCATATCGGCGCTGCTGTTAATGTAGCCAATAGCGCCACAGTATACCGAGCGGCGCTGCGGCTCTAACTGCTCGATAATCTCCATTGCCCGTACCTTGGGCGCACCGGTAATGGAGCCACCGGGAAAGGCCGCGCGCAGTAAGTCACAAGCGCTGTATTCTGGCGCCAAAGTGCCGGTTACGGTGCTGACTAAATGATGCACCGCCGGAAAGCTTTCAATGGCAAATAAACTGGGCACATCGACGGAACCGGGCACACAGACCTTGCCCAAATCGTTGCGCAGCAAATCGACGATCATTACATTTTCGGCGCGATCTTTGGCAGAGTTGCGCAGGTTATCGGCTTCTACCGCGTCGGTCATCGGGCAGATACCGCGCGGCCGGGTGCCTTTAATCGGTTTGGTTTCTACTTTATTGCCGTGCAATTGCAAAAAGCGCTCTGGCGAGATACTCAGTACCGCGCCCTGCGGCAGGCGGATAAAGGCAGAAAACGGGGCGGCGTTTTTATCCCGCAGTTTCAGGTACGCCTGCCACTCGTCACCCTGATAGGGCGCGCTGAAACGCTGTGTCAGGTTGATCTGGTAGCAGTCACCGCTCAGCAGGTATTGTTGTACCTGATTAAACCGTTCGGTATAACCGGCTTTATCCATATTGGCCTGCCAGGCGCTGGTTAAGCTAAAGCTTGCTGTTGCCGGCTTTGTTTGCTGCAGCCGGGCATGCAGTTTTTGCCAGCCGGCTTCGGCCTTGCCCTGATAATCGACATACCATAACTGCTGTTGCCGCTTGTCCAGGATCAGCGCCCAGTGATAAAAGCCCACGGCGAGATCGGGCAGGGCAATATCTGCTACGGCGGTATGCGGCAGTTTTTCAATATAGCGGCCAAGGTCGTAGCCAAAGTAACCTAAAGCACCGCCAATAAAAGGCAGGGCGGATGGCACCGGCTCAGGAAAATAGCGTTTTAACGCGCAGTTAAGCACCGTGAACGGATCTTCCTGATACGGGTGCCTGCCGTGCTCGTCGGTCAGTATGCTGATGCCATCTTTTGCTTCCAGCATTGCCAGCGGTTCGGCCACCAGGATGTCATAACGGCTGTTAACATGCCCGGGCGCTGCCGAGTCGAGCAGC
>CAZEGA010000420.1:1456-2177 GCA_964511675.1 uncultured Rheinheimera sp.
AGGGTTGCTGCGCAAAGTGGCTGAACAGCCCAAGTAAGTTGTCCGGTGTTTCAGCGTAAATTTCCGGCGGAATAAGGTACTGCTGCATGAATGGGGCTAGCCGCTGTTTCTGATGCGCGCTATCATACCAGCACCGACACTAATAGTTAAACATGGCGCTGCCAGAGGCGTCAGAGGACAGGTAAAACATGACGGTTATTCGCCAGCAAGACTTTATCGACAGCATCGAAGATGCGCTGCAGTACATCTCTTATTATCACCCGCTGGACTTTATCAAAGCACTGGAAGTGGCCTACCACAAAGAACAAAACCAGGCCGCCAAAGACGCCATTGCGCAAATTCTGATTAACTCGCGTATGTCGGCCGAAGGCCACCGGCCAATTTGCCAGGACACCGGTATTGTGACCTGCTTTGTTAAAATTGGTATGGAAGTAAAGTGGGATAAAACCGATCTGACCGTGCAGCAGATGGTGGATGAAGGCACCCGTCGTGCTTATTTAAACCCGGATAACCCGCTACGCGCCTCTATCGTGGCAGACCCTGCCGGCGGCCGCAAAAACACCAAAGACAACACGCCCTCTGTAGTGCATATCGATTTAGTCGCCGGCCATCATGTTGACGTGATGATCGCCGCCAAAGGCGGTGGCTCGGAGAATAAAACCAAGATGGCGATGTTAAACCCGTCCGATTCTATCGTTGACTGGGTACTGGAAACGCTGCC
>CAZEGA010000421.1:0-2118 GCA_964511675.1 uncultured Rheinheimera sp.
CTGTTCAGCACCATTGCCCTGCTGAACAGGGCCTGCAAAATGCTGTCACGCTGCGCCAGCCCGGTATCGGTCAGTTCAAAGGCGATAGTAAAGTCTTTGTAGTTGCTGCCATCAATACCGCCGCCGGCACTGAGCTGATTGACCAGGCCGCGCTGTTTCAGAAAACTGAGCAGGGAGCCGTCCCCTTCATCGCCCAGCAGATGGGCAATAAAACTGATGAGCTTATGCCGGTACCAACGCTGAATATCCGGCATGGCAAAACTGACGACCAGTTTGCGGCTGTCCCGGTGCGGCTGGATATTCAGCACTATAGCCTGGTGTTCCGGCAGGTACAGCGGTACAGCCAGCGGCGCTTTGGCCGGTAAATGGCCCGTTAAGGCACCGAAGTATTTTTCGGCCAGTAACGCCTGTTCTGCCAACGGCTTGCCCGATACCAGCGCCAGCGTCATCCGGCTGGCGCTGTACTGCTGGGCAAAGAATTGCACCAGGGCCTGTTGCAAACTGCCGTTGGCGGTATCTGCCAGGGTGGTCAGGTTACCAACCGAAAACTTGGCAAAAGGGTGGGCCGGATTAATGCTTTCTTTGTGTACCTGATAAATTCTGCGGCCATCGTCTTTCAGTTTCAGCGAAAACTCAGCTTCTATGGCATGGCGCTCTTTTTCCACATAGTCATGGCTGAACAGTGGCTGGATAAACATATCGGCAAAGCGGCACAGCGCTTCGTCGTAAAAAGCGTTATCAATATCAAAATAAAAGCTGCTGTGCTCGGTGCCGGTCCAGGCGTTATGGCTGCCGCCATGATGGTTGATAAAATGCTGGTAATCGCCGGCAACGGGAAACTGCGCTGAGCCCAGAAATAACATATGCTCTAAAAAGTGTGCCAGCCCTTCCCGGTCGGCCGGGTCGTCAAAGTGGCCGACATTCACAGTTAAGGCCGCCGCACTTTTTTCACTGTCAGTTTGTTGCACCAGCAATACCCGCAGGCCATTAGCCAGCGTCAGGTAGCGGTACTGCCGCAGATCGTTAGGGCTTTGCAATATCTGGCTATTTTTCAATCCGGTTATCCTTGTCGGTCACAGTGGTGCTGTGCTGCAGCGGCTTTATCATAGCGATAAGTAATAAACAGTCCGGGTGTTATGCGTTATTGGCAGTTACGCTTAGCATTAACTTTCATTATCATAGCGCACAATTTTTTACCCGGCGTATTGTTATCTGCCCAGCCTCAGTTAACAGGGAACCGCGAGCAGTATGGTGTCAAATTAAATGGTAAATCTCGTTATCATGCGTCATGGAGAGGCAGAGCCGCTGACGTCGCAGGACAATCAGCGTCAGCTTACCGCCAGAGGGCAGCATGAAGTAAACCAGATGGCGCTGTGGTTACAACAACACTATGCCGCGTTCGACTGGATTTGGGCAAGCCCCTATTTACGTACCCAGCAGACCGCTGAGCTAATGTTAGCCAAACAGGCACCGTTCAGCCAGCTGGAAATTATTCCGGAGCTGGTGCCCGATGGCGATGCGCAGCAGTTTAAAGCTTACTTTGATGCCCGGCTCAGTGCAAAGCCGGATGCCCGTGTGCTGCTGGTGTCACATATGCCGCTGGTAAGCTTTCTGGTAGAGGCGTTTACCCGGCCGGAGCAGGCACCGATATTCAGTGCGGCCCAGCTGGCGTGTATTGATTACCGGCCACAGCAAGGCGGCCGTTTACTGGAACGCTTATCGCCGCAGGAGCTGGCGCTGCTGAGTGTTTAGCGGTTAGCGGTGTGATCCTGGTCGTCGGTTTGCAGTAACAGCAGCAGAGCACCGTGTTTGCCCCAGCTTTTCGGTGCGGTATGAAAAGCGCGCACATCCGGATGCTGGATCAGCCAGTTCGGCACTTTCCGGGCCAGTATGCCCAGGCCTTTGCCATGTACCACACAGGCACAGTTAAATTGCTGCCTGGCACAATAGGCCAGCAAGCCAGCCAGTTCCGTTTTGGCTTGCAGCGTGGTCATGCCGTGTAAATCCAGCACGACCTGCGGCTGGAATTCGCCCCGGCGCAACCGGCCGGGTAAATGCGGGTCTTCGCCGGGTTGCAGCCAGCTTAGCGTAGGGCTGTCAGAGACAAAACCTTCAAAC
>CAZEGA010000422.1:0-1763 GCA_964511675.1 uncultured Rheinheimera sp.
GCCGCAGGTTGATCCGTTTTCGCTGGATGCGGCAGTGATCACCTTCGAGCAGATTGGCTTTGGCATTATGATGGGGCTGGCGGTGCGTATGCTGTTTGAGGTGCTGATCCTGACCGGCATGATGCTGTCGATGCAAATGGGCTTGTCTATGGCGACAATGATGGACCCGGCCACCGGTGATTCGGCACCTTTACTGGGACATTTATTCTGGATGATGGCTGCCCTGTTGTTTTTTGCGCTGGGCGGACACCTGCTGGTGCTGGCGGTACTGGTGGACAGTTTTACCCTGTGGCCGGTAGGTACTGGCCTGTATCAGCTGAATATCGCTGTGTTGCTGCAGATGTTTGGCTGGATGTTTGGCGCCGCCCTGCTGGTGGCCATGCCGGCTGTGGTTGCTATGTTACTGGTTAACCTGACTTTTGGTGTTGCTACCCGCGCTGCGCCGTCACTGAATATTTTTGTGCTGGGTTTTCCGATGAACATGATACTGGGTTTTGTCTGTGTTTATCTGACCGTGGTGCAAACCGGTCATCGTTTTTCCGGCATGATCAATGAGATGCTGAATAACCTGTACTTATTAATGGGATAAGTGATGGCCGAACAGGATAGTGCACAGGAAAAATCCGAACAACCCACCGCGAAGCGGCTGAAGAAGGGGCGCGAGGAAGGGCAGGTCGCCCGTTCCAAGGAGCTGAATACCGCCGTGTTACTGATGCTGGGCGTGGCGGGCTTACTGTGGTTTGGCCAACTGTTCCTGACATTGTTTATACAGGTGATGCAGCGCAGTATGCAGTTAAATAAGGCCATGCTGGCCGATCAGAAACTGCTGCCGATCGCGCTTGGACAGGCCGTGGCAGACATGCTGGCAACCTTGTTCCCGTTTTTACTGCTGTTGTTTATGGCCATGCTGGTGATTGGCAGTATGCCCGGCGGCTATATTTTTTCCGCTACTTTATGCAGCCCGCGCTTTAATCAACTGAACCCGTTAAAAGGGCTGGCGCGGATGTTCAGCCTGAATTCGCTGGTAGAGCTGGCCAAGTCAATTCTGAAAGTGGCGCTGCTGGCCGGGTGTTTGTATCTGTTTCTCAGCCAGTTATGGCAGCGGTTGATGATGTTGCAGCGGCTTGATTTACAGGTGGCATTGCAGGAGGGGATGGGGCTGCTGGCACTGTGCCTGATGCTGACGGTCAGTGCCTTGCTGCTGGTTGCGGCGATAGATGTACCCTATCAGGCGCACAAGGTGAGCAAGCAGCTGAAAATGACCAAACAGGAAGTAAAAGAGGAACGTAAATCAGCTGATGGCAGCCCGGAAATCAAGGGGCGCATCCGGCAGATCCAGTTTCAGATGGCGAACCGGCGTGTTGAAGAGCGGGTGCCCAAAGCGGATGTGGTGGTGGTGAACCCGACCCATTATGCGGTGGCTATCCGCTATAGCGAGAAAGATGCCAAAGCCCCCTATGTGGTGGCCAAAGGGATAGATGAAATGGCGTTGCGGATCAAAGCCGTGGCGCAGCGCCATCAGGTAGAGGTGATGGAAGTGCCGGTGCTGGCGCGGGCTATTTACTATTCGACCCGGCTGGATCAGGAAGTACCCAAAGGGCTGTATACCGCCGTGGCGTATATATTGACCTATGTGATGCAGCTTAAAGCCTGGAAAACCGGCCGTGGCCGGCAGCCGGCACCGCTGCCGGCGCTTGAGATCCCGAAGAATCTGTTAGATAAAGCTAATGTCAGAGGTAGTTAAACAGTGAACTGGCGTACCC
>CAZEGA010000422.1:1773-2092 GCA_964511675.1 uncultured Rheinheimera sp.
TGCTGTTGCTGGCGATCCTGGCTATGCTGATGCTGCCACTGCCTGCCTGGCTGCTGGATGTGCTGTTTACCTTTAATATCGTGCTGTCGGTGATTGTATTGCTGGTGGCGGTATCGAGCCAGAAGCCGCTGGATTTCTCGGTATTTCCCACTGTACTGCTGGTAGCAACGCTGATGCGGCTGACGTTGAATGTAGCGTCAACCCGGGTGGTGCTGTTACATGGTCATGAAGGTACTGACGTGGCCGGCCGGGTGATCCAGGCGTTTGGTGAGGTGCTGATCGGCGGGGTGGATGTGACCAAGCTGCCGCCGCGCGCCCG
>CAZEGA010000423.1:0-2091 GCA_964511675.1 uncultured Rheinheimera sp.
ATCGCAGATTGACTGGCTGGTGCCGCACCAGGCCAACCTGCGTATTATCTCGGCTGTGGCGCGTAAGCTGGATATGTCGATGGACCAGGTGGTAATCAATCTGGATCGCTATGGCAATACCTCGGCGGCAACGGTGCCGACAGCGCTGGACGAAGCGGTGCGCGATGGCCGTATTCAGCGTGGCCAGACCCTGTTGCTGGAAGCCTTTGGCGGCGGTTTTGCCTGGGCGTCGGCCCTTGTTCGTTACTAAAAAGCAGCAGCGTTATTAACACTCTTTGCAGGACTAAAAATGACAACCAAACTTGCAATCGTATTCCCGGGACAAGGTTCCCAGTCTGTGGGTATGCTCAGCGAGCTGTATCAGCAGTATGACATAGTAAAACAAACCTTTACTGAAGCCTCAGCCGCGCTGGGGTATGACTTATGGGCGCTGGTGGCCAATGGCCCGGATACTGAGTTAAACGAAACCCAGCGTACCCAGCCAGCATTGCTGACAGCTTCTGTCGCAGTATGGCGTCTATGGCAGCAGCAAAATGGCTCAGCCCCGGCGTATCTGGCCGGTCACTCGCTGGGTGAATATTCTGCCCTGGTATGTGCCGGTGTGCTGTCGCTTGCTGCAGCGGTAAAACTGGTGGAAAAACGCGGCAATTATATGCAGCAGGCCGTACCGGCAGGGATCGGGGCGATGTCGGCCATTATCGGCCTGGATGACGCTGCTATTGCCCAGGCCTGTGAACAGGCAGCACAGGGTGAAGTGGTTGCGCCGGTGAACTACAATTCACCGGGCCAGGTGGTTATTGCCGGCCATAAAGCAGCAGTAGAGCGTGCCGGCGAGCTGTGTAAAGCAGCCGGTGCCAAACGGGCCTTGCCATTACCGGTAAGTGTGCCGTCACACTGTGCGTTAATGCACCCGGCAGCAGAGCAGTTAGCGGCAGATTTAACCGCACTTAATTTTAATGCGGCTGTCATACCGGTGGTAAATAATGTCGATGTGGCCATAGCCAGTGACGCAGCGGCTGTCAAAGATGCTTTAGTACGACAGCTGTACAGCCCGGTACGCTGGACCGAAACCATTGAATGGTTAGCGGCACAAGGGGTAACCGAAGTGCTGGAGCTGGGCGCCGGTAAGGTATTAAGCGGCCTGATTAAACGCATTGATAAAAATTTAGCCACAGCATCTGTCGGTGATACTGCATCGCTGCAGGCTGCACTGGCAGCCGAATAAGGAATAACAATGACAGGTTTTATTTCACTGCAGGATAAAGTGGTACTGGTAACGGGTGCCAGCCGGGGTATTGGCCGCGCTATTGCAGAGCAACTGGCGGCATTGGGCGCCAAAGTGGTCGGCACCGCAACATCAGATAAAGGTGCGGCAGATATCAGCGCATATTTAGGTGACAAAGGCTGCGGTCTGGTGTTAAATGTCGCCGATACCGCATCAATTGAAGCGTGCTTAGAGCAGATCAAAAACCAGTTTGGCGATATTGATATTCTGGTTAATAATGCCGGTATTACCCGCGACAACCTGTTAATGCGGATGAAAGATGAAGAGTGGTTTGACATTATGCAGACCAATCTGAATTCGGTGTACCGGCTAAGTAAAGCGGTACTGCGCAGCATGATGAAAAAGCGCTTTGGCCGTATTATCAGCATTGGCTCGGTGGTGGGTTCTATGGGCAATGCCGGGCAGACTAACTATGCGGCTGCCAAAGCCGGGGTGCTGGGGTTTACCAAAGCCCTGGCCAAAGAGGTGGCATCCCGCGGCATTACGGTAAATGCCGTTGCACCGGGTTTTATTGATACCGACATGACCAAAGAGCTGTCGGATGAACAAAAAGAAGCTATTTTCAGCCAGGTACCGGCCAACCGTTTAGGCAAGCCGGAAGAGATTGCCGCTACAGTCGCGTTTTTAGCGTCTGAACAGGCAGCCTATATTACCGGCGAAACGATTCACGTAAACGGCGGTATGTATATGGTGTAAGCCGGGTTTGTAAAGCAGGTTTGACCAGCATAAAATGCTGTGCGCTCTGCTTGCAACACACTAAGCTTACGCATAAACTAGCGCCACACAAAATTGCACGAATTGTTGCG
>CAZEGA010000424.1:0-2082 GCA_964511675.1 uncultured Rheinheimera sp.
TTTAGATTACCGTTTTAAGCGGTAAGTGGGTCAAAATTGGATTGCCATTGACACCCGCCTTTGTAATTTCAATATTGTCGACATTACTCCGCTTCTTGCAAACTTACAACGACTTACAGCTACAGGTGATCCTGGCTCAGCTAACAATTACGGGACGACCTGTCTGTCGGGGGTAAGCAAATTACGACTTAACTCAGTGGATAAGCAAAGTCGCTTAGCCCCAGTTCTGCCAGTGTTTTATTTAAGTGGCTGTAAGCCTCTGGTGTAGGGCCGGGGTAAGCGCCGGCGATTGGCACATTACCCAGATAGCCAATATCTTTGATGCCTTCCGGCGTACAGAAATAGGCTGCCAGTACCAGGTTGCGCAGCCGGGCGAAGGCTTTGGCAATGCGCTGGAACTGCAGTGGAGTTTGTCCGTTGTCGTAGGCGATATCATCAATAATCGCCAGTTGCTGCGGTGTGCCAAGCGCGGTAAATGGCTGCGAAAAGCGCATAGCGGCCTCGTCGTCAAGCCAGGCCAGTGCCGACAGGATAGTCAGCCGATCCCGCTGCTGGTTGGGATAAGGCGCGCTGACCCATTCATCGATCACCGTTGGTACCTGCACTGCAGAAGCCGACGGCGACTGGCCTTCCCGTGGCACGATAATGTCTGACAGCAAAGCCAGCAGCGACAGCTGGGCCGGCGTTAAGGTTAAAGGCCAGGGCGCTTCGGGCGGGATAATCAGATTCGGATCTTTGCCGTAGCCTTTGGCTGTAATGGGTTGCAGCTTAAGCTCTGGCCAGTGTGCTGTGCTGGTTGTACCGCTGGCTGTTTTTGCCGTTGGTGTTGGTTCACAGCCCGACAGGGCCGGCAGCATGGCACTGGCGGCCAGTGCGGCTAATAATTTTAGCGAATCGCGCCGGCTTAAATGGTTGGTGTAAGCCGGCGCAAGGCTGTCGGTATGCACAGTAGTGCTTTGGTTTTGCGTTGGTTTTTGCATTACAGTTTCCCCGCTTTTAACTGATCCGCCAGCCAGGCGCTGTTACGCATGGCCAGCGTCATAATGGTCAGGGTGCAGTTTTTATGCGGGTTAGAGGCAAAAACGCCGCCGTCCATCACAAACAGATTCGGACAATCCCAGCTTTGCCCCCACTGGTTAGTCACCGAGTCCTGGCTTGAACTGCCCATCCGGGTGGTGCCCACTTCGTGAATAATTTCGCCGCCTTTTTTGATGGCATCCTGTGCGGCTGGCAATTCGCCCACGCTGGCACCCATAGTTTGCAGAATCGCTTTGGCGGTTTTCAGGCCATGCTCCACCTGTTTAAGCTCGTGCTCTGACCATTGCCAGTGAAAACGTGCCACCGGAATACCCCATTTATCTGTTACCTGTGGGTCTATGTCCATATAACAGTGTTCGTTTGGCAGCATTTCACCGCGCAGCGCAAACGAAACGTAAGCACCGTAATGCGCGTGTACCTGCTGTTTCAGCGCCGTGCCGTAACCTTGCAAGTTGCCGCTGACATAAGCGCCGGGCTCACCAAAGCGCCCGCCGAGTTCAAAGTGATAACCGCGCGGAAAATCCAGGTCGTTGTTGGCCTGGGCTTTGTGGCCCCACCAGGGAATAAACAGGTGGTTGGCGGTGTGGCCGTCTTCGTTGTAGCGCGGCCGGTTCATCAGTGCCGGTACCAGCGCTGACAGGTTGGCGCCGGTAGAGTCCATCAGATTACGGCCGACCTGACCGCTGGAGTTGGCCAGGCCATTGGGATGACTGGCGTTTTTGGAGTTGAGCAGAATACGGGCCGACTCACAGGCGCTGGCTGCCAGAATGACAACCCTGGCGCTTAGTTGCTGTTCAGTGGCGGTGTGTTTGTCGATATAGCTAATGCCGGTCACTTTACCTTGTGCATCGACGGTCACGGTTTTAACCATGGCATCGGTGATAATACGCAGATTGCCGGTTGCCAGCGCCATCGGCAGCAATGACGTGGTGGTTTGAAAAGCCGCACCTATCGAGCAGCCGTAACCGCAAGGGGTGGCATAAAAACAGGGGGCGCGGTTATCCAGCGGTTTGGTCAGCACGGCGCGGTGCATTGGCACTGCCG
>CAZEGA010000425.1:0-2071 GCA_964511675.1 uncultured Rheinheimera sp.
GCTGCTGAACAAACCAGACACCGGCGTTGTGCCGGGTCTGGCTGTATTCCGGGCCCGGATTACCCAGGCCCACAATCAACTGCGGTGTTGACTGAGTATTGTCAGACATTACTCAGCGGCAGTTTCTTCGGCATCAGCTGTTTTACCAGCTGGTTTGTTCACAGACACAATCGCCAAGTCATGACCTTTGGTTAACTGAACAAAAGTGACACCCTTAGGTGCTTTGATGTCAGATAAGTGCAGGTGAGTGCCAACTTCAGTGTTTGCTAAATCAACTTCCACGAACTCTGGTAAGTCTTTCGGCAGACAGGTGATTTCGACTTCGTTTGCACTGTGTACTACTACACCGCCTTTTTTGATCGCTGCTTCTTCGTTAACAAAGTGAACAGGAACAACAGTGTGCAGCTCGTGGCCTGCTTCTACGCGCTGGAAGTCAACGTGCAGAACTTTTGGCTTGAACGGGTGACGTTGCATCGCCTTAACGATGGCTTTTACTTCTTCACCGGCAACATTAATTGTCAGGATGTGAGAGTAAAACGCTTCGAAGCTTTGCGCTTTGATCACCTTAGAGTGCTCTAAAGTGATAGATTGCGCTGGCTTGCTGCCACCGTAAATGATAGCTGGTACTTTGTCTTCGTGACGCAGGCGGCGGCTCGCACCTTTCCCCGCATCAGTACGGACTTCTGCATTTAATGTAAAGATTGCATCAGACATGATGTACTCCAAAAATTTAAGTTTCCCAAGACTTGCGACCAGTCTCAGGCTGGGACCCCATTTTCAGGGGCGCGACATATTACCACCGGGGCCGGGCAGCTGCAATTGCAAATTAGCGGCAATTCCACTCTGGCGTAAAACTGCGGCTATACTTGAGGCGTTGTGCAAAAAACAGACAGCTGCGCGGTTAGCCAGATGCCTGCATACCTCAGTGGCTTACAAGGTACCCGTAACGGAGTATCGCAGGCCTTTTACGGAGGACTTATGTTAAGACGGTATTTTATCAGTGAAGATCTTGATGATCTCGAAGCGGTAGAACAGGCGCTGGAACAGCAGGGGATCAATACTCCGCAAATCCATGTCTTGAGTGAGCAGGATGCCAGTGTCGAGCTGCATCATTTACCCGAGGTGTCGGCAGTGTTAAAAAGTGATGTGGTACACGCGACTGAACTTGGGGCTGTAGTAGGTATGGTAGGTGCCGCCCTGGTGTTGCTGGTTGCTTATGCCATGGGATGGACGGATAGCGCGGCAGGCTGGGTGCCGTTTATCTTTCTGGCCGTTGTTGTGCTTGGATTTTGTACCTGGGAAGGCGGGTTCATCGGTATTCAGGAGCCGAATATTCACTTTAAACGGTTTCAGGATATCCTGCAGCAAGGCAAACATGTGCTGTTTGTTGATATAGATCCGCAAGAAGAAAGCATTCTGAACCGTACGGTGCGCCACCATCCCAGGTTACAACTGGCGGGCAGTGGCGCAGGCGCTCCCGGCTGGGTGGTCAGGGCGCAGATTTACTTTCGCCGTTTTATAAAAGCTATGCCCTGAACCCTGGCTTACGCGGTTTTTCGTTTTCGCAGCCGGCCTGACCTGTGCCGGCTTGTCGCTGCTGTTTTACAGCATAGATCCCCGGCGGGACAGCGCTGCAGAGTTGGCGCAGTATCTGGAATATTTTGCTGCAGATATCCGTGGCTTGCGCCCCGATCCACAGGCAACAGAACTGGCATTGCCGTTTGAGCAGGCATTGTCGTTGCGCTCAGATAGTGCAACCGGCAGACTATCTGGCGTTACGCTGAGCCGGAAACAACGCCCGTACGCTGTTTCCGGCGCTTAATTGCAGGCTCAGTCAAACATTGACGAGATAGACTCTTCGTTGCTGATACGGCGGATACATTCGGCCAGCATTTCGCTTAATGTCAGCTGGCGCACTTTGGTGACAGCCTTCATGGCAGCCGTCAGTGGAATGGTGTCGGTGATAATCAGCTCGTCTATCACAGAGTTGGCAATATTCTGTGGCGCGCTGCCAGAGAATACCGGGTGGGTAGCGTAAGCGAAAACACGTTTGGCGCCTTGCTCTTTTAAC
>CAZEGA010000426.1:0-2056 GCA_964511675.1 uncultured Rheinheimera sp.
ATCGTTGTTTTTTTGCACATTAGCCGTCGTTTTTCCTGCCGGGGCCGGCTTTAAAGCAGTTTCTGCAGCGCTTTGCTGGCTTACCGGCTCTTTTTTACGCCAGAACAGCAGATCGGCCAGCTTTTTATCATTCATCACAAACCAGATCGCCAAACCACCGCCGCCAAGAATAAGCACATTCGCCAGGATCACCAGCAGCAGCGGGAATTCAGCCTCAGGTGGTGCATTCTCAGCCGCCATCTGATCTTTAATATGCTGTGGCAGCTCGTCCAGTACAGGCGCGTCATACACCTGCCGGTTTACCACAAAACTGATCTCAGGCAGATTCAGCATAAATTCACGGCCATCCTGCATTGCGCCAAACGCCTGCACCTCCAGAATGTAACTGCCATGGCCTCGGTTATACAGCTCAATTTGCCGTGGTGCCAATCCCGTTTCATTCAGCGCAAACTCACCGGCATCACCGTTCGGGTAACGGATACGCCCCTGTAATAGTACAGACTCCGCCTTTACTCTGTTATCCGTTACCCGAAACAGTACCTGATGCGGTTGCAGCTCCGCTCCGGGCTTGCCAGACTCGTTGACCGGTGCGGCGGTAATATCGGCTACGATAGGTGCGCTCATCAGTACGACAGGGGCCTGTTCCACTTCACGGGTGTAAAGTGGTGTACGGACAATGTATTTCGGTATCCATTCGCCCGCGACAAAACGCAGCTGGAACTCGCCGGTGAATACCCCGTCACGGGCACGCTCGTCAAACCCCTTACCGTCATCGCGAAAGTGGGCTACCTGCACCACGCCACGGCCAAAGTTGTCGTATTCGGCATTATTGGTACTGACAAAGATCACCTCCAGCGCCAGCACTTCGCGAAACTCACGCACATTAAGTGATTGCTCACCGTTGGTCAGTCTGGCAGTGACTTTTACCGTCTCCCCCACCATCAAATCTGCCGGTAAAGGGTCAACATTAAGTTTAATGTCTGTCAGCACCATAACCCGGCTCTCGGGTAACAGTTTACCTACCGCCTGCCAGGGCCCCGGCATCGGATTTTTTATCTGGATCAGGTCATAACTGCTGGCATCATGCCAGCGGATATTGTGCTGCTCTGCCGTGTTAAAATGCAGTTTGCTGCCATCGGGCCGCACCAGAACCACCGAGCCAGAACCGCGCCGGCGAAACATCAGCAGGGTAATTTCATCCACGTTCTCATCAATACGGAAACGATTATCAAACAACGGGATCTGGTTTTTGGTTGGCAAATCCTGCAACAAGGCAAAACCTTCATGCAGCTCAGTGTCCTGCTGTGCAATCAAATCCTGCACTGCAGGCTCAGATTGCTGCTGCGCGGGTAAAGACAGGCTAAGGCTTATCAGCAGTAATGCCGTTATCAGTTTCGCCACAGGCAACTGCCCCCTTTCTTCTGGACCAGATCCAGCCGGCTTTCATGGGCTGCCAGTTCGGTTTCTGTCGCCCGGATCACGTTAAGCCGGCCACTGCGCTGTATCGCTACCGGACCTGCGCTGCCTTTACCGCCATCCTGTTCATTGGCCAGGTTTAAACTGACCTGGCCGCCTGTCATCAGCAGGTAGACATCAGCCAGTATTTCGGCATCCAGCAAAGCGCCGTGCAGGGTACGGTGGCTGTTGTTAATATCGTAACGGCGGCACAGGGCGTCGAGGTTATTCTTTTGCCCCGGGTGCAGTTCCCGCGCCATTAATAAGGTATCGAGAATAGTGCAATAGCCATTTACCGCTGGCAACTGCGGCTGCAGCATAGAAAACTCATGGTTAATAAAACCAACGTCAAACGCAGCGTTATGGATCACCAGCTCAGCGCCCTGAATATAGTCATAAAAGTTTTTCGCAATATCGCGAAACTTAGGTTCGTTTTTCAGCCGTTCGTTAGTAATACCGTGCACCGCCACCGCCTCGGCGTCAATAATGCGCTCGGGGTTGATATATACGTGGAAGTTATTGCCGGTAAAACGCCGGTTTATCAGTTCGACACAGCCAATTTCGATAATGCGATGGCCGTCTTTCGGGTTAATACCTGTGG
>CAZEGA010000427.1:0-363 GCA_964511675.1 uncultured Rheinheimera sp.
CGCCGATTTGGTAAAGCAGCCCAGCAAAAACAGTACCAGCAGCAGCGGGTATAAATGGTGCTGCCGGATCAGTTCGCCACTGGCCAGCACCACATCCAGATCATAGCTGCCGACCAGTTCGCCAAGCAGCAAAAACGCCGCCAGCAGCGCTAAGCCGCCCGCGCCGGTCACCGCCAGCGCCATCCGGGCACCACGGCGTGCTTCGGCCTTGTGCCACCAGAAGCTGATCAGCAGGAAGGAGCTGATACTGGTCAGCTCCCAGAATATCCACAGTTGCAGTAAGTTACCCGATAACACTATGCCCAGCATCGCCGTCATAAACAGCATCAGGTAAGCATAAAACCTTGGCATGGAATCGCGCAC
>CAZEGA010000427.1:373-2049 GCA_964511675.1 uncultured Rheinheimera sp.
TCAGCAGGCTGAACAGAAACGCCAGGCCATCCAGCCGGATGATGATATCCAGCCCCAGCAGCGGTATCCAGGACAGAAAAAACCTGAAGCTGTCACCCGCCAGTATGGCTTCAGCATGGTACAGCAGTAACATCAGGGCAACCGACGGCGGGATCGCCGTGGCCAGAGTACAGGCGCTACGGTGCCATTTCGCCGTCAGCAGCGGAACAAAGGTTCCCAGCAGCGGCAGAAGTAAAATCCACAAGAGTGTCATAGCTGTCGCGCGTCCTTATCAGGGTAAACTTAACTGAAACTCCAGCCTCTGCCGTTAATCGTACAGATTAAGTCATTGAATCTATAGATAGTTCACTAAGCATAGAAGACAAATTGCTTTTGTAACATGGCAGGCAGAAAAATCAGTTTGTTCAGTATAATGTTAATATTTATACCGGTATCCGGCAGGAAAGTCTATCCATCCCCGCCCGTCCGGCGCTGCCCGCGCCGGCTTACACCGTGCAAAAACAGCGTTTTACCGCAACTGGCACCAACCGTTCAGTGTCCCGCCGGTTACACCGGGTGTAAAAACTGGCGACAGCCCGATAAAGCAGGTACAACTAACAGTAACGAACCGGGCAACACGATGGAGCCATAATGAATACCCGCACAGAACGCGACAGCATGGGTGAATTGCAGGTACCCGCCACTGCACTGTACCAGGCCCAGACCCAGCGCGCCGTACAGAATTTCCGCCTCAGCGGCCTGACTTTACCGGTTAGTTTTATTCAGGCATTGCTGCGGATTAAAAAAGCCGCCGCGCTGGCCAATGCCCGGCTGGGACTGTTAAACAGTGAGCTTAGCCAGGCAATTGTCCGCGCCGCCGAACAGCAACTGGCAGCAACCGATATGCAGCACTATCCGCTGGATGTATTTCAGACCGGTTCCGGCACCAGCAGCAATATGAATGTCAACGAAGTGCTGGCTACCTTAGCCAGCCAGTCCTGCGGCCAGCCGGTCAGCCCGAATGATCATGTTAACCTGGGCCAAAGCAGCAACGATGTGATCCCGACAGCTATCCATGTCAGCGCGGCCATTACCCTGCAGCAGCAATTATTACCGGCACTGGCACAGCTGCAACACAGCCTGGGCGCTAAACAGCAGCAGATCGGCCATATCGTTAAAACCGGCCGCACCCACCTGATGGATGCGATGCCGGTGACATTCGGCCAGGTATTGTCCGGCTGGCAGGCCCAGCTACAGCACTGCCAGCAGCAATTACAGCAGCAACTGGCCTCACTACAGGCTCTGGCCCAGGGCGGCACGGCTGTCGGCAGCGGCATCAATGCCCACCCGCAATTCGCCGCCGGTTTCTGCCGGCAACTCAGCGAAGATACCGGCCTGAGTTTCCGCCCCAGCACCAATTTCTTTTTCAGTATCAGTAGCCAGGATGTTGCTGTCGCTACCTCCGGCCAGTTAAAAACCACCGCCGTAGCCCTGCTGAAAATGGCCAATGATCTGCGCTGGATGAACTCGGGCCCGCTGGCCGGCCTTGGCGAAATTGAACTGCCGGCACTGCAGCCGGGGTCGTCGATTATGCCCGGCAAGGTCAACCCGGTTATTCCGGAGGCTGTGGCGATGATCTGCGCCCAGGTAATAGGTAACGACAGCACTATTACCATCGCCGGCCAGTCCGGTAACTT
>CAZEGA010000428.1:0-2044 GCA_964511675.1 uncultured Rheinheimera sp.
CGCACGTACGGTGGTGTGAGAGGACGGCGGGAGTGATCCCGCCTCCTACTCGATCAGGTTGATAACAACTTAGAAGCGCACGTTTACGCTTACCCAGAAGTTACGGGCTTTATCTTTATTGTTAAAGTGATCTACAAAGCTGGCCTGATAACCATTTTCACCATTGGCGTCAAATATACAGTTGTTGCCGCTGTTACATTCGATAAAGGTCAAATCATAGGTGGTGAAATCCTGATCAAACAGGTTGTTGATCCGCATATTGAAGGTAACCGATTCATTGGCCTTGTATGATGCGCCTAAGTGGAATACTTCATAGGCTTTATAGTACAGGGCTTCGTTTTTAATCGGGTCCCATGAGCGGTAGCGCTTATTACGAATTTCTGAGGTCAGGAACAGGTTGAAATCGTCTGTTACTGCCCAGTCCAGGGTCAGGTTAGCCATATGCTTGGCGCTGTTGCCCAACGGTTGTCCTTTACTGGCACCGCTTTTCTGCTCGCTGTCGGTATAGGTATAGTTAGCGCGCAAGGCAAAGCTGTCGCTAATTTCCCAGCGCCCGGCCAGCTCAGCCCCCTGAATGGTCACTTTATCAATATTCACGGTTTTACTGCTGGTAGCATAACCTAACTCGGCATATTCGCCTGTATCGGTACAGGTGATATTGGTGCCAGGACCACAAGGCTGAGAGTTAATTTTATCGTCAAAGTCGTTTTTAAAGATGGTAGCGTTGAAATTATGGCCATTGGCATGGTGCCAGTACACAGCAATTTCTGATGATACCGTGGTTTCTGCTTTCAGATCCGGGTTACCGAACATCGGTGATGTACCCTGTCCGCCAAAGCCGACCACACCAGGATACAGCTGAGTGGTTTTCGGCGTTTTATAACCGGTAGCCACGCCGCCTTTAATGGTCCATTGTTCGTTCAGCGTGTAAACACCGTACAGGCGCGGGCTGGTCTGGCCACCAAATACTTCGTGGTCATCGCGACGTAAACCGGTAGTAATTGAGAATGACTGGGTGGCATCCCAGGTATTTTCTGCGAAAATGGCCCACATATTATGTTCCTGCACTATGCCAGTGGTGCCGCTTTCCATACCAAAGACGCCATCTTCCAGTTCGCCCCGGATCACCTGGGCGCCAGTGACCAGCATATGCTGCCCGGCCAGTTCGAACGGTATATCCAGTTTGACATCCAGCGTGTACTGATTGCTGGCCATTTTACGTTTGGCACGCGGCAGGAAGGTGGCTTCGGCTAAGGCTTTGCGAGCATCAGCGCTGATGCCGGCATATTCACCTGTACCGTCATACATTGCCAGCAGCTGGGCGCGCTCGGCCAGCGTAAAGGGTAAAGTACGGCCATGGTTCTGGGTATCGACATAAGACAGCGAGACAAAACTGTTACCAAAATCCCATTTACCTTCATGTGATAATGACCAGGTATCACGGGTAAATTCCTGGGTCGGGCTGTAACCTACCTGTGGGTTGGCACGGCGTGCCCAGGTACCGCCATTATTGATACAAGCCGCCTGGTTATTACCGACAGCACCTTTACAGAAGTTACCTGCCGCCCAGATACTGCTGATATTATCTACCGTACCTACCGGATACTCCCGGCTGCCATCGTCATTGATAACCGGAGTGTTGTCGTATTCCTGCTTCGAGGTTTCAATATCAAACCAGACACTTTGGTTTTTAGCAGGTTGCCAGCTCAGGCGGCCGCCTAATACGGAGTTGTCGTTATCAACGGTTTTACCGCCACTACCAAAACCCAGCGAGCGATTGCGGGTTTCACCGTTAGGGTAGTCAACCGACGCATACGTTGGTGTAGAGGCCATACGGTTATAAACACTGCCACGTACTGACATACCAAGCACACCTTTGATCAACGGCCCGGCTACGTTAAAGTCGGTGGTAATATCTTCACCAAAGCTGTCTTCAGTCTGTAAGTTGCGGGTATGGCTGGCCGAGCCATACCAGTGATCGGTCACTTTCTTGGTAATAATGTTAATTACACCACCCATGGCATCGGCACCGTACAGCGTAGAC
>CAZEGA010000429.1:0-2043 GCA_964511675.1 uncultured Rheinheimera sp.
TTTGATCCCGCCATGCGTTGGTTCGAATCCAACCGCCCCTGCCATTAAACAGTAAAACCCAGCCTAGGCTGGGTTTTTGCTTTTCTGAATCTATTCCACTTTAAGTTTTGGCTTAACTTAGCCGGTTACAACTTCTTTTGTGCTCGCCACAGCAACTCGTCCTTATGCCTACGGCAGGACTCAGACACTCTGTGGCTGCGCCAAAAGAGTTCTAACCTACTTATTTATTCAGCTCCCACTGCATAACGCGCTACCAGTGTTTTCAGCAGGCCACTGCGTGATGCCATATTCAGTGCCAACTGCCGCAGCTTACGCACTGGCGTGATATCGTTACCAAATACCTGATAAAACCCGTCCATAGCGCTCATCATCAGTATATTAGCCGGCTTACGTTTATGCTGATAGGTTTTTAACAGGCTTTCATTGCCCGGATCACTGTTATGGCGATAAGCAGCAATAATCAGTTCTGTCAGCAACTTTGCATCAGCAAAGCCCAGGTTAACCCCCTGCCCGGCCAGCGGGTTAATAGTATGGGCAGCATCACCTGCCAACACTACCCGGCCGGCGTAGTAACGGTTAGCATCCATCCTTGAGAGCGGGAACCAGCTGCTGGCTACCACCTCAACCTCACCTAACTGCGGTGGAAATGCCAGCATCAGCTGTTTAGTCAGTTGCGTTTTGCCAAGGCCTGCCAGCTGTTTTACCCGTGCCGCCTCGTCATACCAGACTACTGAGCCCTGGTTGCCGGGTAAGGGCAAAAAGGCTTTCGGGCCGGTGGGTGTAAACTGCTGCCAGGTTACGTCCTGCTGCGGATAAGGCGTGTTGATCAGCGCGACTAAACAGGCCTGCTGGTACTGCCAGCCATTAGTGCCAATACCAGCTAACTGCCGCAATTGTGAGTTAGCGCCATCGGCAGCAATAACCAGTTTACTGTGCAGCGTTTCGCCGCTGTCCAGCGATAATATTGCACTGTCGGCATTTTGCTGTAACGCCGTAACAGACGAAGGGCAGAATAACCGTACCTTACTGCCAAACTGCTGCCATAACGCCAGCTGCAGCAGGTTGTTCTCGACAATATGGCCTAAATGGCTGCGTTTAATATCGGCGGCATTAAAAGTCACTATGCTGTGCGGCTGTTCAAATGCCTGCAGCCGCTGGTACGCACATAAGCGCATTTTTGCCAGCGCCGGCCAGGCTCCCAGCTGTGTCAGCCAAGCTTCACTGGCCAGGTTAACAGACGACACCCGTAAGTCCGGTGCACTATCGGCAGCAAACTCTGCCGGTGCCTGCTTCTCTATCAGGGCAATGCGCAAACCGGCCTGGCCTAATGCCAGTGCGATAGCGGCACCGACCATACCACCGCCGACGACGCTGATATCAATATTACATTCTGAAACTGTATTGGTTGCCATATGTATTATTCACATTCTCTGTTAGCCGCATTGTACGCCAGAGCCGGGTAAAAACGAAAACTCCCCGTTAACAGCGGCGGACAAGCTGATATTTTCTGCGGCGGTTTTTTTGTTAAAAAGCGTTGACGACCGGGCAAAAATGCGGCATTTTCGCGCCCTGTTTGGCAAGTGTCCACAGTGATGCTAGCCTGTTGGTTTTACCTTCTGCTGGAGATAACTGATGCGTAATGTAACCGTTGCTGCTACCCAAATGGTTGGCGGCTGGAATGTGGATGAAAACATTGCACGTGGCGAGCGTCTGGTGCGCGAAGCGGCGGCTAAAGGCGCGCAGATCATCCTGCTGCAGGAATTGTTCGAGCGCAATTATTTCTGTCAGAAACAAAAGCCTGACTATTTAGCTTTTGCTACCACAGTGGCAGAAAACCCGGCTGTGGCGCATTTTACTAAAATTGCCAAAGAGCTGAACGTAGTGCTGCCAATCAGTATTTATGAACGCGCCGGTAACTGCCTGTATAACAGCGTGGTCATTATCGACGCCGACGGCAGCAACCTCGGCACCTACCGTAAAAGCCATATTCCGGACGGCCCTGGCTACAGCGAAAAATACTACTTCACGCCCGGCGATACCGGC
>CAZEGA010000430.1:0-2026 GCA_964511675.1 uncultured Rheinheimera sp.
GTCTGAGCCCTGCCGCAGGCATAAGGGCGAGTTGCTGTGACAAGCAGTTCAGAGCGTTGTAACCGCAGCAATTACTGCTTGCAACAATGATAGTTAAACCGCCCCTTGCAAAAAGTCCTGCGCAAAACGCTGCAACACCCCGCCGGCTTCGTAAATCGACACCTCTTCTGCGGTATCTAAGCGGCAGGTAACCGGTACTTCAAGCGTTTCACCATTACGACGGTGGATCACCAGCGTTAAAGTAGCCCGTGGTGTGCGCTTGCCAATCACATCATAAGTTTCAGTGCCATCTATACCCAGGGTTTTACGGTTGGTACCGGCTTTGAATTCCAGCGGTAACACGCCCATACCGACTAAATTGGTACGGTGGATCCGCTCAAAACCTTCCGCCGCTATCGCCTCCACCCCGGCCAGCCGTACACCTTTGGCGGCCCAGTCACGCGACGAGCCCTGACCATAATCGGCACCAGCAATAATAATCAGCGGTTGTTTGCGTTCCATGTACGTTTCAATCGCTTCCCACATGCGGGTGACTTTGCCTTCCGGTTCAATCCGCGCCAGCGAACCCTGTTTTACCTTACCGTTCTCCTGCACCATTTCGTTAAACAGTTTCGGGTTGGCAAAGGTAGCGCGCTGCGCCGTTAAATGATCGCCCCTGTGGGTAGCGTAAGAGTTAAAGTCCTCTTCCGGCAGGCCCATTTTCGCCAGGTATTCACCCGCAGCGCTATTAAGCATAATGGCGTTCGACGGCGATAAATGGTCAGTGGTGATATTATCAGGCAGTACCGCCAATGGTCGCATAGCCGTTAAACTGCGCTCACCGGCCAATGCCCCTTCCCAATAAGGCGGGCGGCGAATGTAAGTGCTTTGCGGCCGCCAATCGTACAACGGGCTGATTTGCTCACCATAATCCACGCTTAACGCAAACATTGGCTCATACACTTTACGGAATTGCTCTGGCTTAACGCTTTGCGCTACTACCGCATCAATTTCAGCATCACTCGGCCAGATGTCTTTCAGCGTTACCGCGTTACCTTCGCTGTCATAACCCAACACATCCTTTTCAATATCAAAGCGTACTGTACCGGCAATGGCATAGGCCACCACTAACGGCGGCGAGGCCAGAAACGCCTGTTTGGCATAAGGGTGAATACGGCCATCGAAGTTACGGTTACCCGACAAGACTGCGGTAGCATACAGATCGCGCTCGATCACTTCCTGCTGAATAACCGGATCCAGCGCGCCGCTCATACCGTTACAGGTGGTGCAGGCAAAGGCGACAATACCAAAGCCAAGCTGTTCCAACTCGGTTAACAGCCCGGCCTCTTCCAGATACAGCTGCACGGTTTTAGAACCCGGTGCCAGCGAGGTTTTTACCCACGGCTTACGGCTTAAGCCTTTGGCATTGGCATTACGCGCCAGCAAACCGGCAGCAATCACATTGCGCGGGTTACTGGTGTTGGTGCAACTGGTAATGGCGGCGATAATTACCGCGCCATCCGGCATTTTGCCCTGTTCCAGCTCGTAGTTAGCGGCAATGCCTTTGGCGGCTAAATCGCTGGTGGCAACCCGGGCATGCGGGTTCGACGGCCCGGCCATAGTGCGGCCGACACTGGATAAATCAAAGGTCAGTACCCGCTCGTATTCCGCGGTTTTCAGGCTGTCGGCCCATAACCCGGCCACTTTGGCATAGGTTTCGACCAGTTTCACCTGTTCAGGCGCCCGACCGGTCAGTGTCAGGTAATCCAGTGTTTGTTGGTCAATAGAGAACATCGCCGCCGTGGCACCATATTCCGGTGTCATATTGGAGATAGTGGCCCGGTCGCCCAGGCTCAGGCTGGATGCCCCTTCGCCAAAAAACTCCAGATAACTGGATACCACTTTTTCATTACGCAGGAATTCGGTCAGTGCCAGTACAATATCGGTGGCCATAATACCCGGCTGCGCCTTGCCGGTAAGCTCCACGCCGATAATATCCGGCAGCCGCATCCAGGACGCGCGGCCCAGCATCACGCTTTCGGCTTCC
>CAZEGA010000431.1:0-2021 GCA_964511675.1 uncultured Rheinheimera sp.
GCCATGCTATTCAGCTCGCCCGGCACAGCCTATATTTACTACGGCGAAGAAATTGGCTTAACCCAGGACCGCAGCGGCCATGACGTATTTAAACGCGCACCCATGCTGTGGGATAACAGCCCGCAGGCCGGTTTTACCCAGGCTAATCACAGCTGGGTAGAGCAGATGGCGCTGTTTGGCGCCGGCTTCCCGAACTGGTGGCCGGATTTTCTGGCACAGCAACTGGCTGCCGGTGATCGCAGCGTAGCCGCGCAACAGGCACAGCCAGGTTCTGTCTGGCAGCTGTATCAGTTTTTAATCGCGCAGAAAAAACAGCGGCCGGAACTTGGCACCGCCGGCAGCTACCAGGTTAGCCAGCTGGATAACGGCGTAGTGCAAATCCGCCGTGAACTAAACGGCAGCCAGAGCCTGTTTCTGCTGAACCTGAGCGATAGCGTACAGGATATCAGCGCCATAAAACGCAACGGCTTACACACCAGCTGGAATTTTGATACGGACGGCAATCAGTTAGCCGCCTACGGTTTGCTGATACTGCAAAGCGCTAACTAAGTTTCTCCCCCAGGCCGCCGGAATAAGCAGTACCGGCGGTTTTTCTTTTTATATCAGACCAGGGCCTACTGACCTTTGAGAGGTGCTCAGCAGGCTGGCAAATTTTGCGGGGCATTATTTACTCTTCTTAATTAATCATCCATTCAAGCATTCGCCGGAAACTCCGCTGATAACAGACAACCAGCCACATCTCCTTGTACAAAAAACCAGCAAGCAGATTCCAATACAACCTGGTCACAATAAAATTCACATAAGCCAACCCATTGACTCTCACCAGAATCAAATAAATAACATAAAATAAACCGTTCTTTATTCCTAAAAAGAATATAACAAATTATTGCCATTTCACCGGCTATTCTTGTAGTCTCGCCGCCATTACATATTTAGCCATTTTGTAACAAAAACAGATAGTAGTACAGAGGTTGTCATGTCTGAACAGGGATTATTCCGCGCTGCAGCCGTTAAGCAGCAAGCCGCCAGGCTGGATGGCGAAGTTATTATTGCCCAGCCGGTCAGCAGTAGTTTGTTAACAATTATCCTGCTGCTTGTTGTTATTGCCATTATCTGCTTTTTAAGCCTGACCTCGTTTAACCGCAAGGAAACGGTCACCGGTTATTTAAAACCGGATATCGGTTTAGCCAAAATCAGCTCACCACGTGCCGGCACAGTGAGTCAGCTCTATGTGGAAGATGGCCAGCAGGTGCAGGCCGGAGACCGTCTGGCCCTGATTAGCATACCAGAGCATTTATCTGGCGGTGACAGCCTGACCGGCAGCCTGTTTCAGGCCCTGCTGCAACAAACCGACCTGCTTAACCTGCGTAAACAGCAACTGCATAGCCAGTACCAGCAACAACACACCGAGCTGGGCAGCCGCTTAACCTTAAGCCAAAACCTGTTGCAGGATATCGCCGCCCAGCAGCAGCTATTACAACAACGGCTGACCCTTAACCAGCAGCGTTATCAGAACTTCGAGGAATTAAACCAGCGCGGGGCGATTTCGGCCAATGACTTGCAACAACAACACGAACTGGTACTGAATATTCAGCAGCAACTGGCCGAATTAAATGCCAGCGAGCAAAACCAACGGGCACAACTTACCCAGCTGCAAGGCCAGTTAGACCGCCTGCCGACAGAGCAGCAACAGCAACTGACCATGCTGGACAGCGATATGTCGCGGCTGGAGCAACAAAAAATCGAACTGGATGCACGCGGCCAGCTATTACTGACCGCACCGGTCAATGGCCGGGTCACTAACCTGGTGGCAGAAATCGGTAACAGTATCCATAGTAGCGCACCGCTATTAACCATTATGCCGGAGAACGCACAGCTGCAAGCGATACTGCTGGTGCCAACACGAGCCTATGGCTTTGTCCAGCCAGGCCAGCGCACCCGCTTACGCTTTGATGCCTTTCCGTATCAGCGTTTTGGTTTATACGAAGGGGAAGTGTTAAAAACGGCGCAGGCAATCGTGC
>CAZEGA010000432.1:0-340 GCA_964511675.1 uncultured Rheinheimera sp.
CCGGCATTGGAGCGCCCGGCAAAAGCGACTTCGATGCCCTCGTCGGCGGGTAAAGCGCTGATATCGGGGGCGCTGGTTAAAAACGTAGCGCATTGATAATTGATTTTTGACTTGTACACTGCCTTCTCCGGCGAACATTTTGGCGCTATTGTAACGGATCTGGCGGATCGGCAGAAGCTTTTGCACGGTGTATGGGATTTTACTTTGAGCAGTTTCGTGTAAAATAGACATAAAAAATAAGGTTATTAGCCTTGGTTAGCCAGTATGCTGGCGGTTTAACGCGGACAGAGACGGATAAAAAATGAAAAAAATGCTATTTCCACTGACGCTGCTATTCGGT
>CAZEGA010000432.1:350-2002 GCA_964511675.1 uncultured Rheinheimera sp.
AGCAGGTAAGGCGAAATCAGCAGTGTGTGCAGCATGTCACAGTGCAGATGGTAATAGTGCCATTGATATGTATCCAAAACTGGCAGGTCAGCATGCGCCTTACCTGTACAAGCAACTTCGCGACTACAAAACCGGCATGGAAACAGCAGGTAAGCAGGGGCGTAATAACAGCATTATGTTTGGCATGGTGGCAGCCTTGTCTGATCAGGATATGAAAGATCTGGCGGCCTATTTTGCTTCACAGAAAATGAAATCCGGCACCACGGCAGAGCATGTTATTGAACGCGGTGGCCAGCTTTACCGCGGCGGTGACGCAGAGCGTGGTATCGCCGCCTGTATTGCATGCCATGGCCCGCGCGGTAACGGTAGTGACCTGAGTGGTTTCCCGAAAATCTCTTTTCAGCATGCTAATTACCTGAAAACAACCCTGCAGGAATTCCGTGATGGCAAGCGTGCCAGCGACCTGAATGGCATGATGCAGGATATTGCCAGAAAGCTGAGCGATGAAGATATTGAGGTGATTTCGCAGTATTTAGGCGGTTTACACTAATCCGCTTTTATTGTTATCCATCGCAGAAAATCCGGCGTTTATCGCCGGATTTTCTTTTTTAGCGGCCCGTTGCTTGTGAGATATATCTCACAAGCAGTGTGAGAAAAACGCCGGTTATGAATATTTATTGAACTTTTTCTGACGGCTTTTTTTAGTTAACTATCTGAGTTAACTAAAAAAATTATTTTATGCCATGCCGGGGAATAATTTTTTTCCGCTGATGTATTGCCATCTGGTCAGATTGGAGTAAATTACCCTGCAGTTACACTTTGTAACGAATAATAACAGGGACAAGCTGCAGGGAAGTGCAAGTACCAGTACGACAGTGCGCGGTGCCTTTGTTTTTACATCAGGATGATGCAATGCGTAATAGTGCGCTCAGGGATGGATACGAAAGAATCAGGATGATCGTAAACAAGAAAATAGCCAGGAAGGCGCATAATATAAACGGAACAGAATAAACAGGGCGTTGAAGCAACATCAGGACGATGACAGCGAATGAGAGTAGTGTCAGCGTGACACAATATATCCAGGGCGATAAGATGATCTTATCGCCTTTTTCTTTTTTTGCAGGTACTTACTGCCGATGCCAGTATCAGTATGCCCGTTATGCCAGGCCAGCGGTTGCCAGTTGTTTTACCAGGACCAGCGGCGTCAGTATTTTCAGTGTCAGCAATGCCAGCTGGTGTTTGCCGACAGGGCAACACTGTTATCGGCAGAGCAGGAGCTGGCACAGTACCAGTTGCACCAGAATGATTTACAGGACCATGGCTACCGCCGGTTTTTACAACGGCTGGCCACCCCGTTGTTAGCCGCCCTGCCCGGCCCAAAGCTGCATGGGCTGGATTTTGGCTGTGGTCCAGGCCCTTTGCTGGCAAAGATGCTGACCGAGGCCGGCCATCATATGTCGGTATGGGACCCGTTTTTTGCCAACGACCCTGCAGCGTTACAGCGGCAGTACGATTTTATCAGTTGTAGCGAAGCGATAGAGCATTTTGTCAACCCGGCACAGGAGTGGGCGTTGTGGCTCAGGTTACTGAAACCGGGCGGCACTATGGCCATTATGACAAAACGTTATACCAGTGCTGAGGCATTTGCGGAC
>CAZEGA010000433.1:0-1983 GCA_964511675.1 uncultured Rheinheimera sp.
CGTGGAGGCGCAGGGGCTGACGCGCGGATACGGCGGGCGCCTGACCGGGCCGGTACAAACCGGTATTTTTGGCCTGGCGCAGGAGCACGAAGACATTAAAGTGCACCTGCTGGCGCGTGAACAAGCCATGCAGTTGCTTGATGAACAAAAAATAGACAATGCGGCCAGTGTCATTGCCCTGCAATGGCTGGCACTTAACCTGGATAAAGTGCAAGCAGCCTGGGGAGGGCAAGGTGTGGTTTAAACCTGATAAATATGTGCCTGCTCTGCCGGATTTTCTGGCGTTGTGTGAGCGCAACTATGCCCAGCTGAACCGTTATCTGGCACAGGACACTGGCCCCGGCCAGAGTACCGACATTCAGATCTGTGAGCAGCATTGTTACCGGCTCAGCGTGACAGAGGTGGCGCCGTTTACCACCACCTTGCGTATTGAACTGTTACAAACGGTACACAGGTTGTTCCGCCCCGGTTTTGTTGTGCGGCTGTATCATGATGCCCGGGTCGCCGAAGTGCTGGCCTGCCAGCATATCAGCCGGTTTAAAGCGCGTTACGACTACCCCAATGCCGATATGCTGTTGCCGGATGAAAAACGGCAAATTAACCTGCTGCTGCGCGACTGGCTGAAACTGTGCGCCGGCCAGGGCTACATTAACCGGGAGCTGGCCTTTAGCTGATGCTGTATCGCTTTCCTGCCAGGGCGCAGTACCGCCTGGCGCAAATTACCGACTGCCATTTACTGGCCAGTAGCGATGGCCTGTACCGGCAGGTGAAGCCGGCACAGTATCTGGCGGCTATTGTGCAGCAGTTACTGGCAGAGCAGCCGGATGCTGTGCTGCTGACCGGTGACCTCAGCCAGGACCACAGTGCCGGCTCTTACCGCTTACTGCTGCAATTACTGGCCCCGCTGCGCTGCCCGGTGTTTGTTACCGCCGGCAACCATGATGATATAACGGTGCTGGCGCACCTGGCCCAGCAACGCCCGTTCCGGCCCGAAAGCAGCCTGCAGCTTGGTGACTGGCTGCTGGCCCTGGTTAATACCAAAGGTGCTACGCCGGCCGGGGTATTCAGCCCGGCAGAACAGCAACGGCTAACGGCACAGCTGCAGCACAGCCCGGCGACGGATATCTGGTTGTTTTGTCATCATCCGCCCATAGCACTGAACAGTTTTATCGACCAACATGGCCAGCAGGACAGCGCACGGCTGTGGCACTGGATTGGCGCAGAGCCGCGTATCCGGGGCATTGCCCATGGCCACGCCCATTATGCCCATCAGGCCGTGCAGCACGGGGTGACTGTCGTTGGCTGCCCGGCCAGTTCGGTGCAGTTTTTAGCCACACCAGACTGGCAAACGCTGGATGGCGGGCCGCAATGGTGTGACTGGGTGTTTGGCAGCAACGGCCAGGTAAGCTGGCAGTTTCGGCAATTACGGCCTAATAACGACGGTTAAATGAAAAAAATAGTGTATTTACATGGCTTTGCCAGTTCTTCTTTGTCAGAGAAAGCGCAGCAGACCAGCGCCTTTTTCCGCCGGCACTACCCGCAGCTGGCTTTTAGCGCGCTGGATCTGCCTTATGAGCCGGTGGCCGCGTTAACGGCGATCCGCCGGCATATTGCCGGTGCAACTGAGGTGGTATTGATTGGCAGCTCGCTGGGGGGCTTTCTGGCCACCTGTATTGCCGAAGAACTGGACTGCCGCGCCTGTTTAATTAACCCGGCGGTGGCGCCGCACACGGTGTTGCATCAACACCTTGGCCGCTATTATCACCCGGTGCTGCAGCAGCATTTTACTGTCAGCATGGCGCATATGCACAGCCTGCAGCAACTGATGCCGGTGGGGCTGAAACAGCCGCAGAATTATCTGCTGCTGCTGCAAAGCGGTGATGAAGTGTTAGATTACCGGCTTGCGCTGCAATATTATCAGGGCGCCACGATAAAACTGAGCACAGGGGGCAACCACAGTTACACCGGTTATGCCGATGAACT
>CAZEGA010000434.1:0-1982 GCA_964511675.1 uncultured Rheinheimera sp.
TGTCACCGGCAATGTAAAACTGACCCACTAACGACAATGTAAAATTGACCCACCTGAGGCAAAATTACCGCCGACATTAATTGAATTAAGGCGGTGTAATTTTAATGCTGACTCAGGAGTTATTAGTGGAAATCCATGTGTTGCACCGACAAGGCCAAAGCATTCGTGCTATCGCCAAAACATTACATGTATCACGCAATACTGTTCGTAAGTATCTGCGGGATATTGCTAAAACGCCAGCCTATAGTGAACGTGCTGATCGGGCTTCAAAACTTGACCCCTTCAAGACGTATCTGATGGAGCGGATTGCTGCGGCTAAGCCGGATTGGATACCGGCAACGGTGCTGTTCCGTGAGATCCAGGCCAAAGGATTTACCGGCAAAGAAGGCATTCTGAAGAACTATATCCGGCCTTTTAAACCGCAGCAGAATGAACCGGTGAGGCGCTTTGAAACCGCCCCAGGCCAACAGCTGCAAATCGACTTTACGACCATTCGCCGCGGGCGTTATAAGCTAAAAGGCTTTGTTGCCACGCTGGGTTTTAGCCGCGCTACCTATGTCCGTTTTAGTGAATATGAGCGCCAGGAAGACTGGTTGCTGGGTATTGAAGCCGCGCTGGATTACTTCTCTGGCGTCCCTAAAGAGCTGCTGTTTGATAACGCCAAATGTATCATGATTGAGCGCGATGCTTATGGTGAGGGTGCTCATCGCTGGAATGCCAAACTGCTTGAAATGGCCAAAGACTATGGCTTTAAACTTAAAGCCTGCCGCCCTTACCGGGCAAAAACCAAGGGCAAGGTTGAGCGCTTCAATGGCTATTTAAAAGGCAGCTTTATCACGCCACTGGCTGCCAGCTTAAAACAGGCTGGCCTTGTGCTCGATGTCGACACAGCGAATGCGCATATCGGCCCCTGGCTGCATGATGTGGCCAATCAGCGCATCCATGGCACAACTGGCGAGAAGCCAGCTGTGTTACTGGCCAAAGAGCGCTTGAGCTTACAACCACTACCCAGCGGTATAAAACCGCGCCAGTCTGACATCCGGCAAATCACACGCTATGCGATGCCAAGGGAAAGCTTGCAGCATCCCTTATCGGTGTATGACCAATTGTTGGAGGTGCGGCCATGAACCTGCAACTTCAGCGCATACAACATGCTTGTGAGGTATTGAAACTGCCGGCAATAGCAACAGAATGGTCAGCCATGGCTGACCACAGTGCCACACAAGGTAAAAGCTTCGCCGACTTCCTCGAAAGCCTGCTGCAAGCAGAACTGGATGCCAGATTGCAGCGCACGCGGGAGATGTTGCTCAAGACCGCCGGGTTGCCAGCGGTAAAGTACTTCGATGACTACGACTTCCGCTTCGCCACCGGCGCACCGCGCAAACAGCTATTGGAGCTCACCAGCCTGGCCTTTATTGAGCGTCAGGAGAATATTGTACTGCTCGGCCCAAGTGGCGTAGGTAAAAGCCATCTGGCGATAGCACTGGCGTACAGCGCTATTATGCGAGGGATAAAAGTACGCTTTATTACTGCGGCAGATTTAATGCTACAGCTGGCAACAGCCAAGAAACAGGGCCGCCTGGAGGCATACTTAAAACGCAGTGTGCTATCGCCAAAGCTGTTGGTCATAGATGAAATAGGTTACTTACCGTTTGGCCGTGATGAAGCCAACCTGTTCTTTAACGTGATAGCGAAACGTTATGAACAAGGCAGTGTTATTGTGACCAGCAACCTGCCCTTCTCACAATGGTCAACGGCGTTTGCTGATGATCAAACCTTAACTGCGGCACTCTTAGACAGGCTATTGCACCATGCTCATATCGTGCAGATCAGCGGTAATAGTTATCGGTTAAAAGGCAAAAGAACAGCGGGTGTGATACCGGCAGCAGAAAGTACGTGAAGTTGAAAAAACCAGGGGTGGGTCAAATTTAGATTACCGTTTTAAGCGGTAAGTGGGTCAAAATTGGATTGCCATTGACACC
>CAZEGA010000435.1:0-1587 GCA_964511675.1 uncultured Rheinheimera sp.
GCCCGCCATGCTGCACGGCGCCGGCTTGCGCAAACCGAATGCCATTTTCGCCCACGGCTTTGTTACGGTAAACGGTGCCAAGATGTCAAAGTCACGCGGCACCTTTATCAAGGCGCGTACTTATCTGGACCATTTAAACCCGGAATACCTGCGCTATTACTTCGCATCGAAACTAAGCAGCAGCATTACCGATCTGGATTTAAATCTGGATGACTTTATTCAAAAGGTAAATGCCGATCTGGTCGGTAAAGTGGTCAATATCGCCAGCCGCTGCGCCGGCTTTATTAGCAAACGCTATGACGGCAAATTATCGGCTACTGTGGCCGAGCCTGAACTGCTGGCTGAATTCGTTGCTGCCGGTGACAGCATTGCCGACAGCTTTGAAAAACGCGAATTTGCCCGCGCTATCCGCGACATTATGGCGCTGGCCGATAAAGCCAATCAGTATATTGATGCCCAGGCACCCTGGGTACTGGTAAAAGATGATGCCAAACAGCAAGCAGCACATGATGTCTGCTCTATGGGCATTAACCTGTTCCGGGTGCTGATGCACTATTTAAAACCGGTGCTGCCGGTAATGGCCGCAGAAACCGAAGCCTTCTTAAACAGCGAATTGAGCTGGCATAACTACCAGCAGGCGCTGACCAACCATGCCATCAACCCGTTTAAAGCACTAATGCAGCGTGTTGACCCGGTTAAAGTCAGTGCCATGCTGGATGCTTCCAAAGAAAACCTGCAACCGCAAAGTACCGCAGTACCGGCAGCAGCCAAACCAGCAACAACGGAGCAAGCTGTGAGTACAGAGCGTGAGCCTATAGCTGACACCATCAGTATTGCCGACTTTGCCAAAATTGATTTACGGGTGGCAAAAATTATCAAAGCCAGCGCGGTAGAAGGCGCCGATAAACTGGTACAGCTGCAACTGGATATCGGTGGCGGTGAAGTGCGCCAGGTGTTTGCCGGCATTAAATCCGCTTACAGCCCCGAGCAACTGGAAGGCCGCTTAACGGTAATGGTCGCTAACCTGGCGCCGCGTAAGATGCGCTTTGGCCTGTCAGAAGGTATGGTACTGGCAGCCGGCCCCGGCGGCAGTGAGTTATTTATTCTGTCACCGGATGACGGTGCACAGCCCGGTATGCGCGTAAAATAATGTTCCAGGCAGCCGCGGCTGCCTGTATTTTTTCTAAGGCAAAGGATGAGCAGCAAAAGCCCGTATCGCAGTTTTAGTGCCCTTTTTCTTACCACCCTGCTAATGCTGGTGGCCCAGGGGTCGTTATCAACCTATCTTGGCCTGTCACTGGCACAGCAGAATGTCGATTCGATCTGGATTGGCGCCTTAATGTCCTGTTATTACCTGGGGCTGGTACTGGGCTCCAAGCTGGGCCATAAGGTGATTGCCCGCGTTGGCCATATCCGCGCTTTTGTTGCCAGTGCCGCCATTGTCAGTACCTGTGCCATGAGCCATGTGTTAACCAGCCAGCTTGAAGTCTGGCTGCTGATGCGGGTTATCGTCGGTATGGGCATGATGTGTCAGTACATGGTGCTGGAAAGCTGGCTGAATGAGCAAACGGAAAGCTCGCAGCGCGG
>CAZEGA010000435.1:1597-1975 GCA_964511675.1 uncultured Rheinheimera sp.
CTTTTATATGATCACCTCTTACCTTGGCATGATTGGCGGCCAGCTGATGCTAAGCCAGTTTCCGCAGCTGGGCAGCGCGCCCTTGCTGATTATCAGTATGTGTTATTCGCTTTGCATAGTGCCCATTGCCTTAACCCGGCGTATTCACCCGGCACCGCTGCAACCGGCGCCGCTGCAAATTCTGGCGTTCTGGAAAAAAGTGCCGCAGTCCCTGACTGCTGTCACCGTTGCCGGTATGATGGCAGGCTCTTTTTATGGCCTGGCACCAGCCTATGCCGCCAGTAAAGGTATGACGACAGAGCAGGTAACGCTGTTTATGTCGGTCACCATACTGGCCGGCATAGGCTGGTGCCAGGCCATAAAAAGAGCCTGCCATCA
>CAZEGA010000436.1:0-1963 GCA_964511675.1 uncultured Rheinheimera sp.
CTGGTTATTGCCGGGCGCGGCAATAACCAGCAGTTGGCTGAAACCGCCCTCTGCAACCAGTGGCTGCAACACCGGGTACCGGCAACTGATGCGGCTGTCGCTCTGCTCAGTACAACGTAGCGCCGTACTGTCTACCACGGTTAACGCAGTAAAACACACCGGCAGTTGCGCCAGCTGTGCATCCTGCTGCCATTGCCGCAGCAATTGCTGCCAGCGCTGTACGCCCTGTTGCTGGCTGGCAACCGGCTGTAAGGTCAGCTGACACCCCGCTGCCGCCTGATAAGCCGCTACGACAGGTTTCAGTAGCGGCCATACCCCCAGCTCTGCCTGCAGGCTTGCACTGACGGCCTCTGACGCAACCACACCTGTCTGAATTTGCTGCTGTAACCATAATGCTGTGGTTAACCGTCCTTGCAAACGCTGCTGCAACTGCAGCGCATGCTCCAGCGCTTTAATGTCGCCGGCACGGGCGGCCAGTTGGAAAAAAACCAGTGCCGCATCATGTTCGCCATCAGCCAGGCGCTGACCGGCCAGGCTTAGTGCAACTGCAGGTTCAGTTTGCGCCCTGGCTATCAGCTCGTCCTGCGATGGTGCTTTATCGCAGGCGCTTAACAGCAGAAAAGCAAAAAAGCCGGCAAAGCGGCTTTTCCGATACACTAAGGCTAACCACTCAGGGCTCAGCATAACCGTCTTCAGCGGGTATTTCACCACGCAGCCGGGCCATTTCCAGCCGGGCATAGCGGTGCTCAACAAACTCATACACATTGGTTGCCAGTACTTGTTTGTAATAACTCAGTGCCTGCTGCGGCCGGTTATGGCTTTCGTGCCATTTAGCCAGATAAAAGTACGCTTCGCACAGACGCTCAGCCAATAACTGCTGGCTGGACAAATCATTAAGTACGGAATCCAGCAGCGCTTTTTCGCTGAGCTGGCCGTCGAAAAACCGTACCAGGTTGGTCGCCCAGTCGGCAGTATCCAGCGTGGCCAGCTGTTGTTTCAACTGCAGTTTGGCCTGCGGCTCTGACAGCTCGCGCTGTGCCAGATATAACCAGATCACCCGGTAGGCATCTGCCGGCTTGATCGCCAGAAAACGCGCCAGATCCTGCACGGCCAGTTCGGTTTTTTCAGCATAGTACAAGGCTATACCGCGGTTCAGATAGGCGTACTCATGATCCGGCGCCAGTTCCAGCGCGGAGTCGAAAGCTTCATAGGCAGCATCAAATTCACCGCTGACGGTGTGATGTATCCCCACAAAGTTGTAAGCATCTGCCATATCCGGTTTTAACCGCAGTGCGCGCATAAAATCCAGCCGCGCCAGGGTGCGCAGGCCGACACTGTCGTACATGACTCCGCGATCGTAATACAACTGGGCTGATTGTTCTTCCGACAGTTCAGCCCGGTGCAGTATTTCCGTTAACCGGGCAATCGCCAGCTCAGTACGGTAAGAAACAGGCAGCGGCTCCGGCACAAGCCAGAGCGCATCAGCAGACGGCTGTGTCGCACAGCCGCCGGCTAACAATGCCAGCAGCGCCAGTGGCGCTGCCCGGCGTAACAGCCTGTCAGGCGTCAGCTTCAGCATTGGCAGTCTCTGCAGCAGGTTTAGCGTTGGCTTCCTTGATGCTTAAACGCACGCGGCCCTGCTTGTCTACTTCCAGTACCTTAACCGATACTTTCTGGCCGACAGACAAATGATCGGCCACATTATTGACGCGCTCATCTGAGATTTGCGAAATATGCACCAGACCGTCTTTACCCGGCAGCACGTTAACGAAAGCACCAAAGTCGACGATGCGCACTACTTCGCCATGATAAATTGCGCCAACTTCAATCTCTGCCGTAATGGCATTGATCTTATCAATAGCAATTTGTGCCGCTTTAGCCGTAGTAGCGGCAATTTTGATGCTGCCGTCATCTTCCAGCTCGATAGTGGTACCCGATTCTTCCGTGATCTGGCGAATATCCG
>CAZEGA010000437.1:0-1961 GCA_964511675.1 uncultured Rheinheimera sp.
CAACCGTTGCAGGCCAGGATGGCCGAATCGAGCCCCCAGGGATGGGTTCACGGCGCGTTGGTGTGGGCAAGCCGGTTCGTGCTGAAACCTTAACTGAGCGATATTACGTTTTGGCGGGTTTTGTGTTTTAAATGTAATTAATTGTATTTATTTGTTTGTGTTTTGGGAGTATTATCCGGCTGATTTTATTTGTGTTAATAAAGGGATCTTATGTTGCAGAATTCGCCATTTGCCGTTGGCGTGCAGTGTCTGGCCATTGTTGCCCGTATGCAGCAAACCCCCGCCGAAGTAAACGCCATCCTCCGGGAGTTTACGCCACAAACCGATGATTTAAATGATATTTACCTGGTAAAAGCCGCCAAAAGCCTGGGCTTTAAAGCAAAATTTATTCAGGTAGCTCCCACTAAATTAGATGCCCTGTTATTGCCCGCCGTGGGCAAAAGCCATGACGGCAGCTATTTTATTCTGGCGCGGATCAAAGATAACAAAGCCCTTATTCAGGATGTCAGCAGCGGCCAGGCGCAGGCTATTTCGTTAACAATGTTAGCGGTAATGTGGACAGGCGAGCTGCTGCACTTAAGCAAACGCGCCGGTCTGCTGGATGCCAAAACCCGTTTTGGCTTTCGTTGGTTTATCCCGGCGTTAATAAAGTACCGGCATTTGTTTGCCGATGTGCTTTTGGCATCATTCTTTATTCAGCTGGTGGGGCTGGCCACGCCGATCTTCTTTCAGGTCACGATAGATAAAGTGCTGGTGCACAAAGGCATGACCACGCTGGACGTACTGGCGGTGGGCTTTTTTGCCGTGATCACCTTTGAAGTGCTGTTAACCTTCCTGCGCACCTATGTGTTCAGCCACACCACCAACCGGGTCGATGTCGAGCTCGGCGGCTTGCTGTACCGGCATATGCTGTCGCTGCCCATTTCCTATTTTGCCGCCCGCCGCGTTGGCGATACGGTAGCGCGTATTAAAGAGCTGGATAAGGTGCGCGAGTTTATTACCGGCTCGTCGCTGACGGTGGTGCTGGATGTGTTATTCAGCGTGGTGTTTTTTGCCGTGATGTTTTACTACGCACCGCTGCTAAGCTGGATCATTGTCGGCTCTATTCCCTGTTATATCCTGCTGTCGGTGTTAATCACGCCAACCTTACGGGCCAGGCTGGAGCAAAAATTTCAGAAAAGCGCCGAAAACCACTCCTTTCTGGTCGAGTCGGTATCCGGGGTGGAAACAGTAAAATCGCTGGCGGTAGAGCCGCAAATGCGCAACAAGTGGGAAGAAAAGCTGGCCGATTATGTCGCCAGCTCGTTTGACGCTTCGCATATCAATAATATTTACGCCAGCCTGGCCGGTTATATCAATAAAGTGGTGTCTTTGCTGACGCTGTATTTCGGCGCTATTGCGGTGGTAGAAGGCAGCTTAACGGTAGGCCAGTTTATTGCCTTTAATATGCTGTCGCAGCGCGTATCCGGCCCTATTATGCGGCTGGTAAACCTGTGGCAGGACTTTCAGCAGGCCAAAGTGTCGATAGAGCGCCTCGGCGATGTATTAAATGCCCCGACCGAGCCGGGCTATAACCCCAACCGCACGGCACTGCCCAATGTGCAGGGCCAGGTCAGCCTGCAGCAGGTCAGTTTTCGTTACCGGCCCGATTCGGCGCCTATTCTGAATAATGTCAGCCTCGATATCTGCGCCGGCGAGCGTATCGGCATTGTCGGCCGCTCCGGCTCGGGTAAAAGCACCTTAACCAAACTGATCCAGCGCTTGTATGTGCCGCAGGGCGGCCGGGTACTGATAGACGGCATCGACCTGGCCCTGGTAGAGCCGGCCTGGCTGCGGCGCCAGGTCGGGGTGGTATTGCAGGAAAGCTTTTTATTTAACCGCAGTATCCGCGACAACATCGCGCTGAGCGACCCCGGCAGCAGCATAGAGCAGGTAATACAGGCGGCAACACTTGCCGGGGC
>CAZEGA010000438.1:0-1960 GCA_964511675.1 uncultured Rheinheimera sp.
CCCTGCCGTCATCCACTGCCAGCCCAGATATACCCCCAGCACCAGCAGCAAGCCGATAAAGCCTACGATAATCAGCGCCCATTTTTTAATTGCGTTTAAACTCACCGCTCCCTAACCCCTTCATCCACCGCCCTGATTATCGGTGATAATAAAAACTCTATTACCCTGCGCTCGCCGGTCTTCACTTCCACCGTCACCGCCATACCCGATGTTAGTGGTACAATCTTATTGCCGGCTTTGATGCTGTGCTGCTTCAGTTTTACTTTTAACGGAAACACCAGGCCCACGCCTTCCAGCGCTACCGCATCGGTGGAGATATCGCTAATCTCGCCATCTATTACGCCGTATTTGGTAAACTCGAAGCTCTCCAGCTTAATCTCGGCCTGCTGGCCCACTTCAACAAAGCCGATGTCTTTGTTCAGCAGCCAGGCTTCGGCTATCAGTTGCTGATCTTTGGGCACAATGCGCATTAGCTCCTGCGCCGGGGTGACTACGCCGCCTATGGTGGTCAGCACCAGTTGCTCTACGGTGCCGTCTACCGGCGACAGCAGTTGCTGCTGGGTATGGGTGTTTTGCGCTTTTATCAGCTCTTGTTGCAAGGTACTGGCGTCGCGGTGGTATTGGTTTAGCGCATCACTGAGCTGGCGCTGGTATTCGGCGTTAAGTACCTGCTGTTGCTGGCGGGCTTCGTTAATGGCAGCGGCCAGTTGCTGCAGTTTGGCCTGCTCTATGCTCAGGCTTTCGGCCTGGTTGATGCGGTTAAGCTCCAGTTCCAGATATTGACTTCTTGAGGCCAGCGATTTGGCCAGCAGTTGCTGTACACTGTCGGCCTGCTCGGTGATCAGCAGCAGGGTTTTCCTGATACGGGCAATATTCAGCTTGGTCGTGGCGACTTCGGCATCCAGCTTGTCGATTTGGCGCTGTACACCAAGCTGTTTGGCCTGGTATTCCAGCCAGTTGCTGTTTAGTGCCTGTTGTTGCGGCAGTGATAGGGTTTGCAGGCTGCCGGTATCAAGGCTATTGGTGTCAGAGGTGCCTTGCAGCCGCTGTTGTAATAACGCTGTGCGGACAATATCCTGCTGCACACTGTCCAGTTGCAAGGTTAAGCGCTGCAGCTCCGCTTCGGTAATAGTGCCGTCCAGCGTTAGCAGCACATCACCGGCCTGCACTTTTTGCCCGTCACGCACATGAATATGCTGCACCACGCCGGCATTTAGCGGTTGTATTACCTTGACCTGGGCACCGGGTACCAGCTTGCCCTGCGCACTGGCGGTAATGTCGATATTGCCCCAGCAGGCCCAGGCAATAGCCAGTACCAGCAAGGCCATAATGGCCCACAGAATAACCCTACTGTACGGCGCCGGCGGTGCGGCTTCTATTTCCAGCGCGGCCGGCAGAAAACTTAACTGCTCGCGGCTGAGCTTTTTTACCAGCGGCAACGGCACTACGTTTGCTGCGCTGTCTGTGGTTGCGGTTTTAGTGTGCGTTTGCATTATGCCAGCTCTCCTTTGCTGCTGGCCTGGGGCGGCACCAGGCTGGCGACCTGTACTGTTGCTTTGGTATTCACGTTTTGGGCTGCGGCCGGTGCGCCCTGCTGAATTTGCATCAGGTAGTGGTAAATGCCCTGCTGTTGCAGCAGTTGGCTATGGCTGCCCTGCTCGGCTATCTGGCCTTTGTCCATCACGATAATGCGGTTGCAGTCGCGCACCGCCGATAAGCGGTGGGCAATAATAAACACGGTACGGCCGGCACAGATCTGCGCCATATTGCTCTGGATAATACGCTCGGATTCATAATCGAGCGCACTGGTGGCTTCATCAAATATCAGGATTTTCGGGTTGGCAATTAAGGCCCGCGCTATCGCCAGCCGCTGGCGCTGGCCGCCGGATAAACTGGCGCCATGCTCGCCGACCATAGTGTCGTAGCCCTCAGGTAACTCGCAGATAAACTCATGTGCCCC
>CAZEGA010000439.1:0-1942 GCA_964511675.1 uncultured Rheinheimera sp.
TGGCAAACCGTCTTATATCTAACGTTGGAACTTGCTGTGTCATATAAAAGACCTTAGCCTAGTGAAAAAAAGAACCCTGCAATTGCAGCGCTCATTAAGTTAGCCAATGTTGCTGCCAGCAGGGCTTTTAAACCCAGTTCGGCAATATCAGCCCGGCGACCTGGTGCCATACCACCCAGGCCACCTAATAAAATAGCAATGGAAGAAAAGTTAGCAAAACCACACAGTGCAATAGTCACTATCACCTGGGTATGGGCGCTTAGCTGCTCTTTCACCTGCACAAAGTCGAGGTAGGCGACAAACTCATTAATGACCAGTTTCTGGCCGATAAAACTGCCGGCCTGACGGGCTTCCTCCCATGATACGCCTAAAATAAAGGCCAATGGCTGAAAGACATAACCAAAAATCAGCTGCAATGTCACGCCCTCGAAACCAAACCACGCCGCAACCCCGCCAATCATACCGTTGATCAGGGCGATCAACCCGACAAAGGCCAGCAACATAGCACCAACATTGAGTGCCAGCTGCATACCGTTAGCTGCACCCGCTGCCGCCGCATCTATGATATTCGTGTGAGCGACATCCGCTGTAACCTCGGATAACTCATTTTTCGGCTCTCCGGTTTCTGGCTGCAGCATTTTTGCCATCAATAAACCACCTGGTGCCGCCATAAAGCAGGCCGCTATCAGATATTTCAGCTCTACGCCTAAACCGGCATAGCCGGCCATCACCGAACCGGCAATGGAAGATAGCCCGCCCACCATCACTGCAAACAACTCAGAGCGCGTCATGGTCGGTATAAAAGGTTTTACTACCAAAGGCGCTTCAGTCTGGCCTACGAAAATATTTGCCGCAGCTGACATAGATTCAGGACGGCTGATCCCCAGTAATTTTTGTAATCCGCCCCCCACCAGACGGATCACAAACGTCATGATACCGATATGATAAAGCACGGCGATTAATGAAGAGAAAAAGATAATAATGGTCAGCACATGAATAGCGAAAATAAAGCCTTGTGAAAACCGTCCCAGATCGCCAAACAAAAACTCAATGCCGGCATTGGCATAAGAGATGACTTGTGCCACCACTGTCGAAATGCTGTACAGCACATCCTGACCAAAGGGCACATACAACACAAAAGCACCAATCGCCAGCTGAATGGCAAAAGCGCCGCCAACGGTACGCCAGTTAATACGGCTGCGGTTGGCAGAAGCGGCATACGCCACCAGTAACAGGGCAACAATGCCCACTAATCCCATCATAGGTTATTCCCTGGTTATTGTTATTCTGCCAGTAACTGGCGGATTTTTGCTTTTATTATATCAATAGCAATCTGGTTTTTACCGCCCTTGGTCACCACCAGATCAGCATATTGCTTGGAGGGTGCGATGAACTCAAAAAATGCCGGCCGCACTGAGTTTTCATATTGCTCAGCTACTGAACTTAAACTACGGCCGCGTTCTTCCAAATCCCGTTTTATTCGGCGTAATAAGCATACATCAAGTGGTGTATCCATAAAAACGGTAATATCAAACTGCTCACGCAGCTGTGCATCGGTCAGCAGCAAAATGCCTTCAACCAGAGTCACTTTAGCCGGTTGTACAGTAATAGTTTCTTCGGTGCGGGTATGATTTTTATAACTGTACTGCGGCATCTGAATCGCTTTACCACTGCGCAACGCTTTTAAATGGCTGGCCAGTAACTCGTGCTCGAAAGCAGCAGGATGGTCGTAATTGGTCAGGGTACGTTGTTCAAACGACAAATGGCTCTGGTCACGGTAATACGCATCTTCAGACAGTATCGCAATACGCTCGCCACCAAGTTCCGCCACCAGTTCCTGATATACCGTTGAGGCAAAAAGGCTTTTACCCGATGCAGAAGCGCCGGCGATCGCAATAATAGTATTTTTTCCCACGAAGTAATTCACTTTGGCAAAATATAG
>CAZEGA010000440.1:0-1925 GCA_964511675.1 uncultured Rheinheimera sp.
AATTAAAAAGGCGGCACCGCCATTTTTACTGGCCATTACCGGAAAGGCGACCAGATTACCGATACCTACGGCTGAACCGGCGGCTGCCAGTACAAAACCAAGGCTGGAACTGAATTGTTCACGTTTCATTGCTACGCGGACTCCCTGAATTTTTCTTATTAGAATGTCTGGGCTGGGCCCAGTTATGTGTATTAGCGCCCTGCATGCTAACAGGCTGCTGCGGCAAATCCTAGTACTGTACTGCTGCTATGCGTTTAATGCCGTTGGAACCAAGGCCAGGATCTGCTAAGGTGCGCCAGTTAAAATCACTGCTGCCAAAGGACTTTCCGATGTTTTATATCATTTACTCTGAAGATGTTGCCAACAGTTTAGAAAAACGCCTGACCACCCGCCCGGCGCATCTAGCCGGTTTTAGCGGCTCACTGGTGGTAGCAGAATTTGCATCGCTGGCTGAGGCACAAAGCTGGGCCGATGCCGACCCCTACCTGGCTGCTGGCGTGTATGTGCGCTCCACTGTAAAACCGTTTAAAAAAGTGCTGCCGTAAGCCAGGAGACAGGCATGAGCCATATTTTACTCACCGGCGGTGCCGGTTATATCGGCAGCCATACCGCACTGGAATTACTGCACGCCGGTTATAGCGTTATCAGCCTGGATAACTTCAGCAACAGCTCTGACGAGGCGTTAAAACGGGTACAGCAGCTTACCGGCCACAGTATTACCAGTATTAAAGCTGATATCCGTGACGAGCGGGCCCTGCGCCAGCTGTTTGCTGAACACAGTATCTCTGCCGTAGTGCATTTTGCCGGGTTAAAAGCGGTGGGCGAATCTACCCGGATCCCACTGCATTATTACGACAATAATGTGGCGGGCACTGTTACGTTGTGCCGCGTAATGCGCGATTTTGCGGTGAAAAAACTGGTATTCAGCTCATCGGCCACCGTGTATGGCGATGCTAAGCAGGTGCCCATCGCGGAAAGCGCAGCACGCTCGGCCACTAACCCTTATGGCCAGAGCAAGCTGATGATAGAGCATATACTGGAAGACCTAGTACGCGCCGAACCAGACTGGGGCATTACGCTGCTGCGTTACTTTAACCCGGTGGGCGCGCATAGCAGCGGCCGCATTGGTGAAGACCCTAACGGTATACCCAACAACCTGATGCCGTTTATCTCACAGGTGGCAGTAGGCAAGCGTGATAAGCTCAGCGTGTTTGGTAATGACTATGCCACCCATGACGGCACCGGCGTACGCGATTATATTCACGTGGTCGATTTAGCCCGTGGCCATGTTAAAGCCCTGCAGTATTTAACCAGCCATAACGGCATTGAAGCAATTAATTTAGGCACTGGCACCGGTTACAGCGTGCTGGATATGGTAAATGCTTTTAGCAAGGTAAATAAGGTTGCCGTGCCTTACCAGATAGCCCCACGCCGCCCCGGCGATATTGCTGTCTGTTATGCCGAACCGGCTAAAGCCCAAATGCTGCTGGGCTGGCAGGCAGAAAAAACACTGGATGATATGGTCGGCGACAGCTGGCGCTGGCAGTCGGCCAACCCCAATGGCTATAAAGCTAGCTAATCAGCCCCAGCTCCAGTGCCAGCAGTACGGCCCGGGTGCGATCCCGCACCCCGAGTTTGGCCAGTATCGCTGAGCACTGGTTTTTTACCGTCCCTTCCGATTTATATAACGCATTGGCGATCTCTTTGTTGCTGTAGCCGGCAGCCATTAACTGCAGAATTTCCAGCTCTTTGTCGGTCAGCGGTTCAATATGCGCCGGCATGGCAAATGCAGTACTGCTGCGGCTGCGTACCGAAGCCAGCAAACGCTCGGTAATATTAGGGGCAAAGCAGCTGCCGCCCTGTGCCAGCGTACTGATGGCCTCAACCAGCGTTTCCAGCGATACATCTTTCAGCAAAAAACCGCG
>CAZEGA010000441.1:0-1912 GCA_964511675.1 uncultured Rheinheimera sp.
GGGCATTGCCCGACACCAGATGGCGGGCTGCCAGTTCGGCAAACCCCAGGGTTAGTGCCAGGCCCGGAATAAAGGCAATAATGGCCGACAGCACGGCCAGGCGGATATTAATGCCGGGGTCGATATAGCGGCTGATGGCGCAGGCAGCAATGGCGGCGGCCAGCGCGACTAACGGCTCCAGCATATTGGCAATACGTGGCGAACTGGCCGCCCATAGCATAAACAGGTACACCAGCAAAGATAACAGGGCAGACCACAGCACATCATTCCAGCTGGTGGCCATCAGCATGGCGAAGGCGCCACCGGAAGCCATCATCGCCACCGCTGTAGCCAGTTTACCGTAGGAACTGGGGCGGGCATCGATAGCATCGAGCAGGGCATCGGCTTCATTCAGGCTGACCTGGCCCTGCAACACCTGATCTACCAGCTCGTCGGTACGCGACAGCGCGCCTAAATCCAGATCACCGGGGTTTACCCGGGCTGCATGGGTGTACTCCTGCTCGTGGCCATCGGTCCAGATCACAAAGGTCATCGAGGTCGGCGAGATAATATAAGACGCTTTCAGGCCCAGGTGGCTGGTCAGTTCGGTTAAATGCGCTTCCAGCCGGTAGGCCGGAGTGCCGTACTTGTGCAGCATCTTACCCAGTTTGACGATAAATTTACGTTTATGATTAAAATCGGTGCTGTACACAAGCGGCTTCCTGCGGGTTGCTAACCTGCTCATTGTAATGTAAAAGCCGGCTGATACCATCACCAGCTATGGTTATTTCCCGTTACGTCAGTACTGTCGAAACCGAAATTTACCCGTTATCTAATAACCTTAGCGTAACGTCAGTTGTACTTTATCCGCCTGCCAGTGCAGTTTTACTTTTAGCTGCTTACTGGCTTTGTCGTAGTACGCCACATTCTGCATCCGGTTAAAACGGGCCTGCTGTGGCACCAGCTGAATATACTGGCCATCCACACTGATATGCGCAGGCTGGGCATTCTGGTTATGCACCACCAGCGTCAGCTCGCGGCTGGCCGGTTTGCCGCTGTAATCGCCGCCGCTACGGCGAAACTCAAATTTCTGTTCACCGTTTTCATGCAGGTAGTAGAAGTTCAGCAGTTCAAACCGGCCCTGTTCAATACTCAGCGGCGTTTTGCCGTCATCCTCGTACATTTCGCCTTTGGCACAGCTGACTGAACTATCGGCGTAATAGTGCAGGGTCAGCTTGTTGCTGGAGTAATCGCGCGTGCTTTGCACCAGTTCGGCCATCGGCACAAAGCTGCCGGCTTTTACCAGTACCGGTATGCTGTTAAGCGTTACCGGTATTTCAAGGGGTCTGACCCCTTGAAGCTGTTGGTAGCGTTTGCCGCTGAAGAAATCAAACCAGACGCCGGCTGGCAGCGTAACCGGCCAGCTGGACACGCCCGGCTCGGTTACCGGGGTCACTAAAAAGGCATCGCCCCAGAAGTAGCTGTTTTTCTCGTCCATCAGTGCAGGGTTTTGTTCGTCGGCGAAAAACAGCGGCCGCATTAACGGCATGCCGGTCAGGCTGTTCTGGTACGCCAGGCTGTAGTTATATGGCAGTAACTGGTAGCGCAGGTTAAGCCAGGGCCGCAGCGTTTCGATAGTCGCGGTATCGTGAAACACCATTTCCGGCGCGATATGCTCCTGCGCATGCGGCCGGTATACCGGCTGGAATACGCCGTATTGCAGCCAGCGGATATACAGCTCGCGGTCAAACTGTTCGCCGCCGGCAAAGCCGCCTAAGTCGGAATGAATATAACCAAAGCCGAATAAGCCCATCGACAGCGCCAGTTCCACCTGCGGTTTTAAACCGCCCCAGCTGCGGTCGACATCGCCGGTCCAGGGCACCATGCCAAAGCGCTGGCTGCCCGGGGCGCCGGCGCGCATCATAATAAAGGG
>CAZEGA010000442.1:0-1876 GCA_964511675.1 uncultured Rheinheimera sp.
GCCGTGAAGTGGTGGCCGGTGAGGTTTATGTGCGCTGGCGCCACCCCAGCCGTGGCCTGATGACGCCGGACAGTTTTCTGGCACTGGCAGAAGAAACCGGGGTGATCTACCCGCTGACACAATGGGTATTGCAGGAAGCGGTGGCGATGATCGCTACTCTGGAAAAAGCCCGGATGGTCAGCAAGATAGCGGTGAATATCTCCAGCAAGGATTTGTTGCAGGACGAACTGATTGATACGCTGGAGTTTTTGTTCGGCAAACACAAGGTTAAACCGCAGCAACTGATGCTGGAGCTGAAAGAACAGGCGCTGATCGCCGATCCGCCAAGGGCCATGACGATGATGCAACGCCTGCACCGGCTGGGGGTCGAGCTGGTACTGGACGATTTTGGCACCGGCTTTTCGTCGCTGGCTTATCTGCGCAAACTGCCGATACAGCATGTAAAAGTGGACTGCTCCTTTATCAGCGAGTTACATAAGTCGGATATGCACTCTGCCATTACCGGTGCCATTATTGATATGGCGCGCAATCTTGACCTGGGTGTGATCGCCGAAGGCGTGGAAGAGCGGGAAGTGGAGCAAAAACTGTTACGGATGGGCTGTAACCGTGGCCAGGGCTTTCTTTATTCGCGCCCGTTTGAACTCAGTGGTTTTGCCGTCTGGCTGAAACAGTGGCAACAGACTGAAACTAATTAGCCTGCGCCAGCTGCTGTTTGCCCTGAATAAAGGCATAGACCAGGGCGGCCAGCACCTGACCGGCTTCGTTCATTCCGGCCGTTTTGCCGGCCGGATGCTGCTCCGGCGCGGCCTCGGCCAGATGCAGGTAGCGGCTGCGGGGTAAACGGGCCAGCTGATACACAAACTGTTCTGCAGCCTGCACACTGATACCGCAGTTGGTAAAGGCACTGACCGGCATCAGGCTGATACTGTCAGTATCCACTTCTATGCCAATATCGCCGCTGCCCTGTACCACTGTCTCTATACACAGATCCAGTGCCTGCTGGTAGCTGAGCTCCTGCCGGACAAAAATACGCTGGTAGCTGCAGAACCCGGCGCCGGCTTGCTGCAATTGTGCCAAGGTGGCGGCGGAGTTTTTCAGCTCATGCAAACCCAGCACAAAATAGTGCTGTAACAGGCCGTCCCGCCAGGCATAACTAAAACCGTTACCGCTGTGGCGGCCCTCAAGCGGCCGGAAATCTGAGTGCGGGTCCAGATTGGCGCAGTTGGCACTGTGCCCGCTGCTGCGCTGCAGTGCCTGTAAGATCGGGTAGCTGTTGTTGTGGCCGCCGCCTATGACCAGCGGCAGCAACCCGGCCGCAAAAATAGCCTGTACTACCTCTGCGACCCTGATATCCAGCATGGCTACCAGCTGCCGTAACTGGCTAAGCTGCTGTGGCCGGGATAGATCCAGCGCTGCCGCCTGTTGCTGTAAGTCGGTACATTGCACTTCGCCCAACAACAGGATCTGCTCTGCGGCAATAAAAGAGTTAGCCTGCAGGTTAAGGAATTTGCTTAAAAAGGCGGCCCAGCCTTTGTCGGCACCGCCCTGGCCCAGGTTGGCCCTGGGGCCTGTATCTTCGGGTACGCCAAGCAGCACAAAGTTGCAGCCGGCGGCTTTACTCTGTGCCAGTTGGGCGGCCAGGCTCAGTGCGGTATCGGGCAGGCTGAGCAGCTGGCCGATACGCTGTTCGCCGTCACGACCCTGTCGTTCGATATCTCCGTGTTGGAACTGTTCCTGCCCTTGAGCGTGGGGGCGAAGGTGGTCATCGCCGATCGCGGTGAAGTCACCGACGGCCAGCGCCTGGCCGCCCGGCTCATCGAGACGAGCGCCACCATCATGTAGGCGACGCCCGCGACCTGGCGCCTGCTGCTCGAAG
>CAZEGA010000443.1:0-1860 GCA_964511675.1 uncultured Rheinheimera sp.
CTTATGTGGCTTAAAATTTTTAGAAACTAAAGTTGATGCACTGAAAGTGCATAGTCTTGAACTGTATTTGAAACCAATAAAAACACAAAATCCGGTAAATCACTAAGACTTACCGGACTTATTTTGCTCCTCCTTATGACTTATTATCGAACCAATTTTGTTCGATTATTAAAGAATTAATTTGATTTTCAGCACTTCTTTTACAACTAAACAATATGAATTTTTTAATTCTGATAATATTCTATATGGATCATTAATTATTTCTTATCTAACATAATAATTATTGTTAATCTTAAAATTCTTCAATATTCTTATTGTCTGTCTTCTAAGTGTTTTGTTGTTTTTATAATTTTTTGTTTAAACTATAAGGAAAATTGAATACTAATCATTATCAAATAGCCGTTTAAGATATAAATATTTACTTTTACTTTATAAATCATAAATCCTTTATGAGATACATATTTCCGTTACTAATAATTGTAAGCTTACTTGGTTGTGAAGAACCTAATAATGAAAATTTAGATTTCGTGCTTAACAAGTTCTATGAAAACTCAAGCAAAATTCAGAATGTTGAATATAATATACATAGAATAGACACTTTCCCTCATGATGACCTGATTTGGAATAATAAAGGAATGGCATATATTGAGAGGAATGAGGAAGACACCATTTTCGGATTATCATTTTATGCAAAACGTTTTGATATTAATAAGGAATATATTTATAAAGGCTCTGTTGGTTATGAATTTATAGAAGATAAAAAAGAATTCAAAAATGAGAAAGGGGCTGTAGGTTTTTTAGGGAAGCCTGGTGGTCAAATGGTTTCTATAGATGTTTTCAAGTTAGACTCCATTTATTCTAATATTCAATTATTAAAGAGTGAGGACAATTACATTATAAAATATGAGTTTGAAGATGATACGGTTTATGATGTTACACAGAGAACGAAAACGGTTTATCTTCGTAAAAGTGATTTTTTTCCAATTGAGATAAAGAAAAAAGCAAGTGTTTCAGGAAGGAAATCAACTACTCATTTACTGTTTTCTGATGTTAAAATAAATAATGAAAGAGTAAATAAAATAGACCTAATTATTGACGAAAAAATCAAAAATTATACTGACATTAACCAGACTTTGGACAAGCAACTTTTAATTGGAAAACCATTCCCTAAAATATCTTTGGCCAATATAAAGTCAGATGAGATAATTGATATTAATTCTCAAAAACCTATTTTGATTGACTTTTGGGAGACATGGTGTGGTCCATGTATAAAATCCTTCCCTAAAGTTGAAGAGTTAAATAAAAAATATTCAAACCATATTCAGGTAATTGGCATTGTAACTCAAAATAAAAATGATGCACTTGAACTAATTCAAAAAAAAGAAATTACTTTTTTAAACTTATTCGGTAACAGTAGCATTCTTGAAGATTATAAAGTCAATAGTTTCCCTAGATACTTTTTAATAGATAAAAGTGGTAAAATTAGCAAAGAATACTATGGGTTTTCTGACGATATAGAAAATGACATAAAAAAAATGATTGAGAATTAATGAGAATCTTTTTAAGCAATTAAATTGATATTTTATTGTTAATGATTACTGTAGTGCTTTTTTCTTGCCCTCGACAATTATTAATTTATAGTTAACCCGTTGGGTGTAATTAAATAATTTGATTTTTAATATTATTAATTGGTCTGTCAAAGATAAATTTATTGATATATCGAACCCGTTTGTGAGCAGAGATGTATTTGATTACCAAATGGATATAAACAACAAAAGTCGCTTTTCAGCGACTTTGTCAGGAAAGCTCCCCCTCTTGGGCTCGAACCAAGGACCCTCTGATTAACAGTCAGATGCTCTA
>CAZEGA010000444.1:0-1857 GCA_964511675.1 uncultured Rheinheimera sp.
ATACGGCTGTCCGGCACTATATGCTCGCCCACCTGGCGGCCCGGCGCTATCACCAGCTGCACCACATGCTCAGGCATACCGCTCTGGCGCATAATATCTACGGTACGGATGGCAATTAAACTGGTTTGTTCGGCCGGTTTGGCCACCACGGTGTTACCTGCCACTATCGCTGCAGCTACCTGGCCTAAGAATATTGCCAGCGGAAAGTTCCACGGGCTGATACATAAAAATACCCCGCGCGCCTGTTGTGGCTGGGCAAACAGCTGTTCGGCCCGGGCGGCGTAGTAACGGCAGAAGTCGATGGCTTCACGCACTTCTGCTATGCTGTCGCCCAGGGTTTTGCCCGCTTCTTTTACGCACAGCGCTAACAGTTCGTTGCGGTGTGTTTCCAGTGCATCGCCAATCCGGCGTAGTAAGGCAGCGCGCTCGGCAACCCCGGTGGCCGACCAGCTGGCAAAAGCGGCATCGGCATTGGCCAGGATCTGCTGCATAGCGTTTTTATCGGCATACTGCAGATAGCCAAGCACTTCATCCAGATTGGCCGGGTTAGTAACCGGCACGGCCTCGTGCTGTACCGGCTGCTGGCGTACGCTGTCAAACCACTGCTGCATCGCCGCTTTAACCGGCTCTATCTGGTCGATATCGGTTAAATCCAGGCCATTGGAGTTTTGGCGCTCTGCACCATACAAGCCGGCCGGCAGCGGGATCTGGCGGTTACGCTTGTTCGCCCAGCCACGGACTGTTTCGACCGGATCGCTCAGCAGTGATTCCACCGGGATAGTTTCATCGACAATGTTATTGACGAAAGAGCTGTTGGCGCCGTTTTCCAGCAGGCGGCGCACCAGATAGGCCAATAAATCGGAATGTTCGCCGACAGGGGCATAAATACGGCACGGAATTTTGTCTTTAATGACAATTTCATCGTACAGTGCATCACCCATACCGTGCAGGCGCTGGAATTCAAAACCGCTGTAGTCTTTGGTCATTTCCATAATGGTGGCAACGGTATAGGCATTATGGGTGGCAAATTGCGGGTAAATACTGTCGCGGTAGCCGAGCAGTTTTTTCGCACAGGCCTGATAAGACACATCGGTAGACGGTTTGCGGCTAAATACCGGGAAGTCGCTGAAACCTTCTTGCTGGCTCAGTTTGATTTCGGTGTCCCAGTACGCACCTTTTACCAGGCGCACCATCATTTTGCGGCCGACGGTTACCGTTAAATCCCGCAGCCATTCAATAACATGAATACCGCGTTTCTGGTACGCCTGTACCGCCAGGCCAAAACCTTCCCAGCCATCCAGGGCCGGATCACTGAAGACTGCGGCGATAATGTCCAGCGACAGATCCAGCCGGTCGGCCTCTTCGGCATCTATGGTAAAGCCGATATCCCAGGCTTTGGCCGCCAGCGCCAGTTGTTTTACCCTTGAAATCATCTCGGCAATAACACGCTCGCGGTGGCTGAACTCGTAACGCGGGTGAATGGCTGATAATTTTACCGAAATACCCGGGCTGTTAAACGGGCCACGGCCTTTGGCCGCTTTACCTATGGTGTCGATAGCGCGCATATAGCTGTCGAAGTAGCGGTCAGCATCGGCCATGGTGCGGGCACCTTCGCCCAGCATATCGTAAGAGTAACGGAAGCCCTTGGCTTCCATCTCGGCAGCCCGCTCCAGAGCCGCCGTTATGGTGGTGCCCATCACAAACTGCGCGCCCATAATCTGCATGGCATAGCGCACCGCCTGACGGATCACCGGCTCACCCAGACGGCCGCAGGTGCGTTTTAGCAGGCCGAACTGCTGTTTTTTCTGCTCGTCAGAGTAATTGACCAGCTTGCCGGTCAGCAGCAGGCCCCAGGCC
>CAZEGA010000445.1:0-1840 GCA_964511675.1 uncultured Rheinheimera sp.
CCCCGCAGTAGACACCGAGGTAACATGTTTGACATAAGGCAGTTGCTGGATGGCATTTTCCAGCGGATAGGTAACTTCCTCTTCGACCTGGGTGGGTGACGCGCCCGGGTACTGGGTAATCACCAGCGCTTGCTTTAAGGTAAACTGTGGATCTTCCAGCCGGCCAAGCCCAAGATAGGAGACGATACCGCCCAGCAGTAAAATAGCGGCAAACAACCAGGACGAGGTGCGGTACTGAATAAAATAGCGGGCCAGATCCATGCTTACAGCCCCCGCTCACGCACCCAGGGCCGGACCTTCTGGCCTTCTGTCAGCTGCTGGACCCCGGCGCTGACCACCTGCTCACCGGCGCTGAGGCCAGACGTTACCGCAACACCGGCACTGGTTAAACTGCTGACACTAACCGGCCTTTTACTGACAGTGCCAGTGTCGCCCTGGTATACCCAGACATAGCTTTGCTGGCTGCCCAGCGCCTGTTCGCCCGGCATAAACAAGGCGCTGGCCGGAATAAACACTGCAGCAGTGTATACTGCGCTGATTTGGCTGACTTCCGCTATTACATTGGCCGTCATACCGGCCAGCACGTTAAACTCCTGCGGTGTCGCCATACTGAATACCACTTTAAAGCTATTGGTGGCCGGATCGGCACGGGTGTCCCATTCACGGATACGGGCCCGGTAGCGGTACTGCGGATGAGAGTCGAACACTACCTCGGGCTGATAATCAAAATCCTTGCGCACATTGGAGATCACGTCTTCCGGCACCTGGATCACCACATCCACCTGATCGCGCACCTGCAGTTCCATAATTGGCTGCTGGGCCGCGACATTTTCATGGTTCTCGACCAGCAGGCGGGAAATATTGCCGGCAAAAGGTGCTTCCAGCCGGGTATAGCTTAATGCCGTCTGTGCCGTGGATAAATCGGCTTGCGCCACCTGCAGCTGCGCTTTGGCTTCGTCAAAAGCCGCCTGCGATACCAGCTTTTGCGCTATTAGCTGCTCGGCCCGGATAAACTGGGTGTGCGCCAATTCATAGCGCGCCGCAGCCTGGTCCTGCTTCAGGCGAAAATCGGTATCGTCCAGTTTTGCCAGCAAATCGCCTTTTTGTACCATTTGCCCCGGCCTGGCCACCAGTTGCACCAGCTTACCGCTGACACGAAAGGTTAAACTGGCCCGTTCGGTCGGCTCAACCACAGCCGGAAACTGCCGCACCGCACCGCTGCCACTGTCGGTGACCGTATAGAGCTTCACCGGCCGCTCCGGCACCGTAACCGGCCCGGGTCCGGCGTCGGTACAGGCAGTCAGGTATAATACAACAGCAGATAAGGTTAAAATCCGTGGCGGGAGACGTAACATGGCAATCATCCTGAAACAGTAAAAAATAATAAGCGCAGCTATAGCTTAGCCAAGTCTGACCAGTGCGCCTTATTTAACCTGAAAAATCATAGTGCTGACAGTACATTTTGGCTGTTCCGCTAAAAAATTACCGCCAGAAGTGAACTTGCCGGGTTAAATTTCCAGCAATGCCTGTTTTAACAGCTGTACCTGATCACGCAGCTTCGCCGCCTGTTCAAATTCCAGCTCGCGGGCATGCTGTAACATTTTCTGCTCCAGTTGCTTAATTTCGGCTTCAACCTGGTACGGCGTTTTGCCTTTAACCAGCCGTATTTTCTCCGCCACCTGGGGTAAGGCATTAGTGCTGTCCTGCCCCAGATCCATAACATCGGCAATTTTCTTGCGGATAGCTGCCGGGGCTATACCATGCTCGGCATTAAACGCCAGTTGCCTGGCCCGGCGGCGTTCGGTTTCGTCGATGGCTTCCTTCATCGAGTCGGTCATGG
>CAZEGA010000446.1:0-1837 GCA_964511675.1 uncultured Rheinheimera sp.
GTCGTGGTGCGGTTTGCCGTGCTAAGCTTTACTACTTACGCGATCGTTCAGGTAAATCAGCGCGTATCCGCGAAAAGCTTAACTAAGCCATGTTTAAAGGCCGGCTTTTGTCGGCCTTTTTTCTTTATGTCCCAGCCAGCTGCGCCGCTTGCCAAACCTGTCCTTAACTTGCTGCAAGGCCAGTTAGAAAGCCTGATTTTAGCGTTTTTACCAGCCTGTAGCCTGATAGAAGAACAATACCTGTTATCCCGGCTTGGGTTAAAGCTGCAAACCAATAGCATGGTCAGTGCTGATTTGGCCCAGTTTCAGCAGCATTTTGTGTTATATCATCTGTTATATCGTATCCAGCAGTACTGGCTGCATAACAACACCGGTTACTTAAACATTGGCCTGGCAAAAGTACAGCTGTTACCGCTGTCGGCTGCGCCTGAATGCGTTGAAGACGGCAGCCGGCGCGGGTATTACCATAACTGGTATAACTTTTATGCCATGACGGAACACCTGCTGGACCAGCACTTAGCCGCATTCTGGCAACATATTGCCAACCATAAAACTTCAGATCATGCCGTACCGCAGTTGCAGGCGCTGGCACTGCTGGAACTCGATACCGATTTTACCCTGGGGCAGCTGAAAAAAGCCTATCGCAGCAAAGCGTTGCAGTTGCACCCGGATCGTGGCGGTGATCAGCAGCAATTTATTTTACTGCAGCAGGCTTATCAGCAACTGCTCAGTACCCTCTGATTTGTAATTTTAAGTTTACGTATTTTTTATCCGGCAATTTTTATTGCTAGTATTGATTTTATTGGCTTGTAATGGGTTGACGCTGCTCGGCTTGATCTTTATTATGCGCAAATTGTATTAATTAAATTACGCAGCGTATAAATAAGTTTACGTAAGGTGCGCTTAGCAAATTGAGTGCTTTTACCTATGCTTAATGCCTGCAACACCGCTTCGGAGTTTTAGCATGAGTAAAATAGTTGACGATTTACGCATAGTGGCAGAGAAGCCATTAAGCCCGCCTGCGGTAATGAAGATGGCTTTGCCATTGTCTGAGCAGGGCGCACAGTTTGTGCAGCAGGCGCGTAATACCATTGCCGATATCGTGCATGGCCGTGACAAACGCCTGCTGGTGGTCACCGGGCCTTGTTCTATTCATGATCCGGTGGCGGCGATTGAATATGCAAATAAGCTGAAACAGCTGCAGCAGCAATACGCCGACAGCCTGTACATAGTGATGCGGGTGTACTTTGAAAAACCACGCACTACGGTGGGCTGGAAAGGTTTTATTAATGATCCGCATTTAGATGATTCTTTCGATCTGGAAACCGGTTTAACCTGGGGCCGCGAATTGCTGCTGAAAATGGTAGCTATGCAGCTGCCAACGGCGACAGAAGCGCTGGACCCGATCAGCCCGCAGTACCTGTCGGATTTAATCAGCTGGTCGGCCATCGGTGCCCGCACGGTAGAGTCGCAAACGCACCGCGAAATGGCCAGTGGCCTGTCGATGCCGGTCGGTTTTAAAAACGGTACCGACGGTAATTTAAATATTGCCCTGAACGCGCTGCAATCTGCTGCCAGCGGTCATAGTTTTATTGGCATTAACCAGCGTGGTGAAGTCAGCTTAGTGCAAACTGCCGGTAATCCGGATGGCCATATTATTCTGCGCGGTGGTGCCAGGCCTAACTATGACGAGCAAAGTATTGCCGAGGCTTTGGCCAAGCTGGATAAACTGAAGTTACCGCGCGGTATCGTAGTGGACTGCAGCCATGGTAACTCGAGTAAAGATCATAACCGTCAGGGCGAAGTGGCGCTGAATGTGCTGGCGCAGCGGCTGGCC
>CAZEGA010000447.1:0-1813 GCA_964511675.1 uncultured Rheinheimera sp.
TGCTGACCGGGCGGCCGAATGATCAGAAAGATTTAGGCGAGCCGGCCTTTTCGCCGGATGGCAAATATATTTACTTTTCCCAGGATGACACGCCGGGTAAAACCTTTCACTACAGCAAAGACTCCGAAAGCGGCATTTATGTGATTAAACGCTTTGAACGTGAAACCGGCAAGTGGGATACGCTGTTGCAGGGCGCCGGCGGCGCTATCCGCCCGACACCGTCACCGGATGGCAAATATCTGGCCTATATCCGCCGGGTAGATTTTCAAAGCACACTGTTTTTATACGATTTACACAGCGGCGAGCACATTAAACTGTATGACGGTTTAGACAGAGACATGCAGGAAACCTGGGCCATACATGGCGTTTACCCTACCTTAAGCTGGACGCCGGATAACAAGGCACTGCTGTTCTGGGCCGGTGGCGAAATTAAGCAGCTTAATGTTGCCGCTAAAACACTGGCAACGATCCCGTTTAGCGTAGAAACCAGCAAACAAATCCAGACTGCCGTGCGGGTAAAGCAGGATCTTGATAAAGATCAGGTTGATACCAAAATGCTACGCTTTGTCCAGGTAGCACCGGATGGTAAACAGGCGGTATTTTCCGCGCTGGGGCATTTGTATATCACTGATGTGGAGAACCCCAAACCACGGCGCTTAACCAAACAAAGCACCGATTTTGAGTATTACCCGCAATTCTCCCGTGATGGCAAAGAGCTGGTGTATGTCAGCTGGAACGATAACAGCCAGGGCGCGGTAAACCTGCTGAACCTGCGCAACGGCCGGATCACTAAACTGACCGGCGAGCCGGGCAAGTATGTTGAACCGGTATTCAGCCCGGATGGCAAAACCGTGGTATACCGCAAAACCGGTGCCGGCAGCCTGCTACCACGACAATGGTCGCTGCATACCGGCCTGTATAAAATCAGCAGCAAAGGCGGTACACCGGAGCTGATCAGCCGTAACGGCCGCGCGCCGATGTTTGGCGCAGCGAATGACGTGGTGTATGCAATGGATTATGCCAGCGCGCCCAGCCTGATCCGCATTGATTTAACCAAACACAGCCAGCAAACCCTGTACACCGCCAAGTTTGGTACTGAATTTAAACTGTCGCCGGATGGTAAATACCTGGCCTTTGCTGATCGCTTTAAAGTCTTTGTTACCCCCTTTACCGAGCGCGGCAGCGCCATTGATATCAGCGGCAGCGATAAACAGTTCCCGGTTAAGCAGTTGTCAGTACGTGCCGGTGAATATATCAGCTGGAGCGGCAACAGCCGGCACCTGTACTGGAGCCTCGGCCCTGAGCTGTATCATGCCAGCATTGAGGGTTTGTTCGGTTTTGCCGATAAAACAGACTTTGCCGCAAAAAATGGCGTTAACCTGGGCTTTAGCGTACCGGCTGATATACCGCGCGGTACTGTGGCCTTTGTTGGCGGCCAGGTTATTACCATGAACGGCGATGAAGTGATCCAGAACGGCGTGGTACTGGTAGAAAACAATAAAATTAAAGCGGTTGGCCAGCGCGGCGACATTGCCGTGCCAGCTAACGCCAAAGTGTTTGATATCAGCGGCAAAACCATTATGCCGGGCTTGTTTGACGCCCATGCGCATGGCTCACAGGGCAGTAACCAGCTGATCCCGCAGCAAAACTGGCAGAACTACGCTTCGCTGGCATTTGGTGTTACGGCCACCCATGATCCGTCCAACGATAGCCGTGAAGTCTTTACGGCCAGCGAAATGCAACAAGCCGGTTATATTGCCGGCCCGCGTATCTTCTCTACCGGCACTATTTTATATGGCGCTGAGGGTGCCGG
>CAZEGA010000448.1:0-1785 GCA_964511675.1 uncultured Rheinheimera sp.
AAGTGCCGATCCTATGCCGGAACAGGCCATTTTTACCCGCTCAGATCACTATACGCTGGTGAAAAAAGGCGTACCGGCGGTGTTTTTAATGACCGGCTTTAAATCGCAGGACCCGAAGCAGGATGGCGGTAAAATCTGGGCCAGTTTCTTTGCCAAGCACTACCATAAGCCATCGGATGATATTCCCAGCCTGATTAAAGACTATGGCGCTATCCGTTATGACTCCGGCGCAGTATTTGCCAATATTAACTTTAATATTGCGCTGGATATTGCCAACACCGCACAGCGGCCGTACTGGTTAAAAGACAGCTTTTTTTATAACGCCGTCGGCCAGCCGTATAACCGCGAAGCAGTGAAGTAAAATAGCATAAAGTTTGGTGCTTCGAACCCGAACCGGTTAGCTTAGAGCAAACCGGTTCTCTTCCCACAAAATGATAAGAAACCGACGCTTTTACGGTAATTAACCGCCGGCCCATTTAGTTTTAAAGCCCTCAGCCTGCAATAACTGCTCTACCAGTTCGCGTTTATCGCCCTGAATTTCAATCACGCCGTCTTTTACCGCACCGCCACAGGCACATTTCTTTTTCAGTTTAGCGGCTAAGGCGACGAGTTCCTCATGCGGCCTGGCGATACCGCTGATTGTCAGCACCGCTTTACCGCCACGGCCCTTGGTTTCGCGGCGAATGCGCACGGCACCATCGGCAAAAGCCTCTGCTACCGGTTTGGCCGCAGGCCTGGCGCTGATTCTGCCACTGCCGGTGCTGTATACCAGAGCAGGATCGTCTTTTGCTGCCGCTGTTGTACCTGCCGGGTTCATTTTTGCCTGCCAGTCGGCCAGTGAGATTTTATTCGATGCCATAAATAGGTTCAGAATTGGCTTGCTTACTTTACAATGCTGTCAGCTTAAACATCCGCTGCCGCGGCGGCAACAATTTCCTTAACTTGTCTGCCGCCGGCTTGGTTTTTTAACCGCTTCTGGTAAAATGCCTGTCAATTTCTGGAAATCTGGATGGCTATAATGTCGCAAATTGCCGCTGCTGTGTCTGACTATATGGCGCGTGCCACTATACTGCCGTATCTGGGCGATATTGCTCCGGCGGCTTTTACTGCAAAAGTGCAGGCCATTCAGCTGCAGCTGCAGCATTTTCTGGCTGATGCCAGCCCGGCACAGCTGCAATGGCAGTATAAGGTGCCAGAGCTGGGAGAAGGCGGCGCCTGCTCGCTGTTTGGCCAGCTTGCCGGTGAGCCTTATGATTTAACCGCCATACTGGGCGGCAAAACCGCTGCTAACCAGCAGGCATTGCAGAAACTGGCGCAGATAGCACAGTTTTACCGCGAAAAATCCGGCCTGGACTGGTTTGGTATTTATCAGGCCCGTATTAACACTGCCTCAGAGCCGGTGCTGGTTAAGCTGGCATATTATGGTGCGCCGTCGCGGGCCGAATTCCCGCTTAATGCCGAATTTGCCAAAATCAGCAATAACAGCACTGTGGGGTTAAGCGGCAAGGCCAAAGTAATTAACGATGTGGCGGCTTACCTTGGTACAGGTGGTGAATACTATACCTGCGACCCTAAGGTACAGGCCGAAGCCTGTTTGCCTCTGTTTGACCAATCAGGCAAAATAGCCGGCATTGTCGATGCCGAAGATTTCAATAAAAACGTATTCACTGCGGATGCCCTGGCATTGCTGGTGGCGGTGTGTTTAACCGTACCGGCCTGTTTGCCGTAAACGCAGCCTTTTTCATGCAACTTTAACTCAGGTAGAACATTATGTTTGCTCAGTTA
>CAZEGA010000449.1:0-1778 GCA_964511675.1 uncultured Rheinheimera sp.
TAAGTTAACACAGGGCAGCCTGGCTGCCCTGTGTTAACTTAAGGCTGCTTCACCATTGCTGCTGCATCCTGCAGTGCGCCCTTGGGCTTTACGGCAAAAATGCGCATAATCACCAGATAAAACACCGGTACCAGAAACACCGCCAGTACCGTGGCCGAGATCATGCCGCCCAGTACACCGGTACCAATGGCATTACGGCTGGCAGAGCCGGCACCGGTGCTGATCACCAGCGGCAGTACGCCTAAAGAAAACGCCATAGATGTCATAATGATAGGCCGTAAACGTAAACGCACCGCTTCCAGTATTGCTGCTACCAGTTCTTTACCCTGGTGTTGCAGTTCGCGGGCAAACTCAACAATTAAGATGGCGTTTTTCGCTGCCAGCCCCATGGTGGTCAGTAAGCCCACCTGGAAGTACACATCGTTGCCCAGCCCGCGCATATAGGCCGCAGCCAGCGCACCGACAATACCCAGCGGCACCACCAGTATTACCGCAAAAGGCACCGACCAGCTTTCATACAGTGCAGCCAGACACAAAAACACCACCAGAATAGACAGCGCATACAAGGCCGGAGCCTGCGAGCCGGACAGCTTTTCCTGGTACGACGTTGCCGTCCACTCAAAACCTATACCGTCGGGTAACTGGCCGATAAGCTGCTCCATCGTGGCCATGGCATCACCCGAACTGGAACCCGGTGCCGGTTCACCCTGAATTTCCATTGCCGATACGCCGTTGTAACGCTCTAGCCGCTGCGGGCCATATACCCAGTCACTGCTGGCAAAAGAGGCAAAGCTGACCATATCGCCACTGCTGTTACGCACATGCCAGCGTTTGATATCTTCCGGTGTCATACGAAACTCCGGTTCGGCCTGTACAAACACCTTTTTTACCCGGCCGCGATCCACAAAGTCGTTTACATAAGTAGAGCCCCAGCCAATTGACAGGGTTTGGTTAATATCCTGCAAGGATACGCCCAGCGCCTGCGCTTTTAGCTGATCGACGGCAATTTGCAGCTGCGGCGCATCTTCCATACCGTTTGGCCGCACACCTGCCAGGTTTTGTTGCTGTGCCGCCATACCCAGTAACTGGTTACGCGCATTTAATAACGCCTGGTGCCCTACACCGCCACGGTCTTGCAAAAACAGCGAGAAGCCCGTTGCACGGCCAAGTTCAGCGATAGGCGGCAGGTTAAAGGCAAAGATCTGTGCCTCTTTCACTGTGCCAAAAAAGCCCCAGGCGCGGCCGATAACAGCCTGTACACTGTCTGCCGGCCCGCGATCAGCCCAGTCTGCCAGGCGCACAAACGCCAGGCCCATATTCTGGCCCCGGCCGGCAAAGCTGAACCCCGATACCGTAAACACAGAGCGCACCGCCTCTTCTGTCGCGTAATGCGCAATAATTTTATCCATCACCGCTTCGGTACGCTGCTGGCTGGCGCCGGTAGGCAATTGCACCATGCTCAAAAACACGCCCTGATCTTCTTCCGGCAAAAACGAGGTGGGTAAACGCATAAACATCAGCGCCATCACGGCAACAATAGCAGCATACACCAGCATCGAGCGCTTCGGCCGTGCCAGCATACCGGCGACACCGCGCTGATAATTGCGGTTGGTGCTGTCAAAACCACGGTTAAACCAGCCAAAAAAACCGCCTTTGGCATGATGATCGCCCTTTACCGGTTTTAACATGGTGGCGCACAGTGCCGGGGTGAAAATTAATGCCACCAGCACCGACAATGCCATGGCGGTAACAATAGTAATAGAGAACTGCTTGTAAAT
>CAZEGA010000450.1:0-1777 GCA_964511675.1 uncultured Rheinheimera sp.
AAACCACTTTTGCTGATGTTGCCGGTTGTGACGAAGCAAAAGAAGAAGTGTCTGAACTGGTAGATTACCTGCGCGACCCGTCACGTTTCCAGAAGCTGGGCGGTAAAATTCCGAAAGGTATTTTAATGGTCGGCCCGCCAGGTACAGGTAAAACACTGTTAGCCAAAGCAATTGCCGGTGAAGCCAAGGTACCGTTCTTTACCATTTCCGGTTCAGACTTTGTGGAAATGTTTGTCGGTGTCGGCGCCTCCCGCGTGCGCGACATGTTTGAACAGGCGAAGAAAGCCGCACCCTGCATTATCTTTATCGACGAGATTGATGCGGTAGGCCGCCAGCGCGGTGCCGGTTTAGGCGGTGGTCATGACGAGCGTGAACAAACATTAAACCAGATGCTGGTTGAAATGGACGGTTTCGACGGCAACGAAGGCATTATTGTTATTGCTGCCACTAACCGGCCGGATGTACTGGACCCTGCGTTATTGCGCCCTGGCCGTTTTGACCGTCAGGTAGTGGTAGGCTTGCCGGATGTGAAAGGCCGCGAGCAAATTTTAAAAGTACATATGCGCAAAGTACCGCTGGGTGAGGGTGTAGAGCCGTCAGTAATAGCACGCGGTACGCCGGGTTTCTCCGGGGCTGATTTGGCTAACCTGGTGAACGAGGCGGCACTGTTTGCTGCGCGGGGTAACCGCCGTGTCGTGTCGATGGATGAGTTTGAGAAAGCCAAAGACAAAATCATGATGGGCGCAGAGCGCCGCTCTATGGTGATGACGGAAAAAGAAAAGGAAATGACCGCTTACCACGAAGCCGGCCATGCCATTGTTGGCCGTCTGGTACCGGATCATGATCCTGTGTACAAGGTCAGTATTATTCCGCGCGGCCGGGCACTGGGTGTAACCATGTACCTGCCAGAGCGGGATCGCGTATCGCACAGTAAGCGCCATCTGGAAAGCATGATCAGCTCCTTGTTCGGCGGCCGTATTGCCGAAGAAGTGATTTACGGTTTTGAATCTGTGACTACCGGCGCGTCAAACGACATTGAGCGGGCTACTGATCTGGCACGTAAAATGGTTACCCAGTGGGGCTTCTCCGAGAAGCTGGGCCCGCTGTTGTATGCCGATGAAGAAGGTGAAGTGTTCCTTGGCCGTTCTGTTAGTAAAAACAAGCATATGTCGGAAGATACGGTAAAAGCCATTGATGCTGAAATCCGCGAATTTATTGACCGTAACTATGACAGGGCCAAAAAACTGATAGAAGAGAATATGGATATACTGCATGCGATGAAAGATACGCTGATGAAGTATGAGACCATAGATGCAAAACAGATTGACGATCTGATGGCCCGGCGTGAAGTCCGCCAGCCGGAAAACTGGGAGCCGCGTGATAAACCGGGCTCTGACGATAAGCCGGATGCCAAAGCCGCCAAAGATGACACGGTGGTAGCCGGTACCAAGCCATCAGAAGGTAATCTGCACTAAGTGCAGTAGCAGGTTCAGTTAACTTAAGCCCCGGTTCTGCCGGGGTTTATTTTTACTGCCAGGGTTTAACGTTCCGCTACAGGAGCTGCTATGTTGTTGTCTTTACCCCGTCAGCGCACACTGGATCTCAGTCGCCCTGTGGTGATGGGCATTTTAAATATCACACCGGACTCGTTTTCGGACGGTGGCCAACACAATACGCTCAGCACCGCTTTGGCTCAGGCAGAGCAAATGCTCAAAGACGGTGCTGCCATTCTTGATATCGGCGGCGAGTCAACCCGGCCCGGTGCGGCCGATGTCAC
>CAZEGA010000451.1:0-1769 GCA_964511675.1 uncultured Rheinheimera sp.
TAGACGGCGGGATCGCCTTCAGCGTAGAACGGGTGGCAATAATCACCGTTGGCAGAGTCATTAACGACAGCACCAGGCCGCCTACTATCGGCGCCGACATTGGCAGGTTAAACCAGCCAATAAACACGGCTGCCCCGAGCAGACCAAACACGATGGAAGGCACTGCCGCCAGGTTGTTAATATTCACTTCAACAAAATCGGTAACACGGTTTTTCGGCGCAAACTCTTCCAGATAAATGGCCGCCGCCACGCCCATAGGCACCGCCAGGATAATGACTACCAGCATCATATACAGCGAGCCCATAAAGGCACCGGCTAAACCGGCCGATGCCAGCGAGCTGCGCGAATCCGTATTCATAAACAGGGCAAAACTAAACCGGTTCTGAATAATGCCCTGCTCTGACAACTGCTGTACCCAGGCCCGCATGTTCGGGCTTAACTGCTGCATTTCGTCCGGCAGGCTGCGGTCAATATTGCCTTTTAACCAGACATCAATATTGGCATCAGTCAGCAAATGCAGGGTACGGCTCTGGCCGATCACCGATGGGTCCTGCACCACCATATCGCGCAGCGCAAAACGCTCAGCCGAGGTAACAATACGCTGCAGATCACGCCGGTGCTGGCTGGCATCCGGCAGCAGTTTTTGCAGGCTGTCGGTAATTAAGCGGTTAAAGTTGATAAAACCCACTTCGGTTTGCCATTCAATATCGCGCTGGCGGAAGTCATTGTCACTCTCACCATTTCGCTGTACCGGCTTGTCGCTGATATTAATCACCTGCGGGTCGAAATAAATCTCCAGCGTAATGGCCGACTGCCAGAACGCCGGTAAGCCTTTGGAGAAAATATTGATAAACAAAATCAGCACCAGGGCCAGGCTGGCCAGTACCGCCGCCAGGCCGACAGTTTTAAATACCCGCTCTTTGCGATGCCGTCTGGCCAGCGTGGCCGTGACTTTTTGCTGTACTGTACCAGGCGCTATTACCGGCTTAATCAGAGGTTCTGCTACTTTCATGCTCAGTTACTCGTATTGTTCACGGTATTTACGGACGACCACCAGCGCCATCACGTTCAGCAGCAGCGTGATAACAAACAGGGTTAAGCCCAGGGCGAAAGCCACCAGAGACTGCGGGCTGGCAAAGTCGTTGTCGCCGGTTAACTGGTTAACTATGGTTACGGTAACGGTGGATACCGCTTCAAACGGGTTGGCCGTTAACGCCGGGCTGTTACCCGCCGCCAGCACCACTATCATGGTTTCGCCTATAGCGCGGCTGGCTGCCAGCAGCACCGCACCTACTATGCCCGGCAAGGCGGCCGGCAGTACCACCTTGATAATGGTTTCAGATTTGGTCGCCCCCAGGCCAAGCGAGCCGTCACGCATGGTTTTCGGCACCTGGGTAATAATGTCGTCCGTCAGCGAGGAAATAAACGGTATGATCATAATACCCATCACCACGCCTGCGGTAAGCGCCGACGTCGCCCGGATGGTCAGCCCCAGCATAGCGCCCAGATCGGTCAGGAAAGGCCCGACAGTTACCAGGGCAAAAAAGCCGTACACTATGGTTGGAATACCGGCCAGCACTTCAATGATCGGCTTGGCCGTTGCACGGAATTTCGCCGGCGCATACTCGGCCAGATAAATAGCCACCATCAGGCCCAGCGGTATGGCCACCAGCAGCGCAATCACCGCCACCAGCATAGTACCGGATAACAGCGGTAACAGGCCGAAACTGCCCTGACTGCCGGTGAGCGAGCCTTCACCCACACCTGTG
>CAZEGA010000452.1:0-1039 GCA_964511675.1 uncultured Rheinheimera sp.
TTACCAGGCTTTTACCCTGTAAAAAGCCCAGCTCACCGGCATTTAGCTCCGGCTGGAAAAACCGGTTTAACGCCAACTGTAACATACCAGCCTGTGCCGCTTTGGGCGCACAGCAGGTAAGCCGGCGCAGCATTGTAGGTAGAGCCGCTACCAACTTAGAGTTAACTCTTTTAATATCAAACATATATAAGCATCCCAATCGTATCCGGCCCTATAATAAAACCACAGCACAACCGCATTGGCTATTCCCTGTCGGAGGTAGCCGGCACAACATTACTCAGGCGATACAGAAGGTAAACATGGAGCTGCTCTGCCCCGCCGGCAGTATGCCGGCGTTAAAGGCGGCCATAGAACATGGCGCCGATGCCGTTTATATCGGTTTAAAAGACGATACCAATGCCCGCCACTTTGCCGGGCTGAATTTTGACGAAGCCAGGCTGAAAGAAGCCGCGCGTTTTGTGCAGCAGCATGGCAAAAAACTGCATGTAGCCATTAATACCTTTGCCCACCCGGATAACTACCAGCGCTGGCAGCAGGCGGTAGATATAGCGGCTAATGCCGGTGCCGATGTGCTGATTATTGCCGATCTGGCGGTGCTGGCCTATGCCGCCGGGCGCTACCCTAAAATTGAGCGGCATTTGTCGGTACAGGCCTCGGCCACCAATGCCGCTGCGATTAATTTTTACCGCCAGTTTGATATCAGCCGGGTGGTGCTGCCGCGCGTGTTATCGATGCAGCAGGTACGGGCCTTAGCCCGCAGCTGCGATATCGATCTGGAAGTATTCGCCTTTGGCAGCCTGTGCATTATGGCCGAGGGCCGCTGCTATTTAAGCTCTTATATGACCGGCCAGTCGCCGAATACCGCTGGCGCCTGCTCACCGGCCGCCTTTGTAAACTGGCAGGACAATAACGGCACGCTGGAGTCACGCTTAAACGGTATTTTAATCGACCGCTTTGCGCCGGATGAAACCGCCGGCTACCCGACGCTGTGCAAAGGCCGCTTTAACGTCGGCAGCGACACCTATCATGCACTGGAAGA
>CAZEGA010000452.1:1049-1757 GCA_964511675.1 uncultured Rheinheimera sp.
AAAATAGAAGGCCGCCAGCGCAGCCCGGCCTATGTGGCGCAAATAACCAAAGTCTGGCGTGCGGCTATAGATACGCTGCTGGCTGCGCCGGAGCACTTTAACGTACAACCGCAATGGCAACAAGTGCTGGCAGGCCTGGCCGAAGGCAGCCAGACCACGCTGGGTGCCTATCACCGCAAATGGAAATAAGCTGATGCAATTCTCACTAGGCCCGGTGCTGTATTTCTGGCCCAAAGCCAAAATGCTGCAATTTTACCGCGCTGTAGCCGACAGCGATTTTGATATTGTCTACTTAGGTGAAACCGTTTGCAGCAAACGGCGCGAACTGAAATTTGACGACTACCTGGCACTGGCACAGCTGCTGCGCGAGGCCGGTAAACAGGTGTGTTTATCGTCGATGACCTTGTACGAAGCACCGGGCGAGCTGCGCGAACTGCGCAAATACGTTGATAACGGCGAGTTTTTACTCGAAGCCAATGATGTTGGCGCCATCAGTATGCTGCAGGAGCAAAGCCTGCCGTTTGTCGCCGGGGCGGCTATTAACTGTTATAACCAGCACAGCTTACAGCGCCTGATCAGCATGGGGCTGACCCGCTGGGTAATGCCGGTTGAGCTGTCCGGTCAGTGGCTGGGCGATATATTGTCGCAAAATATTATCGCCGATATCCGCGACTGCTTTAGCACTGAGGTGTTCAGCCTGGGTCACCT
>CAZEGA010000453.1:0-1756 GCA_964511675.1 uncultured Rheinheimera sp.
ATGAAGAAATTGATCAGGTGATGACGGTACTGGCCAAAGACGGCCAGGAAGCGGTTGGCTCTATGGGCGACGATACGCCGATGGCGGTACTGTCACGCAAACCTCGCACGCTGTATGACTATTTCCGCCAGCAGTTTGCTCAGGTAACCAACCCGCCGATCGATCCGCTGCGCGAAGCCCATGTCATGTCGCTGGCCACCAGTATAGGCCGCGAGCATAACGTGTTTAAGGAAACAGCCGGTTACGCCCGCCGTATTCAGTTTGAATCGCCGGTGATGATGTACTCCGACTTAAAGCAGTTAAAACAGGCCGATGAAAAGTACTATAAGCATCAGATCTTCTCGCTGAACTTTAATCCGGCGCAGCTTGATCTGCAGCAAGCTGTTACGCAGTTGTGTGCCGATGTGGTCAGTGCCGTGCGCGACAGCAATATAGTACTGGTGATCCTGACCGACCGGCGTATTGAACAGGGTTTATTGCCAATACCGGCCGCCATGGCCGTGGGCGCGGTGCAGCATGCGCTGGTCAATGCCCAGTTGCGCTGTGACTCGAATATTATTGTTGAGACAGCCTCCGCCCGTGATCCACACCACTTTGCCGTGTTGATTGGCCTTGGCGCTACCGGTATTTACCCCTTTATGGCGTATGAAACGGTAGAGCAGCTGGTAGAAAAAGGCGCGATTAATTTAACCGCACGCCAGGCCGTACTAAATTACCGTAAAGGTATTAATAAAGGCCTGTACAAAATTATGTCAAAAATGGGTATTTCAACAGTGGCCAGTTACCGCTGCTCTAACCTGTTTGAAGCGGTCGGCATAAACAAAACCGTAATGCAGCAATGCTTTGCCGATATTCCGTCGCGTTTGGGCGGCGCCGGTTTTGCCGATTTTGCCCAGGATATCCAGCAACTGGCAAACGTGGCCTGGTTAAAACGTAAACCGCTGAACCACGGCGGTTTATTAAAGTATGTGCACGATGGCGAGTACCATGCCTACAACCCGGATGTGGTACAAACCCTGCAAAAAGCGGTGCGCTCCGGCAAGTATGAGGATTATCAGCAGTACAGCCGTATCGTAAACGAACGCCCGGTTGCCCATTTGCGCGACCTGTTTAAACTCAATGCCGGCACCGCCGTACCGCTGGACCAGGTAGAAAGCGCAGACAAGCTGTATCCACGCTTTGACAGTGCCGCTATGTCTATCGGTGCATTAAGCCCGGAAGCGCATGAAGCACTGGCCATAGCGATGAACCGCCTCGGCGGGCGCTCAAACTCGGGTGAAGGCGGTGAAGATCCGCGCCGTTTCGGCACCGAGAAAAACTCCAAAATCAAACAGGTAGCTTCCGGCCGCTTTGGTGTTACGCCGCATTATTTAGTTAATGCCGAAGTTATTCAGATCAAAGTCGCCCAGGGTGCCAAACCGGGTGAAGGCGGCCAGTTGCCCGGCGAAAAAGTCACTGCCGAAATTGCCCGCCTGCGCTACTCGGTGCCGGGCGTTACGTTAATTTCGCCACCGCCGCACCATGATATCTACTCGATTGAAGATTTAGCCCAGCTGATTTTCGATTTAAAACAGGTTAACCCGCAGGCGCTGATTTCAGTGAAATTAGTCTCAGAACCCGGTATCGGCACCATTGCCACCGCTTATGGTGTCGGCGCCATCGTCGCCATGTAACATGTCAGCGCCATTGCCGCCGTCCAATGTATCGTTGCCGGCACCACCATAAAGGATATCCATGCCGGCGCCGCCGTTGAGAA
>CAZEGA010000454.1:0-301 GCA_964511675.1 uncultured Rheinheimera sp.
ATAACCCGGCTTTACATCTGCAGCATTTAAAAGCGCTGCCGGCCACCAACCCGCTGGTGGATAAATGTATTGAATGCGGTTTTTGTGAGCCGGTATGCCCGTCACGCAAATTAACGCTAACGCCACGCCAGCGTATTGTGACGCAGCGGGAAATTTCGCGCTTAAGCCGCAGTGGCGATGCACCGCAGCGGCTTAAGCAATTACATAAAGCCTACCAGTATGCCGGTAATGCTACCTGCGCGGCTTGCGGTATGTGCAGTACCGCCTGCCCGGTAGGCATTAATACCGGCGATCTTACCCG
>CAZEGA010000454.1:311-1730 GCA_964511675.1 uncultured Rheinheimera sp.
CCCCTGGCAGGGGCTGGCGACTTTTATGGCCCGGCATTTTACCGCAGTATCGGCTATGGCCCGCTTCGGGCTAAGTATGGGGGGAATGTTTGCCAGATTACTGCCGCTGCGTGCTTTGTGGCATAGTGCTATGCCAACGGCTAACTACACTAAAGCGTGCCGTATTAACACTGAGCTTAAACCGGTGATTTATCTGGCCAGCTGTTCCGGCCGGGTGATGGCGCCGCAGGCGAACAGCCAGGATGGCCGCAGCTTAATGCAGGTAAGTGCTGACTTACTGGCTAAAGCAGGTTTTCAGCTAATCGTGCCGGATGGTATTAATAGCCAGTGCTGCGGTATGCCGTTTCAGTCGAAGGGCCAGTTTGCCGCGGCTGCACAAAAACAGCAGCAACTTGAGCAGTGGTTGCTTGAGGTTAGCAATAACGGTGAGATCCCGATTTTTTCCGATACCAGCCCCTGCAGTTTAACGCTGCGTGGCAAGCTGGACGCCAGGCTTAATATTGCCGACAGTGTCGATTTTCTGCATGACAAGGTGCTGCCAAAACTCAGCATTAAACCCGTTGCCGGGCCGGTAGCGCTGCATATTACCTGCAGTGCCAGCCAGTTGGGGCAGGCGGAAAAACTAAAACAGTTATTAAGCGCCTGTACTGATAACATTGTGATACCGGAAGGGATCAGCTGTTGCGGTTTTGCCGGCGATAAAGGCTTTGTCTTACCAGAGCTGAATGCGTCAGCGTTGTCTGGCTTAAAAGCCCAAGTAAGTGCTTGCTTACAAGGAGTATCCACCAGCCGTACCTGCGAGATTGGCCTGTCGCGCCATAGCGGCATTGAATATCAGCATCTGGTGTATTTACTGGATAAATGCTCTTAAGCTTTTGCAGCACGCTAGCAGCGGAATTTAGCAGCGAGATTGGCAACAACTAAGAAAAGCGTCTGTGGCAGGGATGCCACAGAGGAGCCTACAGGGAAGTATCTACGGCGTCTTTTCGTGTTGTTGCCAATTGAAGCCAAAACTAAAATGTCGTCTGTTACAGCTTTTTCAGAATTTCATCCGGCAAGGCCAGTTCGTCATTACGGTTTACACCGACACCACGCTGCAGCACGTTTTGCGCAATCTGTTTGGCTTCATCCAGCGAATGCATTTGCGCTGTGCCGCACTGGTAAATATTCAGCTCCGGAATATCGTTCTGGCTTTGTACTTTTAACACATCATCCATGGCCGCCTGCCAGGCTTTGGCTACGCGTGGCTCGTCTGGCGTACCAATTAAGCTCATATAAAAACCGGTGCGGCAGCCCATTGGCGAAATGTCGATAATCTCCACATCATTGCCGTTTAAATGGTCGCGCATAAAACCGGCAAATAAATGCTCCAGCGTATGAATACCCTTTTCTGACAGGATTTCTTCGTTCGGTACGCAA
>CAZEGA010000455.1:0-1712 GCA_964511675.1 uncultured Rheinheimera sp.
GGAAATCGTTATTTTATGAGTTTAACCAACAAACAGAAACAGTTTTTAAAAGCCAGAGCGCATGAGCTGAAACCGGTAGTGTTGCTGGGCGGCAATGGTCTGACTGAAGGCGTAGTGGCCGAAATTGAAGTTGCCCTGAATTTTCATGAATTGATTAAAGTAAAAGTCCCTACCGAAGATCGCGAACAGAAAGTATTGATCATGGATGCGATTATCCGTGAAACCAAAGCCGAGAAGGTGCAGGTTATCGGTAAAACCCTGGTGCTGTTCCGTCAGGGCGAAGATCAAAAGATCGCTCTGCCACGCGGTTAAAACTACAGTAATAAAAACAGCGCCTTACGGCGCTGTTTTTATTACTGCCTATAACTCAGATATATTGCACAGCAGTGATCTCAAACTCCACCACACCTTTGGGTGTAGTGATATTCACCACATCATCGGCTGCTTTGCCGATTAAACCGCGGGCAATCGGTGAATTAACCGAAATCAGGTTATTTTTAATATCCGCCTCATCATCACCGACAATACGGTAAGTGACTTCTTCATCGGTATCCAGGTTCAGAATGGTTACCGTACTGCCAAAAATGACCTTGCCGGTATTGGGCAGCTTACTGATATCAATGATCTGGGCATTGGACAGCTTGGCTTCAATATCCTGAATGCGGCCTTCACAAAAACCCTGCTGTTCGCGGGCTGCATGGTACTCGGCATTTTCTTTTAAATCACCGTGCTCACGCGCGGTAGCAATGGCCTGGATAATCGCCGGCCGTTTGACTGATTTTAGTTCATGCAGCTCAGTGCGCAGTTGTTCTGCGCCCTGCACTGTCATCGGAATTTGACTCATCCGTTAACTCTCTTATGTAATTCCTGCACCGACGCTACATCATCAAAGGCACTGGCAGCGTTTGATTTTACCGTAGCGAAAGCAGCGTTTAAGGTCGTAGTGTAATTGGCTTTATATTGCAGCGCACCGCGGCGGATCACTTTTGAGTCTTCAATCGCCTGCCGGCCATCAGTGGTGTTAACAATATAGCTGTATTCACCGTTCTTAATACGGTCCAGAATATGTGGCCGGCCTTCAGACACTTTATTTACTGTGCGGCATTCTATGCCAGCAGCCAGCAGTGCTTTGGCGGTACCACCAGTGGCATCCAGCGTAAAACCTTTTTCCAGCATACGTTTAGCCAGTTCAACCACGCGCACTTTATCGCTGTCGCGCACGGAAAGCAAGGCACGGCCATCGGTAGGGATCAAGGTGCTGGCACCCAGCTGCCCTTTGGCAAACGCCTGCTCAAAAGTATCGCCCACGCCCATCACTTCACCGGTTGAACGCATTTCCGGGCCAAGGATCGGATCTACGCCAGGGAACTTGTTAAACGGGATCACCACTTCTTTTACCGAGAAAAACGGCGGAATAATTTCTTTGGTAACGCCCTGCTCAGCCAGTGACTTACCGGCCATACAACGCGCACCGACCTTAGCTACCGCCACACCGGTTGCCTTGGATACAAACGGCACAGTACGGGCAGCCCGCGGGTTCACCTCAATCAGGTAAACTTCACCGTCTTTTACCGCAAACTGGGTATTCATTAAACCAACCACACCCAGCTCCAGCGCCAGCTTGCGTACCTGCTCGCGCATCACATCCTGAATGGCTTTGCTCAGGCTGTGTGGCGGCAGTGAACAGGCCGAGTCACCGGAGTGCACACCGG
>CAZEGA010000456.1:0-1699 GCA_964511675.1 uncultured Rheinheimera sp.
GGTCGTCGAGGGTCATGGCGCATCGCATGCCTTGGTAGGGCAAGGACGAGGGACAGGTCACGGCGCTCGTGAGTGGCGTGTCGTCGCAGGGCGGGGCGAGGGGCGCGCTGCACAGGCGCGCCCTCGGCGCGGCGGCGTCCACGCCACCCGCGTCCGGCATCGAGGGGTCGTCGCCGCACCCCATGAGGGAGAGAGCGACGAGGATGACGAGGAGGCGCGCGCTCATCGGACGATCTCTCTCTGTGTAGCACCTCGAAGGCGATACGCCTCGAGCGCGGCGCGCCTGCCTTCGTCGAGGCGCAGGTCGTCCCTGAGCCAGACGATCACCTTCCTCATCGCGCGTCGTCTGCGGCGCGCGCGGCGGTCGCGATCCTCTCGATCGAGGCGAGACCACGCTCGAAGTCGGCGCCGAGCATCGTCTCGACGTCCATGAAGACGGCGAAGATCTTCTCGACGAACGAGCGCTGGGACGTCATCGACCAGCTCACGAGGCTCCTGCCCTCGCCCCGATCGACGACGCGGATGCGCACGTCGGACTCCGAGGCGAAGGGCTCGATGAAGACGAGGTCGAAGTCGAGCGTCGTCTGCGAGGCGCCCTCGTCGACCGCGGTGATCTCGACCCGACCGCTCCCGACCTGGTCGTTGCCTCGCCAGGCGTAGCTGCCGCCGACGCCGCTGCTCCGCTCGCCGTAGGTGAGCGTCTGATTCGGATCGAGCTCGGCCCAGGGGAGCCAGCGCGGCCAGTTGCGCAGCTCGCCCACGAGCGGCACGAGCGTCGCGCGGGGCGCGTCGATCTCGCGGCTGCGCTCCACGTGGAAGCGATCGTCCTTACCCGCGGCCACGGCGAGGACGGCGAGCAGCAGGATGCCGAGCACCGCGAGGGCTATCTTCTTGGCCATGCGTCGAGCTTACATGATCGAGCGCTCGTCGACCGGCTACGAGGCAGACGCCCCCTCGAGGAAGAGCCGATACGCCGGGTTGTCGTCCTCGTGCACGTAGGCGTAGCCGAGCTCCGCGAGGAAGGTCTCGAAGGCGTCGAGCTCGGCGTCCGGGACCTGGAGGCCGGCGAGCACTCGACCGAAGGCCGCGCCGTGGTTGCGATAGTGGAAGAGGCTGATGTTCCACCGCCCCGCGAGCCGCGAGAGGAAGGCGTGCAGCGCGCCAGGACGCTCGGGGAACTCGAAGCGGACGAGGCGCTCGTCCGAGAGGCCGGCGACGCGTCCTCCGACCATGAAGCGGACGTGGAGGCCCGCGAGCTCGTTGCCCGTGAGATCCGTGACGCCGAGGCCCGCCTCCGCGAGGCGCGCGTGGACGAGGTCGCGCCCCGCGAGCCCGTCGGGCAACGCCACGCCGACGAAGACGTGCGCGAGCATGGCGTCCGCGTAGCGATAGTTGAACTCGGTGATCGCGCGATCGCCCAGGAGATCGACGAAGGCGAGGAAGCTCCCCGGGCGCTCCGGGATCGCGACGGCGAGCAACGCCTCGCGGTGCTCGCCGATCTCCGCGCGCTCGGCGATGTATCGAAGACGATCGAAGTTCACGTTCGCGCCCGACTCGATCGCGACGAGGGTCTTGCCCTCCGCGCCCGTGCGCTCCACCCAGAGCTTGAGGCCCGCGAGCGCGAGCGCGCCCGCGGGCTCGGCGAGCGTGCGCGTGGCTTCGAAGACGTCCTTGATCGCCGCGCAGATCTCGTCCGTGC
>CAZEGA010000457.1:0-1694 GCA_964511675.1 uncultured Rheinheimera sp.
GCCGCCCCAGGCCAGTGTTACCGGCTCCTGCCAGAACAGGTAACCGAACAGGCCGGCAAAAATCACGCTGCTGTAGGTCCACATGCCAATATCGCTGGCCGGGGCTATAGCATAGGCGCGGGTCATGGCCAGCTGGCCAATGGCTGCCAGTACACCCATACCGATAAAGGCGAGCCAGACCTCGTTATTCAACGGCTGCCAGTAAAACGGCACCGGTATGGCAGACAGGATGGCGGTCAGCAGGGAGAAATAAAACACAATCCGCACCGCTGGCTCGGTATCCGACATATAGCGGATAGTGGTTTTGGTAACGGCCACCAGCACGGCGGATAACAGCGCCACCAGCATAATGGCATCCAGGCCGTTGCTGCCGGGCAATGCCAGCAGCACGCCGATAAAGCCCAGTGCAATTCCCAGCAGCGTTAAGCGGCTGGGGCGTTCTTTTAACCAGAAGCGGGCGATAACCGGCACAATAAAAGGCGATAACAACAGCACCAGCATGCCCTGCGCCAGCGGCAGCCTGGCCAGGACATAGAAAAAGCAGTACATGGAGATAATGCCGGTCAGGGCACGGCTGACATGCAGATACCAGCGTTTGGTTTTCAGCAGGCTGAAGCCATGCCGGTACAAAAACGGCAGCATCAGCAGCAGGGCAAAAAAGTTGCGGAAAAACACCACCTGCACTTCAGAGGCGGTGCCGCTGGTAAATTTAACAATGGCACCAATACCGGCAAAGCAGACTTCGGCCAGTAACAGCAGTACAGCGCCTTTTACCAGGGGAGATAGCATAATGACTCAGCAGCCAGAACGGACGCCGTAGTATACCAGAGCAGCAGCGCTGATACCGGCGCCGGTTATCGCACTGCGCACTGTGCTGGCCGTTTAATGCTGTTGCAACAGGTACTCTGTCATCTCAGCGACCGGCATCGGCCGGGCAAACAAATAGCCCTGGATTAAATAACACTGGCGGCGGCTGAAAAACGCCAGTTGCTGCTCGGTCTCCACGCCCTCTGCCACGCAGTACATCCCCAGGCTGTTCGCCATCGACAGCATGGCTTCGATAATGGTTTCATCACTGCTGTCGATACCGATATCCTGTACAAAGCTGCGATCAATTTTAATGCCGTCAATCGGCAGCTCTTTTAAGTATTTCAGCGAGGAGTAACCGGTACCGAAATCATCCAGTGCCAGTTGTACGCCAAGGGCGCTGAGCGCCAACATGGTATCTATAGCACTTTGATGGTCACGCATCAGGCCGTTTTCGGTGACTTCAAAGCGCAGATAGCTGGCCGGAATAGCATATTTTTGCAGTAAGTGGCGGGTTTGTCCGGCCAATGAGGCCTGTTCCAGGTGTTGGGGGGATAAATTTACCGACAAGTAGATCAAATGGCCGTTGCTATGCCAGTGCTGTAAATCCTGCAGCGCCCGTTCCAGCAGCGTATTGGTCATATTGATAATCAGCCGCAGCTCTTCTGCCAGCGGAATGAATTCAACCGGCGAGATTAAACCTTCACTGCTTTGCCAGCGCAGCAGCACTTCGGCGCCAACGACCTGGTTGGTCTGGCTGTTGACTATGGGTTGATAGAAATTGACAAACTCATCATTTTTCAGCGCACTGCGCAGCCGGGTTTCGCGGGCCAGCCGCATATGGGCCTTGTCATTCATCTCGGCGGTGAAAAACTGGAAGTTGTTAC
>CAZEGA010000458.1:0-272 GCA_964511675.1 uncultured Rheinheimera sp.
TATCAGCTGGATATTAACGAATACCGTGATAAACAAAGCCTGCAACTGATAGTGCGCTATATGACGGCCATTGGCAGCTAAGTTATTTGCTTTAGATAGGGGAGCTAGCTATATTCATTAATATTCTTTATGAATAGTTACAGGTGCAGTATGGCAAATACCAGTTTAAGTTTAGGCCCGCATTGGGAACATTTTATCCGTGAAGAAGTGGCTCATGGCCGTTATGGTTCAGCCAGCGAAGTGGTGCGTGATGCACTGCGCTTGCTGGAGGA
>CAZEGA010000458.1:282-1402 GCA_964511675.1 uncultured Rheinheimera sp.
GAGGAGCATAAGCAAAAACTGGTGGCGTTGCGTGCACATTTAGCCGAAGGGGCTGTGCAGGCGGCTAACGGCGAGTTTGTCAGTGATTTTTCCATCGAAACCTTATTGACGGAGCTGGATCAGCAGTGAGTTTGCGTTATCAGCTAACGCCAAGAGCCTATGCTGATTTGCTTAGCATAGGCCGCTATACACAGCAAAAATGGGGTAAAACGCAACGCGACCATTATGTTAAAGCGCTTGCCGGGCGTTTTGTCTGGTTGGCGCAGCATGCTGATTTGGGTAAATCACGGGCCGAAGTTGCCCCCGGTTATTTCAGTTTTGTGCAAGCTGAGCATGTTATTTTCTATCTGAAGCAGCCTGAGCATATTGTCATTATTGGCATAGTGCACCGCCATGCTGATATTGACAGGCATTTTTCACGTTAGATGGCTGCACTGCCAGCGATAAATTTGCTACAATCGCCGCCTGTTTTTTCGGCTCGCTTTTACAGGTAACAGGCCACAGCATGTTTGAAGTTAATCCGGTGTACAACAGTATCAAAGACTTAACAGAACGCACTAATGTGCTTCGGGGGTATCTTTGACTACGATGGCAAAAAAGAACGCTTAGAAGAAGTATCCCGCGAGCTGGAAGATTCGGCTATCTGGAATACGCCGGACAAGGCACAGGCGCTGGGTAAAGAGCGTTCGGCACTGGAGCAGGTGGTAGGCACCATCGACAAGCTGGACCAAGGCCTGGAAGACGTTGCCGGTCTGGTGGAGCTAGCGGTAGAAGCTGAAGACGAAGAAACCTTCGAAGAAGCCAAAGCTGAACTGGATGATTTAGATAAACAGCTGAGCCTGCTGGAGTTTCGCCGCATGTTCTCCGGTAAAAACGACCAGAACGACTGCTATCTGGATATTCAATCCGGCTCCGGCGGTACCGAAGCGCAGGACTGGGCCAGCATACTGATGCGCATGTACCTGCGCTGGGGTGAAGACAAAGGCTTTAAACCGGAACTGTACGAAGTCACCGACGGTGACGTGGCCGGTATTAAAGGCTGTACCATTAAATTCAGCGGCGAATATGCCTACGGCTGGCTGCGTACCGAAACCGGCGTGCACCAGACGGTGCACGCCGG
>CAZEGA010000458.1:1412-1689 GCA_964511675.1 uncultured Rheinheimera sp.
TGGTGCGTAAAAGCCCGTTCGATTCCGGTAACCGTCGCCATACCTCGTTTGCTTCGGTGTTTGTATCGCCGGAAATTGACGATGATATCGAAATTGATATCAATCCGGCCGATTTACGTATCGACACTTACCGTGCGTCTGGCGCTGGTGGTCAGCACGTTAACCGGACCGACTCGGCGGTGCGTATTACTCACTTACCGACCAATATCGTGGTGCAGTGCCAGAACGACCGCTCGCAGCATAAAAACCGCGACAATGCTTACAAACAACTGCGCGC
>CAZEGA010000459.1:0-1678 GCA_964511675.1 uncultured Rheinheimera sp.
AAGTTTCCCCTTCGGGCCAGCAGAGCTGTTCAAATTCGTTCCTGACGAATTTGTCCGCCATCGGGGCTTCAACGGTTGGCTTAGGGCAAGCCGATTCTCGTTTAAATGAGCAGATTTATATGTTTAAAATCAATAATATAAAATTGGCACAACTCCTGCTTTAACCTGTTAATTATTATCGGCAGCAAAATTTTGACAGGTGACGCTATGAATATCAAAGGTCAGGCTCTTTATGCTGAAATGCAGTCGCTGGTTAGCCAGGCCAGGGCAACAGGCACTGAGCTTAAGCTGCAAAATAGCGCTGAAGTCAATCCCAGCCAGTCCCAATTCAGTACCCTGCTCAAAGACGCGTTAAGTCACGTTAATGGTCTGCAACAACAAAGCAGCACTATGCGTACTGCATTTGAGATGGGTGATCCGAATCTGTCACTGGCACAGGTGATGATTGCCAGCCAGAAATCATCACTGGCGTTTGAAGCGACAGTACAGGTGCGCAATAAACTGGTAGAAGCGTACAAAGACATTATGTCGATGCCGGTATAACGGAGGATTAAGCAGTGGCCGAAAATCAATCCACCGAGCTGACGCTAAGTGGCGAAAACTATAACAGCAGTGAGCAGCAGGAGCAGAAGTCCGGTTTCGTCGGCTCGCTGGGCGGTATGGATCTGGTACGCCAGATCACCATGATAGTGGCCCTGGCCATTTGTCTGGCGATTGCCATTCTGATTATCATGTGGGCACGTCAGCCGGAAATGCGGCCGCTGGGCAGTTTTCAGACACAGGAGCTGATCCAGACGCTGGATCACCTGGATGCGCAGAAAATAGATTACAAGCTGGAAGGCAATGTGATCTATATTGCTGAAGATAAGTTTCAGAGCGTCCGGTTGTCGCTGTCACGCGCCGGGCTTGCCAAAGAACCCTCCAGCGGTACCGAGTTTCTGTTGCAGGACAGCGGTTTTGGTGTCAGCCAGCGCCTGGAGATGGAGCGCTTAAAACACAGCCGCGAGCAGCAACTGGCCCGTACTATTGAAGAATTGCAAAGCGTATCCCGCGCCCGGGTGTTGCTTGCCATACCCAAAGAAAACGTATTTGCCCGGGCAGAAAAACTGCCCTCTGCTACGGTACTGGTCACGGCGCGTGGCGGTACTGTGATCCGCGACAGCGAAGTAGACGCTATCGTTGATATCGTTGCTTCTGCCGTGCAGGGCCTGTCGCCGTCCAGGGTGACGGTAACCGATCAGAACGGCCGCCTGTTAAACAGTGGCTCACAGGATGCCAGCTCGGCAAGGACGCGCAAAGAATATGAACTGCAGCGTACCCGCGAAGAAGAATACCGCCAGAAAGTCGATTCCATCTTAATGCCGGTGCTGGGTTATGGTAACTACACGGCCCAGGTGGATTTACACATGGATTTTACCGCCACCGAGCAGACGCAAAAACGCTTTAACCCGGATCTGCCGGCGGTGCGCAGTGAAATGACCATTGAAGAAAACAGCGTCGGGGGCTTAAGTGCCGGTATTCCCGGAGCTTTGTCCAACCAGCCGCCAATGCCGTCAGCTATTCCCGAGCAGGCCACCGGCGGCAGCGCCCAGCCTGTTGTGCCGGGGCGTAACCATAAAGAGGCCACCCGCAACTACGAGCTGGATACCACTATTAGCCATATTTCGCAGCAAAGTGG
>CAZEGA010000460.1:0-1678 GCA_964511675.1 uncultured Rheinheimera sp.
GCAGTCTCTGGCGGACTTAACTTTCCGGTGTTTTTGTCACAGTTTCACTGTTTTTGTGCAAAAACCCGGCGCCATAATAGCGTTTTTCCGCAATAAAAGATAGTTGGCAGTTAAGCTGATTTGGCCAAAAACCGCGCCAGCACTGGCATCTGGCATAGCTATGCAGTTTTTGTAGTGTGTTATGAAAGGTTTCAGGCTTAACTGATCAGCCGGCGCTCGGTACGGCGGGCTTTAATTAACTGTTGCCAGGGTACTGTGGTCTGGCCTATTACCATAAAGTCCGGATTGGCCAGCGTATCGCGCTGGTTATAGCTGAGCGGCATAAACTCGCTGTCAAGAATTTTACCGCCGGCTTCCTCGACGATCACCTGCACCGCACCGGTATCCCACTCGCCGGTAGGCCCCAATCGCAGGTAACAGTCTGCTTTACCTTCCGCCACCAGGCAGCTTTTCAGCGCACAGCTGCCTAACGCGATAAATTCTGCCGCAGCACCGGCTTGCAGCAATTCAGCAATAGGTTTGAGCGGCTGGCGGCGGCTGATGGCAATTTTCAGGCTGGCACCGGCCTGATGCTGGTTGACCCTGATGCGGTTAATCAGGTTGCGCTGCTGCTTAAAAGCGCCATTGCCGCGGCTGGCGTAATACAGTACCTCTTCTTTTGGCCAGTAAATCACCCCCAGCGCCGGCCAGCCACGCTCTACCAGCGCAATACTGACGGCAAAATCCCCGCTTCTGGCGACAAACTCCTGGGTGCCGTCCATAGGGTCAATCAGCCAGTAGCGCGGCCAGTCCTGCCGCTGCGCCAGCGGCACCAGATAGGACTCTTCGGAAATCACCGGGATATCCGGTGTCAGTTCAGATAAACAGTTAACAATGATCCGGTTAGCCGCCAAATCGGCACTGGTTACCGGGCTGTCATCGGCTTTCTGCTGTTGCTGAAAATCCCCGCTCTGATATAACTGCCATAGCACCGCGCCGGCCTCACGTGCCGCATCTTTGACAGGCTCAAGCAGTTTGCTCAAAAACATCCGGGTTCGCTTCCAAATATTGTTGTGCCAGCAGCAGGGCGGCCACGCTGCGCGCTTCGGTAAAATCGGCTTGTTGCAGTAAGGCCATACTGTGCTGGCGCGACCAGCGTACCAGCTCCAGCGGCTCCGGCTCATCGCCTTCCAGCCTTTGTTCATATAAATCAAAGGCCAACACTATATGCATTGTAGCATTAAAATAACCGGGGGCTAACGCCAGCGATTTGAGCTGAACAAAGCGGGCGGCACCAAAGCCGATTTCTTCTTTCAGTTCACGGTTAGCGGCAGTAACTATATCTTCACCCGGATCAATCAGGCCTTTGGGAAAACCCAGCTGGTAGTCATGCGTACCGGCACAGTATTCACGCACCAGATAAAAATGTTCCGCATCCGGGCAGGCAATAATCATCACAGCGCCACGGCCGCTGCCGCGCATCCGCTCATAGGTACGCTGCTCACCATTACTGAACTGCAATTCCAGCTGCTCTATTTTAAACAGGCGGCTTTGCGCCACAATTTCGGCGCGCAGGATCTGCGGTTTTTGTTTGCTGTGCTGCTCCTCATCCTGCCGCTGCGTCATGCTGCTACCTCTGGTACAATCTTGGGCCTTACTATAAAACGATTAGCGGGAAAAACCTATGCTGAACTGGGCT
>CAZEGA010000461.1:0-372 GCA_964511675.1 uncultured Rheinheimera sp.
GTCACTTTTGCCAATCGCCAGGTATTTGTCTTTGTCCTGCTCTTTCAGCTGCAGTACCGGCGGTAACGTCCAGACCCCAGCGGGATGATCTGCGCTATCTTTCGGGTTGGCATTGATTTCGCTGCTGGCTTCAAACACAAAACCGGCTTTTTCTGCCAGTGTTATGGCCAGTGCCTGTGGGAAATAGCCGGTTTTTTGCCAGTCAGTACCGGCTTTATCAGCCGGCAGGCGGTGTTCAACCACGCCCAGTACGCCACCGGGTTTCAGCGCAGTATAAAAGTCCTGAAAAATCGCCACCATGCCGTCATCACCACCCTGGCCATACCAGGTATGCAGGTTACGGAAGGTTAATACCACATCGGCGCTGCCGGC
>CAZEGA010000461.1:382-1673 GCA_964511675.1 uncultured Rheinheimera sp.
GCCGGCCGGCGCTATCTTGTTATTGTGGCCCGGGGCAAACTCGGTCAGTTGTACCCGGTTGTATACCGGGTTGCTGCCAAGCTTTTCCACAAAAGCGGCGCGGGTGCGCTGGTAATAAGCGGAGTCGCTGCCGGCTGGAAAATGCGCCGCATAGTAAGTGCCGTGGGCAGCCAGCAGCGGGGCCAGAATTTCAGTATACCAGCCAGCCCCCGGGGCAATTTCTACCACAGTGCTGTGTGGCGTGACGGCAAAAAAATTCAGGGTGGCAACCGGGTTACGGTATTGGTCGCGGGCAACATTAGCCGGGCTGCGGCTCGCGTGTTCAGCGGCCAGTTGCAGGGCTTCAGTATTGTTGCCGGCGCTGGCCAGCGGGGTTAACAGCAGAGCAGATAACACAACGGCGAGTTTTATAGTTTTCATCTTCGTGGTTCCCTGGTGTAAAAGTGGCGCTAGTGTAGCAAAACAAAGCAGAAAAAGCAGGCACACAGCCGGTTTAATCCTGATTAATCAGATGGCCAGACTGCTATTTTCCCGTCAACAATTGCTATTGGCTATGGTAGAATGCCTGCCCTTTATCACGGGAAGCCTTATGTTAGACCAGATCCGTATCATTCTTGTTGGCACCACGCACACTGGTAATATCGGTTCGGTGGCCCGTGCCATGAAAACCATGGGCTTGTCGCAGCTGTGCCTGGTGGCACCAAAAGAGTTGCCTGACGGTCAGGCTTACGCCTTGTCTGCCGGTGCCAGTGATATTCTGGCCAATGTCTCGGTGTTTGATACGCTGGCCCAGGCTATCAGCGACTGTGCGCTGGTGGTGGGCAGCAGTGCCAGGTCACGCACCTTAAGCTGGCCTATGCTGGAGCCGCGCGACTGCGGCGTGCTGGCAGTAAAAGAAGCGGCCAGCCATCCGGTTGCTCTGGTATTTGGCCGTGAAAGCAGCGGCCTTAGCAACGAAGAGCTGCAACTGTGTAATTACCATGTCTGCATTCCGGCCAATCCTGAGTACAGCTCGCTGAACCTGGCGATGGCCGTGCAGATCGTCACCTATGAAGTGCGGATGGCCTGGCTGGCAATGCAGCAGGCGACCCAAGCCGAAGATGACGTCGCTTACCCGAGCAGTGAACAGATGAGCAGTTTTTATCAGCATCTGGAAGATACGCTGAATGAAACCGGTTTTATTATTAAGCAACACCCCGGTGTGGTGATGACCAAGCTAAAACGGCTGTTTAGCCGGGCGCGGCCGGAAGAGGCCGAATACAACATACTGCGCGGCATTTTAACCTCAGTG
>CAZEGA010000462.1:0-1669 GCA_964511675.1 uncultured Rheinheimera sp.
GATTTATACTGTGTGCAGTCACACCCAACACACGCTGTTTTCCTTGCATTTCAATAACTAACAAGCGCTCTTTTGGCCCAAGCGGCAAGGCAGAAATTATTTTAATATGCCGGCTGCCCGGCAACCGCAGCGTCAATTTTTTGAATGCCCAGCCAAGTGCAATCACTATTGCCACCACTATAGCCAGCGACAGCGCCATTTTGCCAAGGCCGATACCCGTGGCAGACCTGTCAGCTGCAGGTTGCAATGCAGCAGGCTTTATCTTATCAGGTGCAGCATCAGGTTCAGCTGCCGGCAGTGTTTCAGTTGCAGCGGGCGGCAGCTCAACAGCCGTACGCGGCTCAGTGTCTGCGACCGGTTGCGTTAGCAGCTCAGTGTCCGGTGCTGCCGTAGCCGTTTGTTGTGCCAGGCCCGCAGCAGGCAGGCACAGCAAACCCAGTAATGTAATAACCGCTACCCGCATCAGCGCAGCTTCTTAATCCGCTCAATCTGACTGATAACGTCAGTTAAACGGATACCGAATTTGTCATTGACCACGACCACTTCACCGTGGGCGATAAGGGTGCCGTTTACCAGTACGTCCAGTGGTTCACCGGCAACCCGCTCCAGTTCAACCACCGAGCCCTGGTTCAGCTGCAGCAGGTTGCGGATACTGATTTTGGCCCGCCCCACTTCCATGGAAATGGTAACCGGTATATCCAGTATGGTGTCCAGTTTACGCTTTTCATCCACGGTAATGTCGGCTTTTTCGTCACGCAGCTCTTCCAGCTCTACCGCTTCGGCACCGTCAGTAGTGCCTTCGGCCTCTGCCATAGCAGCAGCCCATTCGTCCATGGTGTCTTTATCATCAGCCATTTTCAGTTACCTTCTATCACGATCTGACAGATTCAGATCGGCTTCTAATTCAGAGATATCAGCGTCGCTGTCCAGCCTGCGGCCGCCTTTGGTAAATACGTGCATTTCCGATTTTACCGACTCAGGCCGTTTTATTTTCTCAATAATTTTCAGCGCTACATTCTCGCGTGAGCGGCCCAGCTTGGCGCGGTACGTCGGTAAGTCTTCTATCAGTACGGTAATATGTTCCGGTATTTCCACCGGAATAATATCGCCGGCTTGCAGTTCCATTACTTCGCGCAGCGTCAGATCTACGTCCATCATCTTGGTGGTTAAATCTACCTTTACATCCATAATTTCATCGCGCAGTGCCTTACTCCAGCGCAGATCGGTGTCTTCTTTGTCACTTTGCACACCGGCATCGAGCAGTTCACGGATAGGCTCCAGCATCGAATACGGCAAAGCCACATGGAAATCTCCGCCGCCGCCATCCAGTTCGATATGGAATGAGCTAATCACCACCACCTCAGTCGGGCTGACAATATTGGCCATCGCCGGGTTAACCTCAGAGTCCAGGTACTCAAACGACACGTCCATCACCGGGGCCCAGGCTTCTTTGTAGTCCTCAAAAATCAGTTTCAGCAACATCTGGATAATACGCCGCTCGGTCGGGGTAAATTCCCGCCCTTCAATTTTGGCGTGGTAGCGGCCGTCACCGCCAAAGAAGTTATCGACCAGAATAAACACCAGCCGCGCTTCCATGGTAATCAGGCCGGTACCTTTAAGCGGCCTGAACCGCACCATATTCAGGCTGGTCGGTACAAACAGCGTATGC
>CAZEGA010000463.1:0-1667 GCA_964511675.1 uncultured Rheinheimera sp.
TTACTTATGTGGCCAAACGTGCGTGAATCTTCAGGACATGACTTACAATGAAGCTGTGTAGCGAAGTGTTCATAAACATTTTGTTACATAGGTCTGCTTTACAGGCCGGGGAGCACTATAACAGGTCTGCAGCGAATGTATATAGCAAAATGCAAATAAACCTTTGGTAAACAATAAAAAAGCCCGCTAATAAAAAAGGCCGGAAAACCGGCCCTTAAAAATAGTGCTTATTTATTGAACAATATTAAGCGTTTAACGCAACTTCTGGCGCAACGAAGCTGAAACCTAAGGCTTCTGCCACGCTTTGGTTGGTCACCTGGCCATTGATCACATTTAAGCCATTCATTAAGTGCTTGTCGTCCAGCAGGGCCTGTTTATAGCCTTTGTTTGCCAGGCGGATAATAAACGGCAGCGTGGCGTTGTTCAGCGCAAAGGTAGAGGTACGCGGTACGGCACCCGGCATGTTGGCCACACAGTAGTGCACAACGTCATCAACAATATAGGTAGGTTCAGCGTGTGTTGTCGGTTTAGATGTCTCGACACAGCCGCCCTGGTCAATCGCCACGTCGACAATGGCAGAGCCTGGTTTCATCCGCTTGATATGATCTTTGGTAACCAGCTTAGGTGCCGCTGCACCCGGTACCAGTACGCCGCCGATCACTAAATCTGCCGCCAGAACTTCCTGCTCTAAGGCATCGGCAGTCGAGTAAATGGCTTTTACCGCGCCATTGAACTGGGCATTGATACGGCGCAGTACATCTACGCTGCGATCCAGTACCGTAACATCTGCACCCAGGCCTAATGCCATCTGTGCTGCGTTGGTACCGACCATACCACCGCCAATGACCACGACTTTAGCCGGTGCTACGCCTGGCACACCACCTAATAACATACCGCGGCCGGCGCAGGATTTTTCCAGCGCCCGGGCACCGGCCTGAATCGACATCCGGCCAGCGACTTCTGACATAGGTGCCAGCAGCGGTAAGCCGCCGCGGGCGTCGGTAACCGTTTCATAAGCGATACAAATCGCTTTGGATTTAATCAGATCTTCTGTTTGCGGTAAATCCGGCGCCAGGTGCAGGTAGGTAAACAGGATCTGGCCTTCGCGCAGCATAGCACGCTCTACTGCCTGCGGCTCTTTAACCTTCACGATCATATCTGCTTTGGCAAATATTTCTGCTGCGCTTGCCAGCACAGTGGCGCCAGCCGCGGTATAATCTTCATCAGTAAAACCAATGCCCATACCGGCGTTGCTTTCTACCAGCACGCTGTGTTTGTGCTGGATCAGCTCTCGTACGCTGGCAGGTGTCATACCGACGCGGTACTCGTGGTTTTTTATCTCTTTTGGTACGCCAATAATCATAGTTTTAAGCCCTTTTCTGAGGTAAATGTTGGCTGAGGTAAAATTTGTGCGCAGTATACTGCTAACTTTGCAGAATTAATCCTTGTTTTAGTGCTCAGGAGTAGTGCAAAATTCTGTTTAAATTTAAAAAGCCATTTTTTTAGCTGCCATGTACTCTTTAAATAAAAGTATCAAGAAGTTAGATCGTATCGACCGCAAAATACTCACTGAATTACAGCATGATGGCCGGCTGGCGAACGTAGAACTGGCGCGCAGGGTAGGGCTCAGCCCCACACCTTGTCTGGAGCGGGTGCGCAAGCTGGAG
>CAZEGA010000464.1:0-1646 GCA_964511675.1 uncultured Rheinheimera sp.
CGTCTTAATCCCTTCAACCGATACAGCAAAACCCAGCCGCCTGGCAAATACCCCGCCTGTAGTGATTGGACATATTACCGGCAGCTTTGTCGTGTTATTGAACGCAGTGGGTGACACAATCAACACCGGGCGATTGCCACTTTGTTCATGGCCAGCAGTCGGATCAAGAGAAACCAGGTAAATATCTCCCCTGTTCATAAAAGCTCCCTGCCAGCTGCAGGTGCGTCAACCCATTCACGTTCTTCCGGTGACAGAGGTTGTGAATAATCCGAAGCAGCCAGCAACTCTTCAAGGGTATAACGCGGCCGGGGATTGGGATTAACAACCAGACAACCGTTATCGACGGCCAGTCCAACAGTTGTACCAGCCTGAAGGTGTAACTGTTCTAAAAAAGCAGGTGGAACGGCCAACATGACAGAGCCACCGACTTTACGCAGATTCGTTGTGTGCATCATTGATCTCCAACAAAACAGAAGTTATATCTAAATATAACACCGCTCATAATGCCATGCAATCACACCGATTTGGGTGTAGTCAAACCCGGCAGCACCGCCACCAATAGTTCCAGCAGTTTAGTTTAATAGAAACGGCCACCCTGGCGGCCTTGTCTTGGCCCCGGCTTTGCCTTTACACTCAGCCCTCTGTCAGTTTCAAGGAAAACTTATGTCTGTTCGTCTGTTTACCCTTACCAGCGCCTTGCTGTGCAGCAGCTATACTATGGCCGCCAGCGACACCTACACTTATGCCAACATTGATGCGGTAACGGTAACACACCTGCATCTGGATTTAGCCGTTAATTTTGAGCAAAAAGCCCTGACCGGCTTTGCCGATTTACAACTTAACTGGCTGAACCACAGCAGTAATACTATTTACCTGGATACGCGCGATCTGGTGATTGACCGCGTTTACGCCAAACGCGCCGACGGTAACTGGCAAAAAGTGCCTTTTAGCCTGGCAGAGCGCGATGCGGTGCTGGGCAGTAAGCTGACTATCAGCCCGGCTTTTACCGCACAAACGCTGCGTATTTACTACAGCTCTACCGCTAAAGCCTCCGGCCTGCAGTGGTTAACGCCAGAGCAAACCGCCGGTAAAACCACGCCCTTTATGTTCAGCCAGAATCAGGCCATTCATGCCCGCAGCTGGATACCCATTCAGGACACCCCGGCTGTACGCATGACCTACAGCGCCCGTATCCAGACCAGCGATGACGTGCTGGCTATTATGAGCGCCAATAATGAGCCGGGTATGCTGCGTGACGGCGATTACCAGTTTGTTATGCCCAAGCCGATACCGGCCTACTTAATTGCCATTGCTGCCGGCGACTTGCAGTTTAAAGCGATGAGCGAACAAACCGGTATCTATGCCGAGCCTTATATTCTGCAAGCCTCTGCGCAAGAGTTTGCCAGCACCCAGGCTATGATCGATGCCACCGAACAGCTGTATGGCGACTACCGCTGGGGCCGTTACGATTTACTGATTTTGCCGCCCAGCTTCCCGTTTGGTGGTATGGAAAACCCGGTACTGAGCTTTATTACCCCTACGGTGGTAGCCGGTGATGGCAGCCTGGTAAACCTGATTGCCCACGAGCTGGCGCACTCCTGGTCGGGTAATCTGGTCACCAATGCCAGTTGGCGGGATTTGTGGCT
>CAZEGA010000465.1:0-1643 GCA_964511675.1 uncultured Rheinheimera sp.
GCTGGTAGATACCGATATTGCCCAGGCCAAGGTGCTGGCAGAGCGTTTGCGGCAGTCGGTTGAGGCTTTACAGATCCCCTATAATGGCCAGCGGCTTAACGTCACGCTGAGCCTGGGGTTGGCGGAGTACCATGCGGATATGGCTGAGCACAGGCAATGGATTGAGGCGGCCGATAAGGGCTTGTATCAGTCCAAAGCGGCGGGCCGTAATCAGGTTACCTGCTATCCGTGACGGCTTGCTTAACTGTTGCCGGGGCATTGGGCCAGTAATGCTATAGTGCCATCGTCATTTTGCTGCTCCAGGTACACATCAAAGCCCCAGAGCCGGTGTAAATGTTTCAGTACCTGCTGGTAACTGGCGGCCAGCGGTACGCGGTTTTGCGGTACATAGCGTAATGTCAGCGAGCGATCGCCGTTCAGGTCGACATTATAAACCTGAATATTAGGTTCAATCTGGCTTAAGTTATATTGCTGTGACAGCATCTGGCGGATCTTCTGGTACCCTTCGGCGTTGTGGATTGCTGCTACCTCCAGGCTGCTGTCTTCATCATCATCAATAATGGCAAACAGGTGAAAATCGCGGATCACCTTAGGTGATAAGTACTGGCTGATAAAGCTCTCGTCTTTAAAGTTCTGCATGGCAAAGTGCAGCGTGTCCAGCCAGTTGCTGCCAGCCAGATCAGGAAACCATTCTTTATCTTCCGCACTTGGCTGCTCGCAGATCCGGCGTATATCACTGAACATGGCAAAACCCAGCGCATAGGGGTTAATGCCGGAATAATACTTGCTGTTATATTCCGGTTGCGCCACGACATTGGTATGGCTGTGTAAGACTTCCAGAATAAAGCGGTCACTGACTTTACCCTCATCATACAGGTGCTGCAAAATAGTGTAGTGCCAGAAGGTTGCCCAGCCTTCGTTCATGACCTGGGTTTGCTTTTGCGGGTAAAAATACTGCGAAATTTTCCGCACTATGCGCACAATTTCGCGTTGCCAGGGTTTGAGCAACGGGGCATTTTTTTCAATAAAGTACAGGATGTTTTCCTGTGGCTCTGCAGGGAAACGGCTGTTCTGCTGCTCCGCCGCCGCTGTTTTTGTCGGTATGGTGCGCCATAAATCATTCACCTGGGACTGCAGGTAGCTTTCGCGCTCCTGCTGGCGCTTTTGTTCTTCATCCAGCGAGATTTTCTGCGGCCTTTTATAGCGGTCGACACCGTAGTTCATCAGCGCATGGCAGGAATCGAGCATATCTTCCACTTCGCTGATACCGTATTTTTCTTCACACTGGCTGATATAGTTTTTGGCAAACACCAGATAGTCGATGATAGAGCCGGCGTCGGTCCAGGTTTTAAACAGGTAATTATTTTTAAAAAAGGAGTTATGGCCATAACAGGCGTGCGCCATCACCAGGGCCTGCATGGTAATGGTATTTTCCTCCATCAGGTAAGCAATGCAGGGGTTGGAATTAATCACGATTTCATATGCCAGCCCCATATAGCCGCGTTTGTAGTTTTGCTCGGTCTGAATAAATTTTTTGCCATAAGACCAGTGGTTATAACCCAGTGGCATGCCGACGCTGGAATAAGCATCCATCATTTGTTCAGCGGTGATGACCTCAATCTGATTCGGGTAGGTATCCAGCT
>CAZEGA010000466.1:0-1634 GCA_964511675.1 uncultured Rheinheimera sp.
GGTTGTATTGTTCTTGCATTAAGGTCTTCCGAAAAGGGGGTTAACATGGCCGCCGTTGCTGTGGCGAAAAATGGCTATAGCATACCGCAGCCGCCCGGTGACAACAATAAGCTGCATCTTGTCTATACTGGTTTTAAAGCCAAAGGAGCCGTTATGACAGATTTTCTGAAAAAGTATCAACGCTGGCTGGCAGAGTTTAATACTGTTTTACAGCAGGCCGAGCGCCGGCAACTGGACAATATGCTCAGCTTTGCCCAGCAGTTTAAAGCCTATATCCGGGCGGGTAAGGAGCTGACGGCATATGAAACCCGGCTGTTTATTGAAACCTTAAAACGGCAGTGGTACGAACAGGACGACAAGCCGGCTGATGAGCTGCCACCATTATGGCCAGAGGCCCTGTGGCAGCAGCTGAGCCAGATCACGGATAAAAGCCAGCTGGAGTGGCAGGAACTGACCGCCGACTTTACTCACCAGGGCATTTATTTTCAGGGCGAAATGGTTGGTATGGGCCGTTATCGCTGCAGCCACTGCCTGCAACATATTGATTATACCCACCCGGCTGAACTGCTGGCCTGCAGCCAATGTGGTGCTGTGCAGTTTTTTCGTGAAGGTTTACCGGTTTAACAGTATAAAGCCGTTTAACTATTTGTTAGAATCCGGGCCCGTCTGTAACAGCAAATGCTGTTTTGCTGTGTTTCACCTGTTATCCGGTGAATATACCACTAAGGTTGAATACTGTTTTTACCGCCTTACGCTATGCTGTGCTGGTTTTTGCAGCAGCAGCGGCCGGTAGTATTGAAAGAGAAACATAATGACAACGCAAGTACTGGCTTGTATTGATGCCTCGCCTTATGCCGAGGCAGTGTGTGATTATGCCGTGTGGGCGGCAAAGCAACTGGATGTGGCGCTGTCGCTGGTGCATGTGCTGGATAAAGCCCAGCATACCCATACTCCGGATTTAAGCGGCAGTATCGGTTTAGGCTCGCAGGAGCTGCTGTTACAGCAACTGGCCGAGCTGGATGAAAAACACAGTAAGCTGGCATGGCAACGTGGCAGCGCCATATTAGCTGCTGCCAAAGCCCGTGCCGGGCAGGCCGGTGTTAACGCGACGGATGAGTGTTTACGCCATGGCCCGCTGGTTGAAACCCTGGCGGAATTTGAACAACAAACCCGTCTGCTGGTGCTGGGCAAGCGCGGTTTCAGCAGTGCAGATGCCCATGGCCATATGGGGCTGCATGTCGAGCGGGTGATCCGCAGCTTGCATAAGCCCATTTTACTGACCCAGCAGCACTACAAAGCACCGCAGCGTATTATGCTGGCGTATGACGGCAGCGCTACCGCGCAGAAGAGCCTGCAGATGCTTGCTGCCAGCCCGTTATGCCGTGGCCTGCCGGTACATTTGGTTATGGCCGGGGCGGAAACCGATAGCAGCAGGGCACAGTTGCACAGTGCGGCCCAGGTGCTGTGCGCTGCCGGTTTTGATACCAGGGCGGCGATAGTGGCGGGGGAGCCCGATATGGTGCTGCATCAGTACCAGCAGGAGCATGTGATTGATTTGCTGGTGATGGGCGCCTATGGCCACTCCCGCATCCGGCAATTTATTGTTGGCAGTACCACCACTGCCATGATTTGTA
>CAZEGA010000467.1:0-1615 GCA_964511675.1 uncultured Rheinheimera sp.
CGTGAATTAGACGAGCGCCAGTACCGCCAGATCATTGCCAAAACCATCAGCACGCTGAACGAAACCGGCTCAATGGAAGCGGTGTGCTTTTTGTCCGAGCTGCATGTAAAAGGCCGCGATACCTACTGGAAAGTGCGCCACGCCGTGGAAACCACCCAGGACAGCCTGTATGTGTTTGACCGGTTAAAAAGCAAAAAAGACGAAACCCGCCGCCCGCTGCGCAAAATTGTGTTTAATGTCCCTACCCGGCGCGACCTGACTATTGGTGAAAAAGCCGTAGAACATGGCCTGGCTATCGCAGCCGGTGTTAAGCAGTGTAAAGATGTCGGTAACCTGCCACCGAATATCTGCACACCGCAGTATCTGGCCGAGCAGGCACAGCAACTGGCACAAAGCAGCGCTAACATCAGTGTTGAAGTGCTGGGACCGGACGAAATGGCCAAACTGGCAATGAATTCCTATCTGGCAGTGGGCCGGGGCTCAGTCAATGGCCCGCGTATGGCGGTGATCCGTTACCACGGCGCCGGCAACGACAGCGCCCCTGTGGTGCTGGTGGGCAAAGGCCTGACTTTCGACTCCGGCGGCATCAGCCTGAAACCGGGCGATGGTATGGACGAAATGAAATACGATATGTGTGGCGCGGCATCGGTGTTTGGTACCATGCACGCACTGGCGCATTTAAACCTGCCGATTAATGTGATTGGCGTACTGGCTGCTGCAGAAAACATGCCCGATGCCAATGCCTACCGGCCGGGCGATGTTCTTACCACCATGTCGGGCCAGACGGTGGAAGTATTAAATACCGATGCCGAAGGCCGGCTGGTATTGTGCGACGCCCTGACCTATGTCGAGCGTTTCGACCCGGAACTGGTCATCGACGTGGCTACGTTAACCGGTGCCTGCGTGGTAGCACTGGGCAAACATGCCACCGGTTTGCTGAGCAACCATAACCCGCTGGCGCACGAGATCTTAAATGCCTCTGAGCAAAGCGGTGACCGCGCCTGGCGTCTGCCATTGTGGGACGACTATCAGGACCAGCTGGAAAGCCCGTTTGCTGATTTCAGTAACTTAGGTGGCCGCGCCGCCGGTACTATTACCGCTGCCTGCTTTTTGTCACGTTTTACCCGCAAATATAACTGGGCCCACCTGGATATTGCCGGCACAGCCTGGCGCAGTGGTGGCAAAGACAAAGGTGCCACCGGCCGGCCGGTGCCAATGCTGACACAGTTTTTAATTAACCGGGTTGGCCAGCAGCAGGATCATTAATGCAAGTCAGCTTTTATCTGCTGCAGGATACCCAACAAAATGAGCTGAGCACCACGCCAGCTCATTTTGCTTTAGCCTGCCAGCTGTGCGCCGACTTGTACCGCGCCAGGCAGCGCATTTTCGTATATACTGCCGGCCAGCAACAGGCCGAGGCGTTCGACGAGCTGTTATGGCAGTTTGATGCAGAGCGTTTTGTGCCGCATAACCTCAGTGGTGAAGGCCCGTCTTACGGCGCACCGGTCGAGATTGGCTGGCAGGCACCACGGCATAACCGCCCGGTGCTGATTAACCTGGCCAGCATGGTGCCGGCCTTTGTCAGCCGGTTTTCACAGGTTATCGAATTTGTTCC
>CAZEGA010000468.1:0-1604 GCA_964511675.1 uncultured Rheinheimera sp.
TGCGTGGTGTTTTCTGGGTCTTTTTGACAAAAGCATGAAGAACGACAACCCGCTTCCCGGTACTGGCAATATACAGCACTCTGCCGATACCATCTTTGCCAGTCAGCCTGAGTTCCCATAGTCCCTTTTCTAAAGGCTTAACATGGGGCATACCAAGCGATTGCGGGCCATGTTCTTCAATAATATCTGTCAGTCTCAGGTACCGTGCCTGCATGTCAGCTGGAAGACTTCTGATCTCATCCAGCACGGCATCACAGGCGAATACAATCTCCCATTGAGTATATCGCATTTATGCTATATTCCCACCTAAATCATAATTATTCTGTTATCGACTTGGGTTGCAGTTAATGGCATTTGGACAGGCCTCTATATTGACATTATGGGGGCCTTGTTTTTGAAGTAGCCCACAGGCCCCTGAATGGCCCCCAATTATCGGGGGGATTTCAGTAAACTATAGTCGACGCCGGTAAACAGAAGTCAAACAAAAACCCAGCAGTTACGCTGGGTTAGTGGCCGGTTATGGGCTGGCGTCTATTGAACTGGAGCTATATGCTTGTGATATATGGCGTTTTTGTCTTTGAATGCTTTTAAAGATACCCCCAAAAGTACCCCCGGTTGAGTGCTGTTACCGTACTAAATATTTTTAGAGCACTGCTGGCTGGCGCTCTACCATTAAGTTTACCCTACCTTTAAGTCGATATTGATTGTGGCAGCCCAATAAGTTGAAAAGCTTTGAAGGTATGTTTATGTTTAATGTTCCAAAAAAAAGAAAACGGACTTTAATTAATCATGACTAACTTCAAACTGGCTATTTTTCTGTTTTTAACGGCAGCAGCTCTTTCTGGTTGTACTTTAACGCCACATCATGCAATTGCTCAAAATAATTTAGAACACTTAAGATCACTCTCTGCCGATGAACTCAGCAAAGGGGTTTTTGGTAACGATTGGCTGCCTGTACATGTCGCTTCCGCACAAGGAAATATAGAAGCACTAAAAATTCTTACTCAAAAGGGTGTTAACTTAGATATTAGAACTGATTTCGGTAGTCACCAGGGCGCAACTCCTCTCAAACTGGCAGTGCTAAACAACCAAACAAAAGCAGCGGAATTACTTCTTGATGCCGGCGCGATAGTTAACTATGGAGACCGGCAAGGCGTTACACCTCTAGAAGTTGCGGTTGTTAACCAGAACAAAGCGGCTGTTACACTTCTTCTTAATCGAGGTGCTCTACCCAATAACCCTAATGTTAATGGTGTTACACCAATTTTTGCAGCAATCCAGCGCAATGATACCGAACTAATAGATTTGCTGCTGATTGCCGGCGCTGATATTAATGTTAGGGACGGAAATTCAGTCACACCGTTGATTGAGTCAGTTGGAAATGAACAAGTAACTCACAACATAACTGAGCATCTTATCAACAAAGGTGCCGATTTAGATAAAACAACAAAGCAAGGTGATACGGCCATTCATTGGGCTATTGCGAAAAATAGCTATTTAAAGGCCAGGCATTTGATTGCTGCAAAAGCCAACCCAAATATAGTTGCAGCTAGTACCTTTTCAATTTAATTCTGATCGATTGAGTTACCAGTCAGTGGGTAGCT
>CAZEGA010000469.1:0-1604 GCA_964511675.1 uncultured Rheinheimera sp.
CGTTTGAAAGCTGGCTGCGCAAGCTGGCACCGATTTTTGATTTACCGATGAGTTCATTCAGCCGCGGGGCTTATGTGCAGCCGAACCTGCTGGCCAATGGCTACCATTTACTGCCGGCTATTTGTTTTGAAATTGCGTTTCCGGCGCAAATTGCCGCCAATATGACAACCCAGACCCAACTGCTGCTGACGGTGAGTAACGATGCCTGGTTTGGCGACAGCATAGGCCCGCACCAGCATTTGCAAATTGCGCAAATGCGGGCGCTGGAATTTGGCCGCCCGCTGCTGCGAGCCACCAACACCGGTGTCACTGCCGTGATAAAACCGGATGGCAGCATCAGTAAAGTGGCCGCGCAGTTTACCGAAACGGTATTGCCGGACCAGGTACAGCTGACCACAGGCCAGACACCTTATGCCCGGTTTGGCGATCTGTGGTTGTCGCTGCTCAGTGCCACCATCCTGCTGGCGGCTTTTGCCGGCAAACTAAGCCGGCGTTTTGCCGCAGCTAACACTTGATTGACAGCCGATGTCCGGTACACTGTTAACACCTTTTGTGTTTACAGTGAGTTGTGATGACTTTACTGCATAACATCAGCCGTACCCTGCAGCGGCGGCGCAACAGTACCTGGCATGCGCTGGGCTACGACACGACAGTACGTACCGAAACACCCGCCGATTACCTTGCCACAGAGCAATTAACGCAAAAAGCCTTTAACAATACTGCCGAAGCGCAACTGATAGCCAGCCTGCGCCGGCACAGTGCGCCGTACATATCGCTGGTTGCCGAGCAGCATGGCCAGGTTATTGGCCATATTATGTTTTCGCCGGCAACGCTGGACAAAGCGCCGGATATCAAGCTGATGGCCCTGGCGCCGATGGCAGTAAACAATGTGCTGCAACACCAGGGCATCGGCTCGGCCCTGGTACGGGCCGGGCTGGAACAGTGTCACAAACGCGGTATTGCCGCTGTGGTGGTGCTGGGGCATCCAGCGTATTACCCGCGTTTTGGCTTTACCCCGGCCAGCCGTTTTAATGTCAGCTGCCCGTGGCAGGTGCCGGATAATGCCTTTATGCTGCTCGAACTTGCCCCGGGCGCGTTACAGGGCAAACACGGCATGGTGCAGTACCATCCGGCCTTTGCTGCGGTATCGGCCGGCTAATCGTCTCCGGCGGCGCCATTGACAATTTCGGCTATCTCGGCCAGGCGCGCCATAGCACGGCCATTGACCGATTTTTTCGGATACTGGCCACGGCTGTTCTTCGCGCCGGCTTCGACCCCGGTTAACAGCACCAGCGCATCATCAACGGTTTTTACCACATAGATATGGAATTTATTCAGCTTAACCGCATTGACCACTTCTTCCGTCAGTACCAGGTTCAGCTGATTGCTGGCCGGAATAATCACGCCCTGCTCCCCGGTTAAGCCCCGGCTCTGGCACAGCCGGAAGTAGCCTTCTATTTTTTCGTTTACCCCGCCTATGGCCTGCACCTGGCCATGCTGGTTAATTGAGCCGGTTACCGCCAGGCTCTGCCGGATCGGAATATCGGTAATAGCTGATAACAGCGCACACACTTCCGCCAGCGAGGCGCTGTCGCCGTCAATAT
>CAZEGA010000470.1:0-1578 GCA_964511675.1 uncultured Rheinheimera sp.
TGGCGTCAGTATTCACGGCACTGAACGCCGCCAGCGGATCAGCGGCGTTATCCGCCATCATATGCACCCTGGCTGCACAATGTACTACCACTTCTGTCTGCTGCAATACAGGTTTAACCGCAGCCAGCCAGGCAGTATTTTCGCCAAATGCGGCCTCTACATGGGTAATATCCGCGGCCGGCTTACTGCGCCCCAGGCTGTAAACCGTGCAATGCCGGCCAAGCAGCTCCAGCAGCGGCGCGCCGACAAAACCTGTTGCCCCGGTTATCAGCACCGATCTCGGGTAAACGGCTGGTGTCATGCCGAGGTATCCTGATTTTTACGCTTAAGGCCATATTTAACGTAATGCCAGATAAACAACGGGTAATCGCGCAGTATTCTGTCACGCACATGCGAATGTTGCACCGCACGCTGCAGCCAGCGCAGGCCCAGCCGGTTCATCGTCGGGTGCCAGTAATCTATATCCAGCGAGGTTTGGGTTAAAAAACCACCACAGGTAGAAAAAAAACGTACCGCAGGGCAAGCCTGGCGGGCAGCAATGATAAATTGTTCCTGGTGAGGAGTGCCCATGCCACAGATAAGGGCTTTGGCGCCACTGGCATTTATAGCGGCAAAACACTGCTGGCGCTGCTGCTCGTCGCTAAAGTAACCATGCCGCCAGTACGCAATGTCAAGCTGCGGGTAGCGCAGACGGATATTTTTTATCGCGGCGTCAATTTCTTCAGCTTTGGCTCCCACCAGGGCAACCTTGCTCTGCTGCGTCTGGCAATGCCGGAAAAAATCGGTGGCGACAGAAGAAAAATCAAAACTGCAACGGTTGGTCTTGCTGCGGCTGAACAGGTTAAACAGCTTTACATACAGGCCGCCATCAATATAAAAATGATCTATCTGCCGGATCAGATCCGCCCGTTCGGCCAATACTCTGACCGAAAAAGGGTTAACAAAGCTGGTTGTCACCTGAGCGGCTTCGTCTTGCATCAAGGCAATAAAATGCTCTTTGGTGCGAATACGTTGTTCCAGCAGCTGCAGATTGGTTAAATTCATTGCGTCAGGTGCCTGCTTTAAGTAATACGATTGAGCCGTGTGGGGCGGCAATGCTGATCTCGGAGCGCTATGATAAACAAAAAACGTTAACGGCGGAACAACGCATATTCAGAAAGCAAAATATACCCCGTCCCGGCGCGCCTAACGGCCGGGTGCAGATAGCCCCTTAACGCGGCTGCGCGCTGATGTAAACTCAGGCACCACCTCAGCCGCCGCACTCCTCTGTAAAACAACCTGGAGCCAGGCCATCAGGCCGACTAAAAAGCTTGACCATACGGCGGAGCGGTACGCATCCAGCGGCGTGCCACTGAGGGCATAAAAGAACACCGTAAACATCGAAACATGACAACCAAGCGCCAGCTGGAACAGGTAAAAGTGTGCCCTGCCACGGACAAACAAAACCCGGGCCTGAAACAACACGCTGAACGAATAAAAATACAATATAAAAATCACTAGCAGTATGGCGGCCCCCCCTGCTATGCCATAACGAAACAAGTAGTCCAGATAGGTATTTTCAATAATTACCCCTTCCAG
>CAZEGA010000471.1:0-291 GCA_964511675.1 uncultured Rheinheimera sp.
CTGGTGTCCGCCGGGCATGCTGGGCATAGGCATTGGCGGTACGGCCGAAAAAGCCGCGGTACTGGCCAAAGAAGCCCTGATGGAGCCGGTGGATATTCAGGATCTGATTGCCAAAGGCGCCGAAACTGCCGATGAAAAGCTGCGTCTGGAGCTGTATGAAAAAGTCAACAAACTGGGTATTGGTGCCCAGGGCTTAGGGGGCTTAACGACAGTTGTGGATGTAAAAATTAACAGCGTACCAACCCATGCCGCCAGCTTGCCGGTAGTGATGATCCCCAACTGTGCCGCCAC
>CAZEGA010000471.1:301-1564 GCA_964511675.1 uncultured Rheinheimera sp.
TCATCTGGATGGCAGCGGCCCGGCCGATATTACACCGCCAAAACTGGAAGACTGGCCGCAGGTCACCTGGGAGCTTGGCAGCAATGTGCGCCGGGTCAATTTAGACACCGTTACGCCAGAAGAAGTACAGACCTGGCAGACCGGTGAAACCGTGCTGCTAAGCGGTAAGATGCTGACCGGCCGGGATGCCGCCCATAAACGTATTGCCGATATGCTAAACCGTGGCGAAAAATTGCCGGATGGCGTTGATTTTAACAACCGCTTTATTTACTACGTCGGCCCGGTCGATGCCGTAGGTGACGAAGTCGTTGGCCCGGCCGGCCCGACAACCGCCACCCGGATGGATAAATTTACCGATATGATGCTGTCGCAAACCGGCCTGCTGGGCATGATTGGCAAGTCGGAGCGCGGCGATAAAACCGTCGCCAGTATTAAGCAGCATAAAGCGGTGTATTTAATGGCCGTAGGCGGCGCGGCCTATCTGGTCTCGAAAGCGATTAAAAAATCGCGCGTGGTGGCGTTTGCCGATTTAGGTATGGAAGCGATTTACGAGTTTGACGTACAGGATATGCCGGTAACGGTAGCGGTAGATGCCAATGGCAACAACGTGCACCAGCAGGGGCCGGCCATCTGGAAAGTGAATATCGAAAACATGGCGACAGCGCTTAAAGCCTGATCCAGCCAGGGCTGCAGTTATACTGTGGCCTTTATTTTTTCTGAGCTATAACAACAAGAACCAAGGGACACATAATGAAAAAAACCTTAGTTGCGCTGTCAGTGTTATTAAGCGGGGCGGCTGTGGCCAAAGCACCGCTGACAACAGAGCATTTAAACCAGTTTAATAAACTGCACGATGTGGTGCTGTCACCCGATGGCCGCTTTTTAGTGTACGGCCAGACTAACGGTGGTTTTAGCCCGGCTGACACCAGCAGCGATTTATACCTGATGGATTTATCCAACTTAAACAAAGTAACCCGCTTAACCCAGAGTGCTGGCCGTGAAAGCCAGCTGCAGTGGGCAGGTGATGGCCAGAGTATTTACTTTATTGCCAGCCGCAGCGGGACTAATCAGGTATGGCAGTTGCCGTTATACGGCGGTGAAGCACGGCAGATCACTGATTTACCGCTGCCGGTAGAGGGTTTTAAAGTCTCTGCTGATGGCAAGCAACTGGCACTGGCACTGTCAGTAAAGCCGGGCTGTCAGAACCTGCAATGTACGCAAGACGCCAAAGCCGCTGATGCGGCGAAAAAAGATACGGCCATG
>CAZEGA010000472.1:0-1549 GCA_964511675.1 uncultured Rheinheimera sp.
GTAAAAGATGCGCTGATTATCTTTAGCGGCGTACCGCTGGCGCTGACCGGCGGCGTGCTGGCGTTGTGGCTGCGCGATATGCCGCTGTCCATTTCGGCCGGTGTCGGCTTTATTGCGCTTTGTGGTGTAGCGGTACTGAACGGCCTGGTACTGGTGTCGTTTATGCGCCAGCTGTGGCAGGAAAAAGGCGATCTGCTGTATGCGGTAGTGGAGGGCGCCATTATCCGGCTCAGACCGGTGTTGATGACCGCCCTGGTGGCCAGCCTCGGCTTTGTGCCGATGGCGCTGAATACCGGCACCGGTGCCGAAGTACAGCGGCCACTGGCAACAGTGGTAATAGGCGGCATTATTTCTGCCACCTTGCTGACGCTGCTGGTATTGCCGCTGCTATATCAGTGGCTGCATAGTAAGGATAAGCCGGCTAGCGGCTAAGGCAGATTAAAGTAAACGGCAGCGTAGTTTGTGTGAGTGCGGTATAGATATGGCATTAACCGCCTTTACGGTATTGCGCTGCCCGGATGTCTACTGAACATTACCGGAAATACCGCAGCTGACGGGTAACCTGGCGCGTTGGTCATGTTCCGGTAATGTTCCGATGGTATATACTGGCCGCCTTTTACATTAACCAGCCAGCGGGGAATTATGACGGGCGTTAATAAGGCTGCTGTATCTTTAGCGGTTGCCACACCTGCTGTACTGGCACTGCCGGTGGTTGGGGCGGTCAGTTTTGTGCACTTGCTAAACGATCTGATCCAGGCGGTATTACCGGCTATTTATCCGATGTTAAAACAGCAGTACCTGCTTAGTTTTGCCCAGATTGGCCTGATCACACTGATCTTTCAACTCACGGCGTCTTTATTGCAACCCGCTGTGGGGTTTTATACCGACAAGCACCCTAAACCAGGGTTATTACCCCTGGGAATGGTATTTACGCTGCTGGGCCTGGCTATGCTGAGCATGGTAAACAGCTTTGGCATGCTGCTGCTGGCGTCTGCCATGATTGGCCTGGGCTCCTCTACATTTCATCCTGAGGCATCAAGGGTTGCCCGTATGGCATCCGGCGGCCGCTATGGTCTGGCGCAGGCCGTGTTTCAGGTAGGCGGTAATGCCGGTTCGGCGCTGGGGCCGCTGTTGGCGGCAATCATTATTATTCCGCGCGGACAGGGCAGCATAGGCTGGTTTTGTCTGTTTGCCATTTTGGGGATCATCGTGCTGCAGCGGGTCAGCCGCTGGGTAATAGCGTCGCATGCCACGGCGCACAAGCGCGGCAATGTGGTTGCTGACAACGGCTTATCACCACGGCAAACCAGACAGGCTCTGCTGGTGCTGGCACTGCTGGTGTTTTCCAAGTATGTGTATATGACCTGCCTGAGTAACTTTTACACCTTTTACCTGATTGAAAAATTTGCCGTATCGGTTGCTGACTCGCAGTTATTTTTATTTCTGTTTCTGGCGGCTGTGGCGGTGGGTACGGTGGTTGGCGGCCCGGTGGGGGACAGAATAGGCCGCAAGCCGGTGATCTGGGTGTCTATTTTAGGTGCGGCACCGC
>CAZEGA010000473.1:0-1535 GCA_964511675.1 uncultured Rheinheimera sp.
CCGGCAACAGCAGAGCAAAAAGCATCTGGTACCCTGTATGTATGGGCGGCGCAAACCACAGATGATGGTTGCGATGACGATGAAGAGAAAAAAGAGCAAAAAAAGCTGGAGCAGGATAAGGCATGGCTGCAAGCTCAGATTGATTTGTTATTTTGTCATAACCAACCCTCAGAACCTAAGTGTGAACCGGTGTTAAAGGAAACAAATATATTCTCTGGGCCAGATGGCGCAGACAATGCTGCCAAAGAAGTATTGGATGCATTAACTGCGTTGGCGCATCAGGCACAGTTGGAGATTGGTGGTTATATCAACAAAAAGACAACGCGGGCAGGCACAGTCTATTACCAGTACACCAAACCGATAGTAGGAGAGAGGGAAAGTGTGACCCTGCCGGTAACGCAGCAAATAGGCTATCATACCCATCCTGATGGCAGTATTAATTTCTCAAATATGTTTGATATGCATAACGGCGGTAGTGGCGCTGATGCTGAGTGGGTGAAGCGAGCATATAACCATTTATATGTTGGTGCGATGGCGAATAATGACGTTGATGGTAATGTTACAATAGGTATTTGTGAACATAAATCAGATTGTATGAATGATGTGCTTCAAAAAGGGAATTCGCCAACACGGATTATTCAATAAGAAGGTAATAATGATATGTTAGCAACATTGTTTTTCGCGCTTTTTGGGGGGGCACCACAGCTAGCTCAGATTGAGCGCTATATCGATCAATGTGAAGCAGAATATATTAAACACAGCGGCGGCGGGATACCAACTGAAGCCGATACTATTTCAGTCTGGGTGGGCAAGCAGGTTTCCAGTGTTGCTTTTACTCTTGGTCATTATGGTGAAATTACTGGTGTGCCAAGCCAAGAGTATGGGCAGCGTGCTGCATGTGGGATAGTCAATAATAGTCTGGAGGTATACTGGTTGTTGCAAACTGCAAAAAAAGTATATTTTGATAACAGTGATGTACATCCTGATCTTGTGCCAGATCTTGAGTCTGAGTTTATCGTTATCCAATATGCAATAACAGCGACTGGCAGAAAATACCTGGGAGCAAAGCGTTTTAGTCAGCGCGGCCTCTCTTTACATGTTTACAGAGTTAAGCCTGATGAAGTTATTCTCAATGGTTACCATACGCAACCACATTTAACCTGGCCAGAATTACCGCCAGTTCACGGCGGCCTGGAGCTGCCAATGGTGGAAGCCACCCGTTACCAGGATAACGGCGATGGCACGGTAACGGATAAAACGACTGGTTTAATGTGGCAACGCTGTGCCTGGGGCCGGCAGTGGCGTGAAGGCAGATGTGAAGGCGAAGCACTGGTTGTGCCCTATCTGGAAGCTGAAGTTCAGGTAAAGTGGGCCAACCATAACAGCGTGGCAGGGTTCAATGACTGGCGTTTACCGCGGGTTGAGGAGCTTGCCGGCTTGGTGTACTGCAGCAGCGGGCAGCGCAACCGTATTTACCCCAGTGGGTATGGCGGCGAGTGTCAGGGCGATTATCAGGTGCCAACCCTCTTGCTGGA
>CAZEGA010000474.1:0-1518 GCA_964511675.1 uncultured Rheinheimera sp.
TTTCAGGGCAATTTGCATAATTTCCTTGGTAATACCCTCGATCTTGATGTCCATCTGCAGCGCAGTAATACCTTCGGTAGTACCCGCCACTTTGAAGTCCATATCGCCCAGGTGATCTTCATCACCTAAAATATCTGACAGTACAACGAAATCGTCACCTTCTTTTACCAGGCCCATGGCGATACCGGCCACAGAGGCTTTAATAGGTACGCCGGCATCCATCAGGGCCAGTGAAGAACCACAAACTGACGCCATAGAGCTTGAGCCGTTAGATTCAGTGATTTCTGATACCACACGCACGGTGTACGGGAACTCGTTGAAATCTGGCATAACAGCCTGCACACCGCGCTTGGCCAGGCGGCCATGGCCGATTTCGCGACGCTTGGGCGAGCCGATCATACCGGTTTCGCCAACAGAGAACGGCGGGAAGTTATAATGCAGCAAGAAGGTGTCTGTTTTGGCACTTAACAGATCATCGACCGTTTGGGCATCCCGGGCGGTACCCAAGGTTGCCGTAACCAGTGCCTGGGTTTCGCCACGGGTGAACAGGGCTGAACCATGAGTACGCGGCAGCACACCGGTCATCACACTTAAACCACGGATCATTTCCGGATCACGGCCATCAATACGTGGCTCGCCTTTAGTGATACGGCTGCGCACCACTTTAGATTCCAGATTGTGGAAAATCTCGCCCACTTCCAGCGCATCCAGCTTATCGCCTTCTGCCAGCTCTGCAGTCAGAGTTGCCAGCAGCGCGGCTTTAATCTCGCCGATACGCTCATAGCGTTTAGCTTTTTCAGTAATGCGGTACGCATCACCTAAACCGGCAGCGGCAATGGCTTCGATTTTGGTAATCAGCGCAACGTTTTTCTCTGGCGCCTGCCAGTTCCAGGCCGGTTTGGCGGCATCAGCGGCAAATTCATTAATGGTGTTAATCGCCACCTGCATTTGCTCATGGCCATACACTACAGCGCCCAGCATGATGTCTTCAGACAGAATACCGGCTTCAGATTCCACCATCAGTACCGCACCTGCCGTACCGGCTACCACTAAATCCAGCTTGGAGCCTTTCAGCTCTTCTTCTGACGGGTTCAGCACATACTGGTTATTAATATAACCCACACGGGCCGCACCGATAGGGCCGCTGAACGGGATACCGGAGATGGCCAGTGCCGCTGAAGTACCAATAAGCGCAACGATATCCGGCTGAATTTCCGGCTGTACCGATACTACCGTAGCAATAACCTGCACTTCATTGGTAAAGCCTTCCGGAAACAGCGGGCGGATAGGCCGGTCAATCAGACGGGCAGTCAGGGTTTCGCCTTCAGACGGGCGGCCTTCACGCTTAAAGAAACCGCCCGGGATACGGCCGGCTGCATACATTTTTTCCTGATAATTCACTGTTAACGGGAAGAAGTCCTGGCCTGGCTTGGCTTCTTTCCTGCCAACTACCGTTACTAAAACGGAGGTATCACCCAGGCTGGCCAGCACGGCAGCGTCTGCCTGACGGGCGATAAC